>DASTAE010000309.1:0-9691 GCA_035712985.1 Actinospica sp.
CACCCGAAAAGCCCACGACGCGTCCGAGGCCCACCGCCTCCTCAGCCCCGACTTCGTCCGCCTGCGCCTGGACGTCCCGTCGATCGACGTCGACACGACCGACGGCTACTCCCCCGGCCTCGACGCCGTGGCGCGGTTCGCCACTGTCAGGATTCCTTGACGACCGCCGTCCCCGCAGTACCCGGACTTATGGGCCTGTTACTTCACCAGGCCTGCGCGACGGAGGGCGTCGGCCAGTGCGGTGTCGCCGCCCGCGGAGCCGCCGCTGTCGCGACCGCGGCCGCGATCGCCGCCGCTGTTGCCGCCGTTGCCGCCGCGCTGCTGGCGCGGGGGGCGCTGGCCCTGGCCGCCGCCGTCGCGACCTCCGTCGCGGCCGCCGCCAGCGCCCCGGCCGCCACCGCCGCCGTTGCCCCGGCCCGCGCCGGGCTCGTCGTCGAGGCGGAGGGTCAGGGCGATGCGCTTGCGGGCCACGTCCACGTCCAGGACCTTGACCCGGACCACGTCGCCGGGCTTGACGACCTCGCGGGGGTCGCTGACGAAGTTCCTGGACAGGGCCGAGACGTGGACCAGGCCGTCCTGGTGGACGCCGACGTCCACGAAGGCGCCGAAGGCGGCCACGTTGGTGACGACGCCCTCGAGGATCATGCCGGGCTCGAGGTGCTTGAGCTCGTGCACGCCCTCCTTGAAGGTGGCCGTCTTGAACTCGGGACGCGGGTCGCGGCCCGGCTTCTCGAGTTCCTTGAGGATGTCGGTGACCGTGGGCAGGCCGAAGGTCTCGTCGACGAAGTCCTGCGGCCTCAGGGCGCGCAGCTGCTTCGCGTTGCCGATCAGGGTTCTGATGTCAGAGCCCGCCGACGTCACGATCCTGCGGACCACGGGGTAGGCCTCGGGGTGCACGGAGGAGGTGTCCAGCGGGTCGTCGCCGCCCGGGATGCGCAGGAAGCCGGCGCACTGCTCGAAGGCCTTGGGGCCCAGGCGCGGAACCTGCCTGAGGGCCTCGCGGGTGCGGAAGGGGCCGTGGCCGTCGCGGTGGGCGACGATGGCCTTGGCCAGGGACTCGCCGATGCCGGACACCCGGGTGAGCAGCGGCACGCTGGCCGTGTTCACGTCCACGCCGACGCCGTTCACGCAGTCCTCGACGACGGCGTCGAGGGAGCGGGAGAGCTTCCCCTCGGCGAGGTCGTGCTGGTACTGGCCGACGCCGATCGACTTCGGGTCGATCTTCACCAGCTCGGCGAGCGGGTCCTGCAGCCTGCGGGCGATCGAGACGGCGCCGCGGATCGAGACGTCGAGGTCCGGCAGTTCGGCCGCGGCGTACGCGGAGGCGGAGTACACCGAGGCTCCGGCCTCGGAGACCATGACCTTCGTCAGCTGCAGCTCGGGGTGCTTGGCGATCAGCTCGGCCGCCAGCTTGTCGGTCTCCCGGGAGGCGGTGCCGTTGCCGATGGCGACGAGGTCCACGTCGTGGTCCTTGGCCAGCTTGGCGAGGATCGCGAGCGACTCGTCCCAGCGGCGCGCGGGGGCGTGCGGGTAGATGGTGTGCGTGGCCACCACCTTGCCGGTGGCGTCCACCACCGCGACCTTCACGCCGGTGCGCAGGCCCGGGTCGAGGCCCAGGGTCGCGCGCGTTCCGGCCGGGGCGGCGAGCAGCAGGTCGCGCAGGTTGGCGGCGAAGACGCGCACCGCCTCGTCCTCGGCGTTCTGCCACAGCCGCATCCGCAGGTCCACGCCGAGCCGGATCAGGATCCTGGTACGCCAGGCCCAGCGCGCGGTGTCCAGCAGCCAGCGGTCCGCCGCGCGGCCCAGGTCCTCGAGTCCGAAGCGCTGGGCGATGCGCACCTCGTAGCCGGAGCGCGCGGCCGGGGCGCCGGGCTCGGCGTCCTCGGGCTCGGGGTCGAAGACCAGGTCGAGGATCTCCTCCTTCTCACCGCGGAACATCGCCAGCGCGCGGTGCGAGGGGATCTTGGTGAGGGGCTCGGCGAAGTCGAAGTAGTCGGCGAACTTCGCGCCCGCCTCCTCCTTGCCCTCGCGCACCTTCGAGACCATCCGGCCGCGCGACCACATGCGCTCGCGCAGCTCCCCCGCCAGGTCCGCGTCCTCGCCGAAGCGCTCGACCAGGATGGAGCGGGCGCCCTCGAGCGCGGCGGCTTGGTCGGCGACGCCCTTCTCGGCGTCCACGTACGCGGCGGCCTCGGCCTGCGGATCCAGGTTCGGGTCGGCGAGCAGCGCGTCGGCCAGCGGTTCGAGCCCCGCCTCGCGGGCGATCTGCGCCTTGGTGCGCCGCTTCGGCTTGTAGGGCAGGTAGATGTCCTCGAGCCGGGACTTCGCGTCGGCGCCCAGGATCTGCGCCTTGAGCTCGTCGGTCAGCTTGCCCTGCGACTCGATCGACTCCAGGATCGCGGCCCGGCGCTCCTCGAGCTCGCGCAGGTACCGCAGCCGCTCCTCCAGCGTGCGCAGCTGCGTGTCGTCGAGCCCGCCGGTGACCTCCTTGCGGTACCGCGCGATGAACGGCACGGTCGCGCCGTCGTCGAGCAGGTCCACCGCGGCGCGCACCTGGCCGGGGGCCGCCGCGAGCTCCTCGGCGATGCGCAGGTTGATGGCCGTGGCGGTGCTGAGCTGGGCCGCCGTCTCGGTTGCCGACATCTCTCCTCGTTCCAAGGTCTTCTCCGTGCCTCGGCCGCCGTCCCGGTGGCCGGTTCGAAGCCTAGCGGCTCGGCGCTCGATTGACGGCTCAGAAGCCCCAAGCTGCGTAAGGTCGCGATCGTGGCTGATTCTTCATACCTACGCTTTCCACATGTGGCCCGCGATCTGCTCACGTTCGTCGCGCAGGACGACGTCTGGCTCGCGCGGCTGGACGAGGCCCGCGGGGACGGGGCCAGGGCCTGGCGGCTGACCACGGACCGCGTCCCGGTCTCGCATCCGCGGCTGAATCCCTCGGGCACGCACCTCGCCTGGAACTCCACGCGCACCGGCGTCAACGAGGCCTACGCGGTGGCCGTCGACGGCGGTCCCATCAATAGACTGACCTACTGGGGCAAGGCGAGTTCGAACGCCGACGGAGTGCGCGGGTGGCTCTCCGACGACGAGGTCCTGGTCACCGGGTGGCCGGAGTACTGGACGCAGAAGAAGGTCTGGGCGTACGCGATGCCGCTCGACGGACCGGCCCGGCAACTGCCGTTCGGGCCCGCCGCCGACGTGTCGTTCTCGCCGGAGGGCGCCGTGCTGGTGGGCCCGATCTCGAACCGGGAGCCCGCACACTGGAAGCGCTACCTCGGCGGACGCGGCGGCCAGGTCTGGCACTCGCCGGACGGCGCCGAGTTCACCCGGATCCTCGAGGACGTCGGCAATCACCTGGTCAACCCGATGTGGGTGTCCGGGCGGGTCGCCTTCCTGTCGGACCACGAGGGCGTGGGGGCGCTCTACTCCTCGCTGGCGGACGGCTCCGACGTGCGGCGGCACACCGCGCTCGGCGAGTACTACGCGCGCCACGCGACGACCGACGGCGCGCGCGTCGTCTACCAGCAGGCCGGCGACATCTGGCTGCTCGACTCCCTCGACGCCGAGCCGGTCCGGCTCGACGTGCGGCTCGGCGGGGCGCGGTCCGGCCGCTCGCCCTTCCCGGTCTCCGCCGCATCAGGGCTCGGACACTACGCGCTGGACCGGACCGGCCGGGTGTTCGCGGCCGAGGTGCGCGGCACGGCGCACCGGCTGCCGGTCGAGCAGGGGCCGGCCCGCGCGGCGCTCGCCGAGCCGGGTGTACGTGCTCGAATACCGCTGGTGCTGCCGGACTCCGAGACCGTCGTGTGCGTCTCCGACTCCGACGGCGAGGACGGGATCGACATCATCCCGGCGGACGGCGGCGCGGCGCGGCGGATCCTCAGCGGCGAGCTCGCCCGCGTGCGCGAGCTCGCGGCGTCGCCGGACGGCCGGACCCTGGCCGTGGCGGGCGACGACGGGCGGCTGACGCTGGTCGACGTCGAGAGCGGCGTCGCGACCGAGCTCGATCGCACCGGGTACACGGAGTTCAAGGACCTGGTCTTCTCGCCCGACTCGGCCTACCTGGCCTGGGCCGCGCCGTGGACCTGGACCGCCGCCGAGACCTCGCAGATCCGGCTCGCGCGCCTCGCCGACCGCGAGATCGTGGACGTGACCCCGCGCCGTTTCAACGACTTCTCCCCCGCGTTCACGCAGGACGGCAGATACCTGGCGTTCCTGTCGAACCGCGTCTACGACCCGACGTACGACGCGCAGAGCTTCGACCTCGGCTTCCCGCCCGGCATCCGGCCGTACCTGGTCGGATTGGCCGCGGACACGCCCTCGCCCTTCGCGGCGGAGCTGAACGGGCGACCGGTGAAGGCCGACGACGGGAAGGACGGCGGGGAGATCCCGGCCGTCGTCGTCGACTTCGAGGGGATCGGCGCGCGGGTCGAGTCGTTCCCGGTGCCCGCGGGCCACTACCTGAAGCTGCGTCCGGTCGAGAACGGCGTGGTGTGGCTGGACGTGCCGCGCAACGGCGAGCTCGGCGAGAGCTTCGCGCTGTCCGAGGGCGACGAGGAGCCGCAGCCGGACCTCGTGCGCTACGACCTGCGCAAGCGCAAGCTGTCGCTGCTCGTCGGCTCGGTCGATTCCTTCGCGGTGTCCGCGGACGGCAAGCGCCTGGCGTACCGGAAGAACGGCGAGCTGACGGTCCTTCCGGTGCTGGGCGAGGGCGAACGCGAGCCGATCACCGTCGATCTCGAGCGGATCCGGGTGACCGTCGATCCGATCGCCGAGTGGCGCCAGATGTACGACGAGAACTGGCGCCTGATGCGCGACAACTTCTGGCGCGCGGACATGGACGGCGTGGACTGGGCCGCGATGGGCGCGCGCTACCGGCCGCTGATCGAGCGCATCGGTTCGGCCAACGATCTCCACGACCTGCTCTGGGAGGTCGGCGCGGAGCTCGGCACCTCGCACGCGTACGTGATGCCGCCCGGCCGCAAGACGGATTCCGCGCTGGTGCAGGGCCTGCTCGGCGCCGATCTGACCCGCGACGAGGCCGGCGTGTGGCGGATCGCGCGCATCCTGCCCGGCGAGACCTCCGTCGCCGAGGGCCGCTCGCCGCTGACGGCGATGGGCGTGGCGGCGCGGGCCGGGGACGCGATCACGGCGATCGACGGACGCCCGGTGGACGCGGTGCGCGGCCCGAACGCGCTGCTGGTCGGCAAGGCGGGCAAGCCGGTCGAGCTGACGCTGCGCCGGGACGGCGAGGCGGACCGGCGCGTCGCGGTCACGCCGATCCGGGACGAACGGATTCTGCGGTACCACGACCTGATCCAGCAGCGGCGCGCGTTCGTGCGCGACCGCTCCGGCGGCCGGCTCGGCTACGTGCATGTGCCCGACATGATGTCGCCGGGCTGGGCCGAGTACCACCGCGACCTCGAGGTCGAGATCGGCCGCGAGGGCCTGATCTTCGACCTGCGCGCGAACAGCGGCGGCCACACCTCGCAGCTGGTGATCGAGAAGCTGACGCGGCGGATCATCGGCTGGGACGTGGCCCGGCGCGGCACTCCGACGAGCTACCCGTTCCAGGCGCCGCGCGGCGCGCTGGTGGCGATCAGCGACGAGTGCTCGGCCTCCGACGGCGACATCGGCACGCACGCCTTCAAGCGCTACGGGCTCGGGCCGGTCGTCGGCTCGCGCACCTGGGGCGGCGTGGTCGGCATCGACGGCCGCTACTCGCTGGTGGACGGCACGACGACCACCCAGCCGAAGTACGGCACCTGGTTCGACAACGTCGGCTACGCCGTGGAGAACCACGGGGTCGAGCCGGACGTCGAGGTGCCGATCGCCCCGCAGGACTGGGCAGCGGGCCGCGATCCGCAGCTCGAAACCGCGATCGCGTTGGCGCTCGACGCCTTGGAGCGCACTCCGGCCGCAAGCCCTCCGGTGTGGCCCCCGGCCGGGCCGGAAACCTTCTCGACGGCAAACCCTGGACATGAATAGAGTCGGCATCGTGGCAGACAACCCTTATCTTCGTTTCCCCCACCTGTCGGGAAACCTGCTGACGTTCGTCGCGGAGGACGACGTCTGGCTCGCCCCGCTCGACGCCGCGCGATCCGACATCGCGCGCGCCTGGCGGCTCACCTCGGACCGCACGCCTCCGATCAATCCGCGGCTGAACCCCTCGGGCACCCACGTGGCCTGGAGCGCGGCGCGGGAGGGCGCGCGCGAGGCCTACGCGGTCGAGGTGGACGGCGGCCCGGTGCGGCGGCTCACCTACTGGGGCGGCGGCGGTTTCGAGAACGCCGGCGTGCGCGGCTGGCTCTCCGACACGGAGGTGCTGGTCACCGGCTGGCACGGGCAGCGCGACGGGATGCACACCTGGCCCTTCGCCGTCTCGCTGGACGGCACGACGCGCACGCTGCCCTACGGCTCGGCCTCGGACGTGTCCGTCTCCCCCGAGGGCGCCGTGCTGGTCGGCACCTCGACGTACCGCGAGCCGGCCAAGTGGAAGCGGTACGGCGGCGGCACCGGCGGCAAGATCTGGTACTCGCCGGACGGCACGCGGTACGAGCGGATCCTGACCGGAGTCGGCAACCACCTGGTGAACCCGATGTGGGTGTCCGGGCGCGTCGTGTTCATGTCGGACCACGAGGGCGCCGCGGCGGTCTACTCGGCGCTGCCGGACGGCTCGGACGTGCGCCGCCACACCGACCACGGTCCCTACTACGCGCGGCTCGCCTCGACGGACGGCTCCCGCGTCGTCTACCAGGCCTCGGGCGAGCTGTGGCTGCTCGAATCCCTCGACGCCGAACCGGTGCGGCTCAACGTGCGGCTCGGCGGGGTGCGCTCGGGCCGCGCGCCGTTCCCGGTGTCGGCGAAGTCGACGATCGGCGAGTTCGGGCTCTGCAAGACCGGTCGCGTCCTGACGGCCGAGGTGCGCGGCACGGCGCACTGGCTGCCGGTCGAGCAGGGGCCGGCCCGGGCGCTGCTGGACCGGCCGGGCGTGCGCGCGCGGCTGCCGCTGATCCTGCACGGCACCTCGACCGTCGTGTGCGTCTCGGACGCGGACGGCGAGGACGGGCTCGACATCATCCCGGCCGAGGGCGGCGAGTCCCGCCGGATCCTCACCGGGCAGCTGGGCCGGGTGCTGGAGCTCGCCGGCTCGCCGGACGCCAAGACGGTCGCCGTCGCCGCCGACGATGGACGGGTCCTGATCGTCGACCTCGAATCCGGCGCCGCCACCGAGCTGTCCCGCAGCGCGAACCGCGAGGCCAGCGGACTGACCTTCTCCCCCGACTCCGCGCTGCTGGCCTGGGCCGAGGGCTGGTCGCCGGGCTGGGACTACCGGCACGTGCGCCTCGCGCGCCTCGCCGACCGCGAGGTCGTGGACGTCACCGAGCGGCGCTTCGACGACCACGACCCGGTCTTCACCAAGGACGGCAGGTACCTGGCGTTCCTGTCGAACCGCACCTTCGACCCGGTGTACGACGGCCAACTGTTCGACCTCGGATTCCTCCCGGGCATCCGGCCGTACCTGGTCACGCTCGCCGCCGACACCCCGTCGCCCTTCGCCCCCGAGCTCAACGGCCGGCCGGCGAAGATCGACGAGAAGGACAAGGACGCGAAGAAGGACCAGGGCGAGGGCGACGAGTCCGAGGAGGCCGCCGAACCGGTCCGCCTCGACGTCGAGGGCCTGAGCTCGCGCGTCGTGCCCTTCCCGGTCAAAGCCGGCGAATACGCCGGGCTCACCGCCGCGGACGGCGCGCTGCTGTGGCTGGAGATGCCGCGCACCGGCGAGCTCGGCGAGAGCCTGGCCGGTGCCGAGGACAAGCACCCCAGGCCCTCGCTGCAGTGCTACCACCTGGCGAAGCGGAAGCTGAGCACGGTCGTCGAGGCGCTGTCGGGCTACGCGGTCTCCGGGGACGGCGCCCGCATCGCCTACCGCAAGGACGGCGAGATCATCGTCAAGGCCTTCGACGCCAAGGACGAACAGGACGCGATCACCGTCGACCTGGACCGGATCCGCGTGGTCGTGGACCCGGCCGCCGAGTGGCGGCAGATGTACGACGAGAACTGGCGGCTGCTGCGCGACAACTTCTGGCGCGCGGACATGGGCGGCGTGGACTGGCCCGGGATCCACGAGCGCTACCTGCCGCTGGCGCTGCGCGCGGGTTCGGCCGACGATCTGCGGGACGTGCTGTGGGAGGTCGGGGCCGAGCTCAACACCTCGCACGCCTACGTGCGCACCCCGGACGGCGAGAGCTCCTCGGCGTGCTCGCAGGGCCACCTCGGCGCGGACCTGGCCCGGGGCGAGGACGGCGTCTGGCGGATCGTCCGGATCCTGCCGAGCGAGACCTCGGTCTCCGCGGGCCGGTCCCCACTCGAGGCGCCCGGCGTCGCGGCGCGGGCCGGGGACGCGGTCGTCGCGGTGGACGGCCGTCCGGTCGAGGCCGCCCACGGTCCGGCCGCCCTGCTGGTCGGGAAGGCCGAGCAGCCGGTCGAGCTGACGCTGCGCCGGGACGGCGAGGCGGACCGCCGCGTCGTCGTGGTGCCGCTGGCCGACGAGTACACGCTGCGCTACCAGGACCTGATCCGCGAGCGGCGCGCGAAGGTGCACGAGCTGTCCGGCGGGCGCCTCGGCTACCTGCACGTGCCGAACATGGTGTCCTACGGCTGGGCCGAGTACCACCGCGACCTGCACGTCGAGATGGGCCGCGAGGGCCTGGTCTTCGACCTGCGGGAGAACGGCGGCGGCCACACCTCGGAGCTGGTCATCGAGAAGATCAACCGCAAGGTGATCGGCTGGGCGATCGGCCGCGGCCAGGAGTGGACCCGCTACCCCGGCGACTCCCCGCGCGGCCCGATCGTGGCCCTGACGGACGAGTACGCGGGCAGCGACGGCGACATCGGCACGAACGCCTTCAAGCGCTACGGCCTCGGCCCCGTCGTCGGCCAGCGCACCTGGGGCGGCGTGGTCGGCATCGACGCCCGCTACAGCCTCGTGGACGGCACGGGCGTCACCCAGCCGAAGTTCTCCTTCTGGTTCGACAACGCCGGCTGGGGCGTGGAGAACTACGGCGTCGACCCCGACATCGAGGTCGCCTACGCCCCGCACGACTACGCCGCGGGCCACGACCCGCAGTTGGCCGAGGCGGTCCGCCTCGCCCTCGAGGCGCTGGAGCAGCACCCGGCCGTGACCCACCCGGAGATCCCGGAGGTCTAGGCGGGAGAAGCGGAAGCGCCCCCTGCCGCGTGGCAGGGGGCGCTTGCGCTGTCGAACCGTCAGACGGCGATGGCGTGCAAGCCGCCGTCGACGTGGATGACCTCGCCGGTGGTCTTCGGGAACCAGTCGGAGAGCAGGCCGATCACGCCGCGGGCGGCGGGCTCGGCGTCGGTGAGGTCCCAGCCGAGCGGGGCGCGGCCGTCCCAGACCCCCTCGAACTGATCGAAGCCGGGGATCGAGTTCGCGGCCATGGTCTTGACCGGGCCGGCCGAGATCAGGTTGCTGCGAATGCCCTTCGGGCCGAGGTCGCGGGCCACGTAGCGGCTGGTGGCCTCGAGGGCGGCCTTGGCGACGCCCATCCAGTCGTAGCCGGGCCAGGCCACCTGCGCGTCGAAGTCCATGCCGACGATGGAGCCGCC
Organism: Actinospica sp.; assembly: GCA_035712985.1. Classification (GTDB taxonomy): domain Bacteria; phylum Actinomycetota; class Actinomycetes; order Streptomycetales; family Catenulisporaceae; genus Actinospica. The sequence continues at coordinate 9,628 of DASTAE010000309.1, forward strand.
GTTCTCGCCGAACAGCGGCAGGGCCGCCATGGCGAGGGACTTGTAGGAGAACGCGGAGACCTCG
>DASTAE010000310.1:0-39274 GCA_035712985.1 Actinospica sp.
ATGCCGTCGGCGCGTCGGCGCGAGCCTTCGGCCTCGCGGACATCCAGGAGCACCAGCCCACCGTCAGTGAGCGCACCCGCGAAGGCGCGCAGCACCGCGTCGCGTTCGGCGTCGGTGGTCATGTCGTTGAGCACGCCGCGGCACATCACCGCTTGATACGCCGTCTCGGTCGTGAAGGTGCACAAGTCCACGTTGAGAACGTGACCGGCGGGGTTGCGCGAGACGGCTCGCGCGAGCAGGTCGGGGGAGGCGTCGGCGATATCGACGTGGTGTCCCCTCGCGGCGAGCGCCGCGGCGTGTCTGCCGGTGCCGCAGCCCGCGTCGAGTACCAGCGCCGAGGACCACCCGTGCGCGGCCAACCGGTCGTGGACGGCCTCGACCCAGGGCTCGACCGAATCGGTCACCAGCAGGTCGTAGGCGTCGGCGTGCGCTGCATAGGACGGTCTTGACCGGCTCACCTGCGCAGAAGCTGAGGGCACGTACATGCATCGTGCCGGTTGCGCGGCGAGCGGGCAACCTCTGCGCAGCAAGGAACATCGTGCCGTCAGTCGTTAGTCGTCTCTGTAGAGCTCTGCTACCGCGCGGGCCGCGGCGGCGAGTTCGGTGCGGGCTTCGGGGGGATCGAGGACTTCCACGGCGTCGGCGTGGGGGAGGAGTTGGCGGACGGCGCGGAGGGCGGGGTAGGCGAGCTTGATCTCGGTCCACTCGCCGTCGGACTCGGTCGGGTATTCGGCGAGTTGGGCGCCGCTGACGCGGATGAACCAGGTCAGGCGGTCGGTGCGGATTCGGGCGCGGACGGCGACGGTTGCGGAGCGGTGCTCGACGTCGCTGCGGAGGTCGGCCCAGACCTCGGCCAGCTCGACACCCGGTCGGCGGCGTACGGGGTCGTCGGCGATGCGGGCGGCGAGGACCCTGTCGGCGCGGAAGAGGCGGGGGGTCGTGTCGCGGTCGGCGACCAGGTACCAGGTCCCTGCTTTGAAGACGAGGCCGTACGGGTCGACCGTGTACGTGTGCACCTTGGGGTCGTCGCTGTGGCGGTAGCGGATCACCAGGCGCTGGTCGCTGACGACGGACTCGTGCAGGACGTCGATGTCGACCTCGGGGCGCGGGGCGGCCCACCAGCGTTCCGGGTCGACGAGGATGCGACGGCTCGTCAGTTCGGCCGCGGGGCGGTGGGTGGAGGGGAGCGCGGCCATGACCTTGCGCAGCGCCGAGCTCAGCGCCGCGTCGAGGCCGAGCGCGTTGTGGGCGCAGCTCGTGGCCAGCACGAACAGCGCTCGCGCCTCGTCGCCGGTCATGCCGGTGACGTCGGTGCGGAAGCCGGGGAGCAGTTCGATGCCGCCGAGCCGGCCGCGCTCGGCGTAGACGGGCACCCCGGCGGCCGACAGGGCCTCGACGTCCCGGTAGATCGTGCGCGGCGTGACCTCGAGGCGCCGGGCCAGCTCGGTCGCCGGCACCCGGCCGCGGGTCTGGAGCAGCAGCAGGATCGAGAGCAGTCGGTCGGATTTCACAAGCGCCACCCTGCCCGGAAAACATGACGGATTCTGTCTAGTTTAACCGCGAGCATCGGGATCGTGCTTCCGCGGCGACGGGCTGCGGGACGACTTCTTCTGGAGGACCTCATGAGTGGCATCGACCCTCGCCCCTGGTACGCGCGGGCCCGGGCCCAGATGGCGGGGCTCGTCGCCGCGGCCGGCCCCGAGCGGATGGAGGCGGCCACGCCGTGCACGGAGTACGCCGTGCGCGACCTGCTCGGCCACATTCTCGGCGGCTGCGATCGGTGGGCGCTGATCGGGGACGGCGGCGACGGGCTCGCGCTCGAGCCGATGGTCCGCGGCGTTCCGGACGAGTCCTGGATCACCGCGTACGAGGAGGCGTCCGGGCGCGTCGAGAAGGCGTGGGCGCCGGATGCGCGGATGGACGCGGCGGTGGCCGTGCCGTGGGGGACCGTGCCGGGGCGGATCGGGTTCAGCGGCTACGTGATGGAGACCGCCGCGCACGCCTGGGACCTCGCGCGGGCGCTCGGCGTCGACACGGCCGGGCTCGATCAGGAACTCGCGGAGTTCGTGCTCGGCTTCGCCGGGAAGGTGCTGCCCGCGGAGCGCCGCGGGCCCGAGGTGCCCTTCGCCGCGGTGCTGGCCGCCGCGGACGACGCGGCGCCCGCCGACCGGCTCGCGGGCTGGCTGGGCCGGGATCCGGGCTGGACCCCGGCGGCCTGACCCCTTTCCCGCGGCGGAAAGGGGCGGGGCGCGGGCCCCCGACGGACCCGCGCCCCGCCGATCGCGTCAGAGTTCGATGTTGTCCGCCACGATCCGCATCTGGTGCCGGGCCAGCGCCAGATTCCCGCGCGTGCGGTCCAGCGCCAGGTAGAGGAAGAGGCCGGCGCCCGCCCGCGACGTCAGCGGCATGATGATGTGGAACTGGCGGCCGAGGGTGATCAGGATGTCCTCGATCGAGTCGTTCATCTTGAGCATTTCCATCGTGCGCATCTTCGCGCGCACGACCTCGGTGTTTCCCGCGGCGGCGACCGTCAGGTCGAGCTCCTTGGAGGCGCTCACCGCGCCGAGGGACATGCCGCTGCTGTAGTCGACCAGCGCGGCTCCCACCGCGCCATCGACGCTCATCGCCTCCTTGAGCGCGGCGTCTACGGTCATGGACATGGGATGCTCCTCCTTAGGGGGTCGTCCGGCTTCCGGATTGCTTCTTCGTCTGCGTGTCGGCACGCGTATCCACCTCAGCCGCGAACCTCATTTCGAACGGCCCGTGCGATTGCGGGACCAACCCTCGCAGCGCGGCGGGCGCGGCGCGGCGCGGTTCGCCGGAAAGTCCGCCGAAAGTCCGTTCGAGGGCGTGCGCCACGGCGCGGGGCGGCGCCGTGGCGCACGCTGGGCGAATGCCGGGTTCCGCCCCGGGCGCGCGGAGCCGGGGTGTAAGCCTTGGGCGGTACGCGCGCGCCCGCCGCCGCGGCGCGCGTCCCGCCCACCAGGATCCAAGGACCTTGATGCCCCTTTCCCGCCCGCCCGCCGCACTCGTCCATCTTCCGAGCGACCCCGCGCTGCCGGCGACGCTGGCCTTCCTGGCCGGGATCGCCGTGGCGGCGTACGCGGCGTGGCTGCGCGGCCATCGCATCCGCGCCCGCTTCGAGGCCGAGCTCGACGAGGCGACCCGGCTGCGGCCGAGCGAGGATCCGCGGGAGAGCGCGCGGCGCGCCTTCGTGAACCTCGCGCACCGGATCCAGGCCATCGTCGACCGGCAGCTCGGCGAGCTGCGGGAGATGGAGTCGCGGCACGGCGCGGACGCGGACGTGTTCGGCGACCTGCTGCGGCTCGACCACGGCACGGCCCTGATCGGCCGGCTCGCCGACAGCCTGGCGGTGATCGGCGGGGAGCGCCCGGACCGGAAGTGGGCCAGGCCGATCCCCGTGCTCGGCGTCCTGCGCGGCGCCATGTCGCGGATCACCGAGTACCAGCGCGTCGACATCGGCCCGCTGCCCGAGTACGCGTTCATCGACGGCAGCTGCGCCGAGCCGCTGATCCACGCCCTCGCCGAGCTGCTGGACAACGCCGTGCGCTACTCGCCCCCGGAGAGCCAGGTCGAGGTCGGCGCGTACGAGGTGCCCAACGGACTCGTCCTCGAGGTCCTGGACGCCGGCGTCGGGATGGGCCCTGATTCACTCGCCCGCGCGGATCTGACGCTGCGCACGGAGAGCATCGGCTTCGAGCTGTCCACGCTCGGCGACACCCCGCAGCTCGGACTCGCCGTCGTCGGGAAGCTGGCGCACGCCACCGGGTTCGAGGTCACCCTGCGGCGCTCCGGCGGCGTCGGGATGCGCGCCTCGATCCGGATCCCCGAGCTGCTGCTGCGCGGAGCGGTGGAGCAGCCGCCCGAGCCGCGCCGCCGCCCGGCCCAGCACGTGCGGCAGAACCCGCGCGCCGCGGAGCCGGCCGAGACCACCGACCAGGGCCTGCCCAGACGCCGCCGCTACGATCCCGCCGAGGAAGTCGTCGAACCGTGATACGCCGCGCCACCCCGCCGCCGGCGGACGGGCCGCAGGAGTTCGGCCCCGAGCGGATCTACGTGCTCACCGGGGGCCGCGGCGGGCCGAACGCGCGCACCCGGCTCGACCTGGTCACGCTCGTGGTCACGGTCGGCAGCTCCTGGCAGCGCCCGGCGGCCGCGCAGCGCCGGCTCTTCCCCGAGCACCGCGCCATCATCCGCTACTGCCGGCGGCCGCTGTCGGTCGTCGAGCTCTCCGCGTACCTGCGGCTGCCCTTCAGCGCCACGGCCGTGCTGGTCGAGGACCTGATGCAGGCCGAGCTGGTGCGCACCCGGGCGGCCGTGATCCCGGCCGTCCCCGACCCCGAACTGATCGAGGAGGTGCTGCGTGGGCTTCAACGGCTCTGAACCGTCCGGCGCCGTCCGCTCGGGCGTGCGCACCCTGGAGGCCACCGCTTCCGTCGCGCTGAAGATAGCCGTCGTCGGCCCGCTCGGCGTCGGCAAGTCCACGCTGGTCCGCTCCGTGAGCGAGATCAGGCCCCTGCGGACCGAGGAGACGATGTCGCAGCGCTCGGAGCCGGTCGACACGCTGGGACCCGCCTCCACCAAGACCGAGACCACCGTCGCGATGGACTTCGGCCGGATCACGGTCAGCGAGCGCATCGTGCTCTACCTCTTCGGCACGCCCGGGCAGGAGCGCTTCTGGTTCCTCTGGGACGGCCTCGTCGAGGGGGCGCTCGGCGCGGTCGTGGTGGTCGACGTGCGGCGGCTGGCCGAGAGCTTCGAGGTGCTCGAGCGCCTCGAGCGGCGCGGCTGCGCGTTCATCGTCGCGGCCAACGGCTTCCCCGGCGCCCCGGTCTACGAGCCGGACGAGCTGCGCGACGCGCTCGACCTCGCCGCGACGGTCCCGGTGGTCAACTTCGACGCGCGGGAGCGCGACTCCAGCCGCGACGTGCTCATCAGCCTCGCCCAGTACCTGCTGGCCGCCGCGCACCGGGCGCGCGGCGTAGGGTGAGGCGCATGAAGATGCAGGCGGTGTGGAACGGAAGGGTCCTGGCCGTGAGCGACCGGACCGTGGTCGTCGAGGGCAACCACTACTTCCCGGCGGACGCGGTCGACCGGGAGCTGTTCGAGGACAGCGCGACGCACACGGTCTGCCCCTGGAAGGGGAGGGCCAGCTACTACACGGTGTCCGTGGACGGCGAGACCAACCCGGACGCCGCCTGGTACTACCCGGAGCCGAAGCCCGAGGCCGCGAACATCCGCGACCACGTCGCCTTCTGGCACGGCGTCCAGGTCGGCCCCGCCGAATAGCGGATCCGGCGCTCAGATCTTGCGCGCGACCCCGCCGTAGGACAGCGCGTTCTCGCGCGGGGTCGTGTGCGGGTCCGGCATCCAGGTGTCGATCGGGACCAGGCCGGGCGGCACCGGCTTGAGCGGGCCGAGCAGCCGGGCCACCTCCTCCGGCGTGCGCGCGATGAACGGGATGCCGGTGCGCGCCGCGTAGGAGCGGGCCGCGTCCCGCTGCGCGCCCGGATCGTGCAGGTCCGGCACGCCGTGCGAGATCGCCAGGTAGCTGCCGTCCGGGACCGCGTCCATGAAGTCCCGTACGATCAGCTCGGGCGAGCCGTCGTCCGGGATGAAGTGCAGCACCGCGAACATCATCACCGCGACCGGGCGGGTGAGGTCGATCGTGCCGCGCAGCAGCGGATGGTCGAGCACCGTGGCCGGGTTGCGCAGGTCGGCGAGGATCGCCTCGCAGCCGTCCACGTCCTCCAGCAGGTTGCGCGCGTGCGCGATGGCGACCGGGTCCACGTCCACGTAGACCACCCGGGCCTCGGGATCGGCCGCGCGGGCCACCTCGTGCACGTTCCCGGCGGTCGGCACCCCGGAGCCGAGGTCGAGCAGCTGGTCCACGCCCAGGTCGGCCACCAGGTGGTGCACCACGCGGCCGAGGAACGCCCGGTTCGCCCGCGCCGCGATCGGCAGCTGCGGCATCGCCTCCGCGGTTCGGCGCCCGACCTCGCGGTCCGCCGCGAAGTTGTTCGAGCCGCCGAGCCAGAAGTCGTAGATGCGCGCGGGGCTCGGGGTGTCCGGGTCGATCTCTCCCAGACTGAGGGCCATCTCGGCCCGGTCGACGGGGTCCATCATGCGACCAGTCTAGAACCCGTGGGTGGTGGCCGCCCCGCGGCCGTGGTGCGGGGCGAACACCACCCGTTCCGGCCGCCGTGACCCCCACAAGGCCGGGCAACCGGAGGTCCCAGGGCGCGAAGGGGCTCATCCCACCCGTTGGACACCCCTTACCCTAGGCGGCGGCCCGGGGCGGTTGCGTCCGCCGCACTGCTGATTACGCCCCGTCGCCTACGACGCCCGTCGGCCCCCGCGTACGACGCTGGTATGAGACGGCGTCACTTTGCCTGCCGCGCGCCCCTTCCCGGACGGGGGAGACGGCGCGTATCCGCTGACGTGGGCGCCGAGCGACCGTATAGTCGCAAGCAGAAGCCGACGGCGGGGATGGCCCACAGTGACGAGCGACGGTTGGTTGGCCGAGGCCGGCCCGGATCCCACGGCGACCGCGCGCGGGATCGCCCAGGCCAAGGACGCGTTCCTGTCCGGCGAGGAGGTCGGCGGTGCCGAGCGGGTGCGCTCCGTCGTGGCCCGCTCCTGGGAGCGCTGCCTGGGCCTCGACCTCGCCGAGCACGCCCCGGTGACCCTCACCGGCGGCGAGCTGGAGGCCTACCGCGCCGAGCACCCGCTCGCGCTGGTCATCGACCTGCTCCGGGAGCTGGTCGGCTCGGCCGCCGAGGACGGCAAGCACCTGATGGCGGTCTCCGACGCCGGCGGGCGGCTGCTGTGGGTCGAGGGGCACAAGTGGGCCAGGGACCGGGCCGAGGCGATCCACTTCGTCGAGGGCGCGGTCTGGGACGAGGCCAGCGCGGGCACCAACGCCCCGGGCACCGCGCTCGCGCTGGACCACGCGGTGCAGATCTTCGCCTCCGAGCACTACCGTCCGGTCGTGCAGTCCTGGACCTGCGCCGCCGCGCCGATCCACGACCCGGTCACCGGCCGGATCCTCGGGATCGTGGACGTGACCGGCGGCGACATCGTCGCCCACCCGCACAGCCTGGCCCTGGTCAACGCCGCGGCGAAGGCGGCCGAGGCGCAGCTCGCGGCGGCGGCCGGCTGGCGCCGCGAGCCCGACGGCACGCTCTGGGTCCCCGAGCGCGACGAGACGGCCCAGGCCCCGTGCCCGGCGACCCGGCTGCTCGCGCTCGGCCGGGACCAGGCGGTGCTGCTGCAGCACGGCCGCGAGACCCGGTTCAACCGCAGGCACAGCGAGATCCTGGTGATCCTCGCGCAGCGTCCCGAGGGGCTGACGGGCGATCAGCTCGCGACAGCCCTCTACGACGACGAGGCCGCCGCCGAGGCGACCGTGCGGGTCGAGGTGGCCCGGCTGCGCCGCGTGCTCGGCGGGCTGATCGGCTCCCGGCCCTACCGGCTGACGGCCCCGGTCGGCGCCGACTTCCTCGACGTGGCCAGGGCGCTGCGCGAGCAGGGACCTGAGGCGGCGCTGGCGGCCTACGCCGGCTCGCTGCTGCCGCGCTCCGAGGCCCCGGCCGTGGTCAGCGAGCGGCACTGGATCGACGTCAGGCTGCGCACCGCGGTCCTCGAGTCCGGCAGCCCCGGGTTGCTCGAGGCCTGGCTCGAGCGCTGCGGCGCCGACGACCTCGACGCCTGGGAGCGCCTCGTGCCGCTGCTGCCGCCCGGACCGCGCCGCGCCGAGGCCGCGCGCGAGCTGCGGCGCCGCGGCGGCGATCCCGCCGGGGAGCGCGTACCTCACCGCATGCAACGTTGACGTAACGTCCCGCCGATTAGCCTCCCGGGTGAGGCCGCGCAACGGCGAGCGGCCTGAATTTCTCCCCGTGGAGGCGCGACGATGACGCGGTACGCGGCGCCGGGACAGCCCGACGCGCTCATGGCCTATCAGAACCGCTACGACCACTGGATCGGCGGCGAGTACGTTCCGCCGGCCGGCGGCCGGTACTTCGAGAACCCGACCCCGGTGAACGGGCAGACCTTCTGCGAGGTGGCCCGAGGCACCGCGCAGGACGTCGAGCGCGCTCTCGACGCCGCGCACGCGGCGGCACCCGGCTGGGGCCGCACGCCCGCCGCGGCGCGCGCCGACGTGCTCAACAAGATCGCCGACCGGATGCAGGAGCACCTGCCGGAGCTCGCGCTCGCCGAGTCCTGGGAGAACGGCAAGCCGATCCGGGAGACCATGGCGGCCGACATCCCGCTGGCGATCGACCACTTCCGCTACTTCGCCGGCGCGGTGCGCGCCCAGGAGGGCAGCCTCGCCGAGATCGACGAGGACACGGTCGCCTACCACTTCCACGAGCCGCTCGGCGTGGTCGGGCAGATCATCCCGTGGAACTTCCCGATCCTGATGGCCGTCTGGAAGCTCGCCCCGGCGCTGGCCGCGGGCAACGCGGTGGTGCTCAAGCCCGCCGAGCAGACCCCGGCCTCGATCCACTTCCTGCTCGGCCTGATCTCCGACCTGCTGCCGCCCGGCGTGGTCAACGTCGTCAACGGCTTCGGCGTCGAGGCGGGCAAGCCGCTGGCCTCCAGCGCGCGGGTGGCCAAGATCGCGTTCACCGGCGAGACCACCACCGGCCGGCTGATCATGCAGTACGCCAGCGAGCACATCAAGCCGGTCACCCTGGAGCTCGGCGGCAAGAGCCCGAACATCTTCTTCGACGACGTCTCGCGCGCCCGCGACGACTTCTACGACAAGGCGCTCGAGGGCTTCACGATGTTCGCCCTCAACCAGGGCGAGGTCTGCACCTGCCCGAGCCGGGCGCTGATCCAGCGCGGCCACTACGACGAGTTCCTGGCCGACGCGATCGCCCGCACCGAGCGGATCGTGCAGGGCCACCCGCTGGACACCGACACCATGGTCGGCGCGCAGGCCTCGAACGACCAGCTGGAGAAGATCCTGTCCTACCTGGAGATCGGCCAGGCCGAGGGCGCCAAGGTGCTGGTCGGCGGCGAGCGGGTGGACCTCGGCGGCGAGCTCAGCGGCGGCTACTACGTGCAGCCGACCATCTTCGAGGGCTCCAACCACATGCGGATCTTCCAGGAGGAGATCTTCGGGCCCGTGGTCGCGGTCACCGCCTTCGACGACTTCGACGACGGCGTGAAGCTCGCCAACGACACGCTCTACGGCCTCGGCGCCGGGGTGTGGACCAGGGACGCCGGCACCGCGTACCGGGCCGGCCGGGCGATCCACGCCGGCCGGGTGTGGACCAACTGCTACCACCTCTACCCGGCGCACGCGGCCTTCGGCGGGTACAAGGGCTCCGGCATCGGCCGGGAGAACCACAAGATGATGCTCGACCACTACCAGCAGACCAAGAACCTGCTCGTCAGCTACAGCCCGAAGGAGATGGGCTTCTTCTGAGCGCGAACGGGTATAACAGAGGTCTGAGAAGGCTGGGGGCGGCAGGGGAGCGAGGGCCGGCGCCGGGGACAGCGGCGCCGGCCGGAAGGGAGCGCGGGAATGGCCGGTGACGCGCGGGCGCACCGGGTCGCGGTGACCGAGGCGGCGGCCGAGGTGCTGCGCGCCCTGTATGCGGCCAACGGTCCGCTGATGTTCCACCAGAGCGGTGGCTGCTGCGACGGCAGCTCGCCGATGTGCTACCTCGCCGGGGAGTTCCGCACCGGGTCCGCGGACGTGCTCCTGGAACGGCTCGAGGTGGACGGCGTGGCCGAGCCGGTCACCTTCTGGATGGGCGCCGAGCAGTTCGAGCGCTGGCGCCACACACACCTGACCGTGGACGTCGTCCCAGGACGCGGCAGCGGTTTCTCGCTGGAGGCACCTGAGGGCGTGCGATTCATGATCAGGTCGCGGCTGCTCACCGACCTCGAAGAGGAGGTACTGGATCGACGAGCGCTGAGATGAAGATGGATCCCTGCAGCCCGCCGTGCCGGTCCTGGACCGGCACGGCGGGTATCCGTCTGCCCGGACACGGCGAGCGCGGTACGCGGCGAAGTCCCGGGCATCGGGGAGAGGAAGGGTGGACGCCCGGGACCTCGTCGCGTACCGCGCGAGGTCGCTTACGCGGATGCGGCTATACGGCCTAGTAGCCGTACCAGCAGGAGCCGCCGCAGCGGTCGGCCACGACGGTGTCCAGGCCGCCGTACGTGTTCTGCGCGTAGATCACGGCGGCGATGATGTTGTCGACCGGGTTCCAGATGTCGTTGTAGCCGGAGAGGGCGTACGCATCGAAGGTCGCCGTGGTGGTCTGCATCAGGCCCTTGGACGGGTCGCCGGAGGCCGCGTTGGAGTCCGAGTTGTTCTCCGCGTCCGGGTTGCCGCTCGACTCGTTCATCGCGGTCTGGTAGATCGCGTTGTAGGAGACCGAGTAGCCGTGCTGGCCCAGGATCGAGACGGCCTCGTTGATCCAGCCGTTCAGGTCGTTCGCGTACGAGCCGGACGAGGCGGCGGACGACGACGAGGACGAGCTCGCGTCCGAGGCCGCGGTGCTGCTCGTGCTGGACGAGGAGCTCGAGGTCTCCGAGCCGCTGGAGCTCGAGGAGTCGGACGACGAGGAGGAGCTCGAGGACGAGCTGCTGCGCTCGGCCGACTTCGAGTCAGCCGGCAGCGCGATGGTCCAGCCGGTGACGATCAGGTTCGGGTCGGTGAACGTGCGGCCGTCCGGCTCGGAGCGGTCCTTGTTCAGCGAGAAGAGCTCGGTGTACTTGTCACCGTCGCCGAGCGCGCGCTCGGCGATGCCCGACAGGGTGTCGCCCGAGACCACGGTGTAGCTCTTGTCGCCCGAGGACGAGGAGCCGGAGGAGGACGACTTCGTGGTGCTGTCCGAGACCGCCACGACCTTGGCGGTGCCGGTGGCCTTGGCCGCCTGCAGCGCGGCGGCCCGCAGGGCGCCGCTCGCGACGTGGACGGTGGCCTTGCTCGGGGTCACGGCGACGGCCGTGGTGGCGGCGGAGCCGCTGGTCGCGGCCTGGGCCAGCGCGGGCATCGCGGCGGCGCCGAAGGTGGCGGCGCACAGCGTGACGGCGCGCGCCCGCTTCCTGGCGCCGAAAAGCCGGGGCTTGCGGTGCGAAGACATGCTTGCTCTTTCCTCTTTGGCCGCCTACCGGGTTAGCTGACGGGTTCGGGCGCAAGAGGTCGCCCTACCGCGCAGGCGCGGATTCACCCCAGGGGGATTGGGTCCCCGGCTCCTCGCGGGGCGCTTGGGCACCCGCGTGAACTCGGCGGTGTTGCTGCCGCTACGGAAATTCGTAACTGAACACCAGCAACTGGATGAGCACACTAGGCCAAAACGGACCCCGGTTTCGAGCTGGAAATGTCACCGAATGATAACGATGCGGAGGGTGGTCAACCGACTCCTGAAACGGTTGAGCGCAGACTTCGATATTCATGAATAATTCGGACAATTTCCGGGAATTGACGCCACGTCAGCCGCGCGGCCGTGATTTCTATCACCGCCGCGCGGCCTTGGCGTATGGTCGAAAGCGACGGTGATCCGAAGATCGACGGCGGGAAGAGGGTGGCGGCCGTGACGGAGATCGGCACGCAGGGCGACGAGGGCGTCACGGAGCCGGCCGCGGGGGCGGGCGGCTGGCGGATCCGGAAGGTCCAGGTCCGCGATCTGACCTTCGACGTGGCCGAGCAGGGGGTGCCCGGCGGCCGCCCGGTGCTGCTGCTGCACGGCTTCCCGCAGACCCACCGCGCCTACGACGGGGTCGCCGCGCGCCTGGCCGCCGCGCACGCCCCGCTGCGTCTGCTCGCACCCGACCAGCGCGGATACTCGCCGGGAGCCCGTCCGCAGGACCCCGGCGCCTACGCGCTGCCCGCGCTGGCCGCCGATATCGTCGGCATCCTCGACGCCCTGGGGATCGAGCACGCCGACGTGGTCGGCCACGACTGGGGCGCGATGGTCGGCTGGTACCTCGCGGCCCGCTATCCGGAGCGCGTCCGCACGCTCACGGCCGTTTCGGTCCCCCATCCGGCCGCTTTCGCCGAGGCCTTGGGGCAGAGCGCGACCCAGCGCAAGATGTCCGAATACGTCCAACTCTTCCGGGAACCGGAAAAGGCGGCCGAGGTTCTTCTCGAGGATGATTCACGGCGTTTGCGGCAGCTTTTCCATCCTTTGTCGGAATCGGCGAGCGAGCCGCATGTGACGGCGCTCAGCGACCCCGCGGCGCTGCGCGCCGCGCTCAACTGGTACCGCGCGGCGAAGTTCGGCGAGGGCGCCTCCGTGCCGCCGATCGAGGCCCCGGTCGTCTTCGTCTGGTCCACCGGCGACATCGCCGTCTCGCGGGACGCCGCCGAGCGCTGCGTGACCCACGCGGCCGGGCCGTACCGCTTCGTGGAGCTCGACGGGGTGAGCCACTGGATCCCCGGCCAGGCGCCGGACGCGCTGGTCGCGGCCTTCCCGTTCCCCACCTCCGCCGACGCCGCCGAGGGCGGGGCCGCCTCGTGACCGGCGCTCCGCCGCTCGGCCCGCTCGACGTCAAGGCCGCCGCGGACCGGATCGCCGGCCGCATCCGCCCGCTCGTGCTCGCGCCCGCCGACGCGGACCTGCATCCGGGCCGCCGCGTCACCTTCGCCCTCGAATACCTGCAGCACACCGGAAGCTTCAAGGCCCGCGGGGCCGCGAACCTCGCGGGTTTCCATCTCGCGAACGGCACCATGCCCGAGGCCGGGATCACCATCGCCTCCGGCGGCAACGCCGGCCTCGCCTGCGCCTGGGCGGCTCAGGCCACGAAGACCCGCGCGACGGTGTTCGTGCCCGCGACCGCCCCCGAGTTCAAGGTCGCGAAGCTGCGCGGCTACGGAGCCGACGTGCGCCTCGTCGGCACCGAATACGCCGACGCGCTCGCCGCGTCCATCGACTACGCGGGGGAATCCGGCGCGCTGCTCTCGCACGCCTATGACAACCCTCTGATCGCCGCGGGCGCCGGCACCATCGCCGCCGAGGTGCTCGCGCGGGTTCCGGACGTGGACACCGTCATGGTCGCGGTCGGCGGGGGAGGGCTGTTCTCCGGAATCGCGGCCGCCGTCGCCGAGAGCCACGTCCGCGTCGTCGCCGTCGAGCCGGAGAACTGCCGCGCCCTCAACGCGTCCCTCGAAGCCGGCGGCCCCGTGGACGTCACCGTCGACTCGATCGCCGCCGATTCGCTCGGAGCGCGCCGCGTCTCGCGCATGGCGTACGAACTCGCTTCGGGCCCCGAGGTGCGGAGCCTGCTCGTCACGGACGAGGCCGTCGTCGAGGCGCGGCGCGCGCTCTGGGACTGCCGCCGTGTCGTCGTCGAGCACGGGGGAGCGGCCGCGTTCGCCGCGCTGTCCCAGGGCGTATACGTGCCCGAAGAGGATGAGCACGTGGTCGTCATCCTGTGCGGCGCGAACACCGACCCCGCGAGCGTGCTCGGGTGATCCACATCAGCCGCTGGCTCGCGGCCCTCGACGCGCCCGAGGACGCGGCGAACAACGCCGCCTACCGCGATCTCGTGGCCCGCTATACGGAACCGCACCGCCGGTACCACGACCTCAGGCATCTGACAGAGGTTCTCGACGGCGTCGACGATCTCGCGGACGAGGCGGCGGACGCGGACGCGGTCCGGCTCGCGGCCTGGTTCCACGACGCCGTGTACGCGGCCGTCGCGGAGATCTCCAACGAGGAGGCCAGCGCCCGCCTCGCCGAGCGGATTCTGCCCGAACTCGGCGTGTCCCCGTCGAGAGCGGCCGAGGTGGCGCGGCTGGTTCGGCTCACGGAGAAACACGCGGCCGCGGAGGGAGATCGTAACGCGTCAGTGCTCTTCGACGCCGATCTGGCCATTCTCGCCGCGTCTCCCGCGCGCTACGAGGAATACGCGCGCGCCGTCCGCGCCGAATACGCGGCGGTGCCCGACGACGTCTTCCGGCCGGCGCGCGCCGACATCCTGAGCGCGCTGCTCGACTCCCCGACGCTCTACCGCACCGCGTCCGCCCGGGCCCGCTTCGAGGAGCCGGCCCGGGCGAACATGACCGCGGAGATCGCCGCGCTCAGGAGTTGAGGCGCTTGCGGCGCAGCAGGAACCACGCGCCGCCGCCGAACACGACGAGCGCGATGCCGGCGGCGAGGCCGCCCGGCTTGGCCAGCGAGGCGCCGTCACCGGTCTTCGCGCCGCCGTTCGGGTTCACGCCGGTGCTCGCGCCCGACTTCACGGTCAGCGTGCCGGTGAACGGCCCCTGCGCCTTGCCGGCCGAGTTCGTGCAGGTCAGCGAGACCTGATAGCTGCCGGGCGTGACACCGGCCGGAACCGCGCCCACGCCGCCGATCATGTTCTGCAGCGGGCTGATGCTGATCGACGGGATGCTCGCGCCGCTGGTCTGGAACGTGACCGTGCCCGTGGACGGGAAGTCGCAGTTCCCGCCGTCGAACACGGAGATGGTCCCGCCCGGCGCCACCGGATTCGGCTGGATGATGATCGGATTCGGCGCCGCCGCCGTCGCGGGTCCCGCCGCGCACGCCGCCGCGAGCAGGACTCCGCCGATCACCGTGGTCCGCCAGAACCTCATCTTTCCCATGCACGCCATGCTGCTTCACCGGTCCCGGGAGCACGAACGCTGCTACTCCGTTAGGGCTACCAGGCCGGCTTCCGGCTGCGGGGCCGAACCAGACCTCGAAGGCCGGGTCGCCGGCCGCGGTCATCAGGACCGCGAGGACGAGGGCTGCGGCTCCTCGATCGCCACGGGTGATTCCGACCGCCGCCGGGCCACGATCAGGCTCGCGGCGGCGGTCGCCGCGAGGACGCCGCCGATGACGGCCAGGGACAGCGTCGTCGAGATGTGCGGCGGGTGCACCCCGACCGAGGGCAGCGCCTCGAGCACGAGCTTCACGCCGATGAAGCCGAGGATCGCCGCGAGCCCGTAGGACAGGTAGATCAGCCGGTCCAGCAGGCCGCCGATCAGGAAGTACAGCTGCCGCAGCCCCATCAGGGCGAAGGCGTTCGCGGTGAAGACTATGTACGGCTCCTTCGTGAGGCCGAAGATCGCCGGGATCGAGTCGAGCGCGAACAGCAGGTCCGTCGTGCCGAGCGCGACGATGACGACGAACAGCGGCGTGACCAGGCGCCGGCCGCCCTCGCGCACGGTCAGGCGGGTGCCGCGGTAGCCCGCGGTGCTCGGCAGCGTCCGGCGCACCCGGCGCAGCAGCGCGTTCTCCCGGAACTCCTCCTCGGCGGCGTCCCCGCCGCTCACCAGCTTCCACGCCGTCCACACCAGCACGGCCCCGAAGAGGAAGAACACCCAGGTGAAGGACGCGACGACGGCCGCGCCGAGCGCGATGAACGCCGTGCGCATCACCAGCGCCAGCAGCACGCCGACCAGCAGCACCCGCTGCCGCAGTTCGGCGGGCACCGCGAACCGGCCCATGATCAGCACGAAGACGAAGAGGTTGTCGACCGAGAGGGACTTCTCGGTGACGTAGCCGGCCAGGAACTCGCCCGCCTCGCGGGAGCCCGCGAAGTACCAGAGCCCCGCGCAGAAGGCCCCGGCCGCGAGGACCCAGAAGACACCCCACAGCGCGGCCTCGCGCAGGCTCACCCGGTGCGGCTTGCGGCCGACCAGGAAGTCGACGGCGATCAGGACGCTGAGGCCGGCGACGGTGGCCGCCCAGAGCCAGAACGGGACCTGCATGAAAAAACCCTCCGGCGTACGAGTCATCGCCGGAGGTCTCTTCCACCCATCGCGCGAGGCGGCGGGCCGACCGGCCGGGAGGGGCCATGGGGCCCTTCCGTGGTGACGACCGAATCGTCGGGGGAATACTCCCCTCCACCTGGAGTCTATCTCAACTTTCGCCCTCTTCGGCAGAGGCCTCGCCGGTCTCCTTCGGCGGACGCCCCCGCTTCGGCATTCCGCCGACCTCCCGGGGCAGCCGCCCGGCCTGGGAAAGGCCCTGCCGCAGCAGGTACTCGATCTGCGCGGTCGTGCTGCGCAGCTCGTCCGCGGCCCAGCGCGCGAGCGCGTCGTGGACCTTCGGATCGAGCCGCAGCAGGATGCTCTTGCGTTCGGGCATCTCGTCCCGATCAGTAGAGCGAGCCGGTGTTCACCACGGGGGACGCCGGTTGGTCGCTGCACAGCACCACCAGCAGGTTGCTCACCATCGCCGCCTTGCGCTCCTCGTCCAGCTCCACCAGGTTCTCCTGCGCGATCTGCTGCAGCGCCGTACGGACCATGCCGACCGCGCCGTCCACCAGCCGCTCGCGCGCCGCGACGACGGCGTCGGCCTGCTGGCGGCGCAGCATGGCCTGCGCGATCTCCGTGGCGTAGGACAGGCGCGTGATCCGCGATTCGATGATGGTCACCCCGGCCGCCGCGACCCGCTGGGACAGCTCGGCGGACAGCTGCGAGGTGACCTCGTCGGCGCTGTCCCGCAGCGAGATCCGGTCCAGGCCGCGCGCGTCGTAGGGGTAGTGCCCGGCGATGTGCCGCACAGCGGTCTCGGCCTGCGTGGTGACGAAGTCGCGCGCGTCCTCGACCGAGTAGACCGACTTCGCGGTGTCCTCGACCTGCCAGACGACCACCGCGGCCATCTCGATCGGGTTGCCGTCGGCGTCGTTGACCTTGAGCGTCTGCGTCTCGTGGTTGCGGATCCGGGTGGAGACCCGCTGCCGCGTGGTGAAGGGGTTGACCCAGCGCAGCCCGGTCGTGCGCAGGGTGCCGAGGTAGCGGCCGAACAGCGCCACCACCCGCGCCTGGCCTGGCGCGATCGGGGTCAGGCCCTTCAGCGTGGTCACGGCGAGCACCAGCACGACGATGCCGGGCGCGACCGTCGCCGTCTTGTGCAGGGTCAGCAGCGCGATGCCGCCGGCCAGCAGCGCGATGCCCAGGACCAGCATCGGGATGCCCGCGAGGCTGGACTGCTCGCGCTCGCTGACCGGGACCACCGGCACCTTGCCGGTCGTGCTGATGGGTGTGCCGCTCATGGCTGCTCGCCGCCCTCGTCCGAGAACTCCGGGGCGTCCGCTACGCCCCGTCTACAGCTAGCATAGTGATATCACTTTTCTAAGCGCAAGGGCACCCGGGCCCGCAACCTGCGCAGCATCCGGGCATCCGCGAAGCCGACGGCGTGCGCGGCGGCCTCGACCGTCTCGCCGTGGCTGATCAGATGCTCGGCGCGCTCGACCCGCAGCATCTGCTGGTACCTGAGCGGGGTCAGCCCGGTGCTCTCCATGAACTGCCGGGTCAGCGTCCGCTCGCTGACGCCGGTGACCGCGGCGAGCTCGGTCAGCCGCAGCGGCTCGGCGAAGTGCGTGTCGATCTGGTCCTGCGCGCGGTGCACGGCGTCGCGCAGGTGCCAGCGGTGCCGGAGCATCGCGCTGTTCTGCGACTCGTCCCCGGTGCGCCGCGCGTAGACGACCATGTCGCGGGCGACGCGGGCCGCCGCGGCCGGTCCGTGCCGCGTCGCGACCAGGTGCAGCGCGAGGTCGATGCCGCTGGCGATCCCGGCCGAGGTGACCACCCGCTCGTCGAGCACGAACAGCACGTCCCGCTCGACGCGCGCTTTCGGATAGCGTCGGGCGAGGTCGTCCTGCAGCTCGTGGTGCGTGGTGCAGCGGCGGCCGTCCAGCAGGCAGGCCTGGCCGAGGATGTCCGCGCCCGAACACACGCTGGCGACCGAGCCGCCGGCCGCGTGGTGCGCGACGATCCGGGCCAGCGTCGCCCCCTTCGGCCGCGGCCCCGTGGTCAGGGTCAGCGTGCGGCTGCCCGGCACCAGGATCAGGTCCTCGGGGCCGAGATCGGGCCAGGTCGTGTCCGCGCGCAGCCGGAGCCCCTGCGCGGTGACGACGTCCTCCTGCTCGGCCACGTAGGAGAGCTCGTACGGGTACCCGAAATCGGCGGCCGTCGAGAACACCTGGGCCGGACCGGCGAGGTCCAGCAGATGCAGTCGCGGCACGAGCAGGAAGACGACCTTCACGATCCGGTCAGCGTACACCGGCTTCGGCGACCGCGCCGGAGACGGCCTCGTCGATCGTCGCGATCCGGGCGAAGCGGCCCGCGAGCGCGTACTCGACCCGCTCGATCACGGCCTCGGCGGAGAGAGTGCGCGGGTCGGCGAGCAGCTGCTCGGCGGTCAGCTCGTCCGGGTCCTCGATCGAGGCGAGCAGATCGCGGTGCGGGATCGGGTTGGTCGCCGTGGCCTCGGTGACGAAGGTGACCTCGTAGCCCAGGTCGGAGGCCAGCCGGGCCGTGGTCTCGCAGCACTGCTCGGTCCTGATCCCGCAGATCACGACCTCGCGCACGCCGTGGCCGGTGAGGATCTGCCCGAGGTTGGTCGTGGTGAACGCGTTGTGCGAGGTCTTGCGGATCTCCGGCTCGCCGGGCTCGGGAGCGAGGCCGTCCTGGTAGCGGACGTAGCCGGAGGCCGGGTCGAACACGCCCCCGCTGCCGGGCTCGGCGTGCAGCACCCACACGACGAGATCGCCGGCGGCGCGCGCGTGCGCCACGAGCCGGTGCACGTCGCGCACGATGTCGGGGTTCGAGATCGTGGCCCAGATCGGGCGGGCGCGGAAGGATTCCTGGACGTCGATGACGATCAATGCTCTGGTGGACATACCCCGATTCTGTCCGCCGCCGGGCCGCGCGCGGTAGATCGATTCCGGTCCGGCACCGGAACGATCCGGTCAGGCGCGGCTAGCGGCCGAGCGCCTCGACCACGCTCTGCGCGCTGACCCAGGCCTTGGCCGTGTTCGCGTCGTCCCCGTGCTCGTGCCGGAACTCCGCGGCGTACAGGGCCAGGTCGGTCAGGTCCCAGCGCAGCGCGTACAGCTCGATGAGCTCGTGCCTCGGCACGTAGCCGGTGGCCTCGGCGTACTCGTGCAGCACGGAGCCGTCGCCCGGGTCCAGGTTCCACAGGTCGCGCTCGGGCGGCGCGATCTGCGCGGTGTCCCAGTCGATGAGCTTCCAGCCCTCGGCGGTGAACATCGTGTTCCCGGCGTGCGGCTCGCCGTGCGTCAGCACCCGGCGCGGGTCGGCTCCGGCCCTCGCGACCAGCGCGTCGTACCTCTCGAGCGCCGCGAGGACGGCCCGCTCGTGGTGCGTGACGAGAGCGGCGAGCGGGATGGAGTACGGCCCGTGGTCCGTCACCTCGGTCCGGTCCGCGAGGGCCTGCTCGAGCTCCGAGCGCATCTGGATGCGCAGATCGTCGGTCGTCGCCCCGGGGACGCGGCGCACCGGCGCGCTGTGCACGTCGATCAGCATCGCGGCCACGGCGGGCAGCTGGTCCTCGTAGCGGAACTCGCCCCAGCGGAAGCTCTCGCCCTCCAGCAGCGGGTAGACCGCCACGCAGAAGCCCTCGCGCGCCGGGATCACCACCGCGCCGTCCAGCGAGGGCACCGGGGCCACCACGAAGTCGTAGCGCTCGCCGAGGTTCCGCAGCGCCCGCGCCGCCCCGATCCCGGCCGCCAGCCGGGCCTGGATCTGCGCGTACGTCTCGTCCGCCGCGTGCCGCCGCCGCGCCAGCTCGTCCACGGTGACGAACCAGCGGGCGCCGCCGGCCTCGACGACCTCCCAGTGATGGCTGCCGAAACCCACGGCCCGGTACTCGAGGCCCGCGACCTCGATTCCCCAGCCGCGCGAGAGCGTCGCGGCCAGCGCGTCCTCAGTCAGGCCCTTCGGCGGAGCGAGCATGTCAGCACGATAACGCGCGCCCGGCTCTCGCGCCCGCACCTGCCGCGCCGTGTAAGCGCGCTGTGCCGCTATGGTGACGGGACGGAACCCACTACCCACACCGTTCCGGCGCGGCTTGCGGAGCGGGAAGGACAGCAATGCGCTTGAGCAACAGAGTCGCCGTCATCACCGGCGCGAAGGGCGGGATAGGCCTGGCGACGGCGGCGCGCTTCGCCAGCGAGGGGGCGGGGGTGGTGCTGGCCGACGTGCACGACGCGTCGACCGAGGCCAGGATGCTCGTCGAGTCCGGTTCGAACGCCAGGTACATCCACGCCGACGTGGGGGACGAGGCGGACGTCATGGCGCTGTTCGCGGAGGTCGAGGCCGAGTTCGGCCGGATCGACGTGCTGGTCAACAACGCCACCTTCACCTTCGCGAGCAACATCCTGGACGGCGGCGGGGCCGTCTGGGACGAACTGATGAGCGTCAATCTGCGCGGCGCGTTCCTCTGCGCGAAGGCCGCGATCCCGGCCATGGAGCGCAGCGGCGGCGGCTCGATCGTCAACATGTCCTCGGAGCTCGCGCTGATCGGCTCGCCCGGGCCCGCCGCGTACAGCACCTCGAAGGCCGCGCTCGTGCAGCTCACCCGGGTGCTCGCCTCGGACCACGCGACGGCCGGGATACGCGTGAACGCGCTCTGCCCCGGCCCGATCTCGACGCAGCTGCTGCAGGAGGTCGTCCTGTCGGCCTCCGACCCCGAGCGGCTGCGCACGACGATCGAGAAGCGCACCCTGCTCGGCCGGCTCGGCCGGCCCGAGGAGGTGGCCTCGGCGTGCGCGTATCTGGCCTCTGACGACTCGTCCTATATGACCGGAGCGACGCTCGTGCTCGACGGCGGCTGGACCGCGCACTGACCACCTGCGTGTCAGCTTGACGATATGCGTGCCTGTATTGCAGGGTCGAGGGCTGACAGCAGTGGCGAGCACGGGAGGCTGCATGGCGATCGGCGTCTTCGTGGTCGACGACCAGGAGCTGCTGCGCCTCGGCGTCGCGGCGCTGTTCGAGGTGGAGGGCGATATCGAGCTCGTCGGCGAGGCGGCGCGCGCGGCCGACGCGCCGGCCAGGATCCAGGCCACGCGGCCGGACGTCGTGCTGCTGGACACCCGGCTGCCCGACGGCGAGGGCGCCGCGCTGTGCCGGGAGATCCGCGCCGCGCCGAACCCCGCCGCGTGCCTCATGCTCGCCGCGGCCGAGGACGACCCGGCGCTGATGGACGCGCTGGACGCGGGCGCCGCGGGCTACCTGCTGAAGTCGGTGCACGGCCCCGAGCTGGTGGAGGCGGTGCGCAAGGTCGCGGCCGGAGGCTCGCTGCTCGACGCCTCCGGCTCGGACGGACTGCTGGAGCGCATGCGCAGCGAGGCCGCGAAATCAGATCCGCTCAGAGGTCTGAGCGCGACCGACCGGGGAATCGTCCGGCTGATCGGTGAGGGGCTGACGAACCGGCAGATCGGCCTCCGGCTGAACCTCTCCGAGCGGACGATCAAGAATCACGTCTCGCACGTGCTGACCGTCCTCGGCATGGAACGGCGCACCCAGATCGCCGTGCTCGCGGCGTCGCTCAAACCGGAAGGGGCACGCTGATGGCCGACGCGCTGATCGTCGTCGACGTCCAGGCCGCGTTCGTGCTCGGGCCCGCTGCCGTGGCCGACGCGGAGCCGGTGCTCGAGAACATCAGGCTGCTGCTCAACCGGGCCCGGGCCACCGGCGCGCTCGTGGTCCACCTGCAGAACGACGGCGCCGACGGTTCGCCCGACGAGCCCGGCACACCCGGCTGGGAGCTGGCGCTTCCCGTCGAGTTGGGGGAGACGGAGCTCGTCGTGCGCAAGACGAAGGACGACGGATTCGTCGGCACCGGGCTCAACGAGCTGCTGCACCGCTACGACGTGGACCGGCTGATCGTGTGCGGGGTGCAGTCCGAGATGTGCGTCGGCGCGACGGCCCGCGGAGCGCTGGAGCGCGGCTACCGGGTCATCCTGCCGCACGACGCGCACAGCACGTACGACATCCCGGCCGTCGAAGGGCTGGCCGAGCGCGTCCCGGCCCGCCACGTCGCCCGGGTGGCCGAGTGGGCGCTCGGCGACGAGGTCGAGATCCCGGTGCGCGCGCGGGACGTCGACTTCATCGAGGTCGCGCGCCGCTGAGGCGGATCAGAGCGGGAAGCCGACGCCGGTCAGCTCCTCGGAGAGCGTCCACAGCTTCGCGGCCGTCTCCGGGTCCTTGGCCGCGGCGATCCGGTCGACCACCTTGGGGGAGCCGCGCAGCTCGCCGATGCCGTCCGGGCCGACGAAGCTGTCGCCGGGCAGATCCTGGGTCGCCGCGTAGAGCGTCGGGAGCGCGCCCGCCTCAGCGGACTGCGCGAGGACCGCGTTGCCCACCTTCATCAGCGCGTCCCACACCCGGCTGTCGGTGTGCGACTGGAGCGAGGTGGCCGCGTAGCCCGGATGCGCGGCGTACGCGCCCACCGCCGAACCGGCCGCCGTCAGCTTGCGCTGCAGCTCGGCGGTGAACAGCAGGTTCGAGAGCTTCGACTGCGCGTACGCGCGGGTCGGGGTGTAGTTGCCGGTCAGGTTCACGTTGTCGAGGTACATCCGGCCGCGATCCCAGCGGTGCGCGCCCGACGACAGCGTGACCACGCGGTCCGTGATGTGCGGCAGCAGGAGATTGGTCAGCGCGAAGTGGCCGAGATGGTTCGTGCCGAACTGCCGCTCGAAGCCGTCGGCCGTCCTGCCCTCGGGGATCATCATGATCCCGGCGTTGTTGATCAGGACGTTGATCTCGCCGTCCCAGTCGGCGGCGAACCGGCGCACGCTCGACAGGTCGGCCAGGTCCAGCCGGCGCACCTCGGTACTGCCGGTGACCGTCGCGGCGGCGGCCCGGCCGCGCTCGACGTCGCGAACCGCCAGGACCACGTGCGCGCCGGCTCCGGCCAGCGCGCGGGCGGTGGCCAGGCCGAGGCCGCTGTTCGCGCCGGTGACGATCACGGTGCGGCCGCTCTGGTCGGGAAGGTCTCGTTCACTCCATCGCGTCATGATTCCAATGTAGTCATTGCCTACAAAGTTGTCAATGACAACACCCGGGTCGGTCCCCTATCCTGATGACCATGCCCAATCGCTCCTACCACCACGGGGACCTGCGCGCCGCGCTGCTCGAGCAGGCGGAGGCGACCCTGCGGGAGAAGGGGGCGGCGGCGCTCTCGCTGCGCGAGCTCGCCCGCGACCTCGGGGTCAGCCACGCCGCGCCGAGCCGCCACTTCAAGGACCGGCGGGCGCTGCTCGACGCCCTCGCGATGGTCGGATTCGAGCGGATGACCGCGCTGCTGGTCGCGGCCGATCCCGGCCCGCAGGCGGGCTTCCCGAAGCGGGTGGACGCGCTGGCCCGCGCGACCGTGGACTTCGGCGTCGGCGAGCCCGAGCTGATCGCGCTGATGTTCTCCCGCAAGCAGGACACGGACGTGCTCGACGAGATGCACGAGGCCTGGATGCGCCTGGCCGCGCCGATGTACGCCGTGATCGCCGACGGCCAGCGCTCCGGCGACGTGCACCAGGGCGATATCGAGCGGATCGCGCTCAGCGCCTTCGTCACCGTGCACGGAGTCGCCGACCTCGCCTCGATCGGCGTGATCGCCCGGGACGAGATCCCGCAGGCCCTCGGCGACGCCGTCGAGCACCTGATCAGGGGCCTGCGACCCGAGCGAAGCTAGAGCGCGACGACGCGGCCCTCGTCCGCCGAGACCCGTGCGGCCTCGATGACCCTCAGCGCGGCGACCGCGTCGGCCGGATCGACGGGCACCGGGCCCTCGCCGCGCAGCGCGCGCTCGATCCGCGCGTAGTAGTCGACGTAGCGGCCGTCGAGCGTCGGGCAGGTCTCGAACTCGCCCTCCGCGCCGAGCTTCCCGTACCGCTCGGAGGGGGTCACCCCGAAGCCCAGGTCGCGCGGCGTGCGTCCGGCGCGCAGCTCGTCCTCCTGGCCGTCGAGGCCGTAGGTCACGTACGCGCCCCGCGATCCGAGGACGCGCAAGCGCGGGCCGAGCGAGGCGGCCGTGGCGCTGGCCCACAGGTGCGAGCGGACGCCGGACACGTGCGTCAGCGCGATGAACGTGTCGTCGTCCGCCCGGGCGCCCTCCCGGCGGACGTCGGCCTGCGCGTACACGTCCGCGGCCGGGCCGAACAGCGTGAGCGCCTGGTCCACGAGGTGGCTGCCGAGGTCGTAGAGCAGGCCGCTGCCCTCGTCCCGGCCGCCGGTCTCGCGCCAGCCGCCCTTGAGCTTCGGGCGCCAGCGCTCGAAGCGCGACTCGAAGCGCTGGACCGTGCCGAGCCGGCCCTCCGCGACGAGCTGCGCGACCGTGCGGAAGTCCCCGTCCCACCTGCGGTTCTGAAACACGCTCAGCAGCCTGCCGTGCTCCCGTGCCGCCGCGATCAGCGCGCTCGCGGCCGCCGACTCGACCGCGAGCGGCTTGTCCACGACGACCGCGCTGCCGGCCTCGAGCGCGGCGAGGGCGAGCGGGACGTGCGTCTTGTTCGGGGAGGCGACGACGACCAGGTCCAGGTCCAGCTTCCAGAGCTCGTCGGCCGTCGCCACGACCTGCGTGCCCGGGTACGCGGCGAGGATGTCCGCGCGGCGCGCCGGATCTGAGGTGACGATCGCGGCGAGCTCCAGGCCGGGGGTGGCGGCGAGCAGCGGGGCGTGGAAGAAGCGGCCCGCGGTGCCGAAGCCGATCAGACCGACGCGCCGGGCCGCGGAGTTGGTCGGGGAGGACATGGCACCAGTCAATCACGAGCCTGGCGCCCCGGCGCGGAGCCGGGGCGCCAGGGCAGCGCGTCAGGTCGGCTAGACCGCGCCCGCCGGGAGCGTCCAGACCTGAGCGGCGTCGTTGGCGGTGCAGTCCCAGATCTGCAACTGCGTGCCGGACCCGCCGTAGTTCGTGTCGTCAAGGCACTTATTCGATTGTGGATTGTAGAGCTGGCCGTTCGATTGCGGCTCCCATACCTGCGCGCCTGTGCCGTTGCAGGTGTAGAGGTCCACGGTCGTGCCGTCGGCGGTGCCGCCTCCGTTGATGTCGAGGCACATGCCGTAGTCCTTGATCAGGCTGCCCGCCTCGACCACCGTCCACTGCTGCGCACCGGTGTTGTTGCAGGTGTAGACCTGCACCGGGTTGAACGGCGCGGTGCTCGCGGCGCGGTCGTCCAGGCACAGGCCCTGGTAGCCGGTGATCTGGCCGGTCCACTGGCCGCCACCGCCACCGCCACCGCCACCGCCGCCACCGCCGCCACCGCCCGAGCCGGAGGTCGTGTAGGCGGCCACGTACTGGACGCTCATCGTGCCGCCGGACGCCGTGCCGCTCGTCGGCGAGGTGCAGCCGCACACGCCGTTCGGGTAGCCGCCGCCCATCGCCAGGTCCAGGATGATCGACATGTTGTGGTCGAACGCCGCCTGCCAGGTGCTCGTGCCGATCTGCGACTCGTTGACGGTGAAGTACGCGTTGCCGTCGAGGTAGAAGGTGATCGACTCGGCCGCGGTGTTGGTGCGGTTCAGGATCATCGAGTACGTGTGATAGCCGGACTGGCATCCGCCGCAGCCGACCAGGCCGCTGCCGATGCCGTTCGTCTCGTTGCAGGGGCCGCCGGGATCGGTTCCGCAGTGCACGGTCCCGGAGAGCTCCGACAGGGAGTTGACGTCCTCCATGATGTCGATCTCGCCGTTCTCCGGCCACTGCCCGGGGCCCAGCATCCAGAACGCCGGCCAGTAGCCGAGGCCGCCGGTCGGCTGCTTGATCGAGGCGGTGACCTCGAGCTCGCCGCCGGCCGGGGCGCCGACGTTGGCGCTCGTGGTCTGCACGCGTCCCGAGGTCCAGTTGCCGCCGCTGCCGAGCGCGGTGATGTCGAGGTCTCCGCTGCCGTCCAGGTGGACGTTCGAGGTCGAGTTCGTCATGGTCTCGATCTCGCCGGTGCCGAAGACCCCTTGTCCGGTGTCGTACATCCACTGCGAGTCGATGCCGCTGCCGGAGGAGCCGGCGAAGCCGTCGCTGAACACGGTCGACCAGCCGGACGGCGGTCCGGGCACGGTCGTGGCGGACGCGGAGGTGACCGAGACGACGTCGGTGAGCGCGACCACCATGGCGGGGACGGCCAACCAGACGAGGGCGCGGCGCAGCCGCGGGGTGCGGGTACTTCTGTCACGGGATATGCGCATGCAGGTGGTCCGCCTTCTCGAAGGGGTGTGGGTGAACGCCGCCGAGGCCGGATTCCGAGGCGCCGTAAGCGTTTACGGCGCATGGTGCGCCGCGAAATTGGTCTAGTCAACTACTTCGCGAGGTTCCGGAACCGGATCGGCCGCCGGAGAACGGCCGAGGGGTGCGAGCCCGGCCTCCACTCCTCGGCTGCTCTCAAGGGCCTCTTGACACGGACTCAGTTCTGCGGAATCGTCACCCGCGAGCATGACAACGTTGTCAGATCTCTTGGGAGACCACCCTCATGCCAACGCTGCGACCCACCCCTCGCACCCCCCTCCGCCGCCGGATCCGAATACGCGCCGCGCTGCCCGCGGCGGCCGCGCTCACCCTCGGCGTCGGCACCGCGCTCGCGCCCGCCGCCTCGGCCGCGACCCGCACCCCCATCTCCGCGAACGCCCTGGTCGCCAACCCCGCCTCCTATGTGAACCCGTTCATCGGGACGACGAACGCGGCGGACGACTTCCCGGGCGCGGACGTGCCCTTCGGCATGGTCCAGTGGAGTCCGGACACCCCGAGCCGCCCGGACGGCGGTGGGTATGAGTACACGGATTCCTCGATCACCGGCTTCAGCCTGACGCACATGTCCGGACCCGGCTGCCCGGCCGAGGGCGACGTGCCGGTGCTGCCGACCGTCGGGGCCGTGAACACCGGCGCGACCGACTCCTTCGCGCACACCGGAGAGAGCGCCTCGCCGGGCTACTACTCGGTGCAGACCTCGAACGGCGTCACCACCGAGCTGACCTCGACGACGCGGACCGGCATGGCCCGCTTCACGTTCCCGGCCGGCACGCAGTCGAACCTGATCTTCAAACTGAACGACAGCGCGAACGGCGATTCCGCCACGCAGTTCAAGGTCGTCAGCGACACCGAGGTCAGCGGCAGCGTCACCAGCGGCTACTTCTGCGGCGCGTCGAACACGTACACCGTGTACTTCGACATGGTCTTCGACCACCCGTTCACCACGGATGGGACCGACGCCGTCGCCAACAGCATCAAGGCCCCGGCGGTCGCCGGCGCGTCGAAGAACTCCGCCGAGCC
This sequence comes from Actinospica sp., assembly GCA_035712985.1. GTDB lineage: Bacteria > Actinomycetota > Actinomycetes > Streptomycetales > Catenulisporaceae > Actinospica. The sequence continues at coordinate 27,003 of DASTAE010000310.1, forward strand.
GAAGAACAAGCCGACGCTGCACGGCGCGCAGACGAAGACAACGCTGTCAGAGGCCGCGAGCCCCACGGTCAACGACGGCTACGTCACCTTCGACACCTCGAGCAACCAGGTCGTGCAGGCCAAGGTCGGCATCTCCTACGTCTCCAACGCGAACGCCACCGCGAACCTCAAGGCCGAGAACCCGAAGTGGAACTTCGACTCCACCAAGGCCGCGGCCGCGAGCGCCTGGAACAAGCAGCTGAACCAGGTCCGGATCGAGGGCGGCACGGCGGATCAGGACTCGGTGTTCTACACCGCGCTCTACCACGCGTCGCTGCACCCGAACGTGGTCAGCGACGTCAACGGCCAGTACCCCGGCTTCGACGGCAAGGTGCACACCGTCGACTCGGGCCACTCGGCCGTGTACGGCAACTATTCCGGCTGGGACATCTACCGATCCCAGGCGCAGCTCGAGGCGATGATCGACCCGAAGGTCGCCTCCGACACCGCCGAGTCCATGCTCGACGACTACGCGCAGACCGGCATGTTCCCGAAGTGGTCGAACAACAGCGGCGAGACCTACGTCATGGTCGGTGACCCGTCCGACGAGATCCTTGCCGACTACTACGCCTTCGGCGCGCGCGACTGGAGCACCTCCACCGCGCTCAAGGACATGATCGGCGAGGCCACGGTCAAGAACGACGACCGCCCGGGCCTGAATTACATCAGCGGTTCCGGCGCGCTGGGCTACCTCCCGGCCGACGGCACCTACGGCTGCTGCAACTTCTATGGACCGGTGTCCACGCAACTGGAGTACGACGCGGCCGACTACGCGATCGCCTCGCTGGCCAAGGCGACCGGCGACACGAGCGACTACACGACGTTCGCCACCCGCGCCAACAACTGGACCAACGTCTACGACCCGGCATCCGGCTTCATGCAGCCGCGCCTGGCCGACGGCTCCTGGCTGACCGGCTTCAACCCGGCCGGCGGCACCGACTTCGTCGAAGGCTCGTCCTGGCAGTACACGGGCATGATCAACTTCAACCTGGCCGGGCTCGCCGCCGCCGACGGCGGTACGGCGAACTTCAACGGCAACTACCTCGACAAGGTGCTGTCGGCCTTCGACGGCAGCGACGGCTACGCCGACTTCAGCAACGAGCCGAGCCTCGAGCTGCCCTGGGAGTACGACTACACCGGCCAGCCCTACAAGACCCAGAACACGATCCGGCAGATCGAGGACCAGATCTGGACCGACACGCCCGCGGGCCTCGCGGGCAACGACGACCTCGGCGAGATGAGCTCTTGGTACGTCTGGTCGGCGCTGGGCATGTACCCGGAGACCCCGGGCACCTCGACCCTCGCGCTGGGCAGCCCGCTGTTCCCGAAGGCGGTCATCGCGCTGCCGGGCGGCAAGTCCCTGACGATCAACGGCAAGGGAGCCGCGGCCGCGGCCCCGTACGTGCAGTCGGCGACCTGGAACGGCGGCTCGTGGACCGACGCGTACGCGCCGACCGGCGCCCTGACCAAGGGCGGCACGCTCTCGTTCACGCTGGGCACCACCCCGAACACCAGTTGGGCGAGCCTGCCGACCGACGCCCCGCCGTCGGACTCCACCGGTGAGGCCTCGGTGGTGGCCGCCACGTCGCCGGGTTCCGGGCTGATCCTGGCCCCGGGCGCCACCGGCGCCGCCAAGGTCGTGGCCTCCAACCTGACCGGCACGGCGACCACGGTGAAGTGGTCGGCGAGCGGCAGCGGAGCCACCGTCAGCCCGTCCTCCGGAACGCTCAGCATCGCGGCGCACTCGACCGCGAGCGTCGCGCTCACCGTCACGGCCGGGGCGACGGAGGGCTCGTACCCGATCACCTTCACGCTGGCGAACGGCGGCACGAACCTGCTGCCGAGCACGCTCAACGTGGACGTGGCCACCCCCGGCGAGCTCTGGCCGTACTACACCAACGTCGGCATCTCGACGGACGGCGGCTCCAGTGCGGCCGACTACGACGGCGACGGCTACAGCTACTCGGCCGACGCCCTAGCCGCGGCCGGGCTGACGCCGGGCGGGACGGTCACCTCGGACGGCGTCACCTACACGTGGCCGAACGTCAAGGCCGGACAGCTCGACAACATCGAGGCCAACGGCCAGACCATCCCGCTCGCCCCGACGACGGGCACGAGGATCGGCCTGATCGGCAGCGCCACCAACGCTCCGGCGGCCGGCACCACCGGAACCCTGACGGTGAACTACACCGACGGGACCTCCCAGCGGATCCCGGTGGTCTTCGGCGACTGGACGCTCGGCGCGGGCAGCGAGCAGCCCCCGGCCGGCGACCAGACCATCGCGACCACCACGTACCGCAACGCGAACGGCGGCGCGTCGAACCAGACCGTGAACACGTACCTGTTCTCCGTGGACGGATCGCTCACGGCGGGCAAGACGGTCGCAAGCGTGACTCTGCCGAGCCCGGGCAGCGGGGACTTCCACGTCTTCGCGATCGGCTTCGCGCAGTAAGGCCCGCCCGCACCGGGCCTGAGAAACACCTCGGCTCCGGCCGGTCCCCACAAGGGACCGGCCGGAGCCGAGGCTTTCCGAGCCCCGTCGTTTCAGGGCCGAGAACGGCGGGCGCTCAGCGCTCCAGACCGCTGTTCGAAGAGATCTCGAAGTTGGTCAGGGTCTGCAGCTTGAGGTCGGTCTTCAAGGAGCAGCACCTCCTTTCTCAGGTCGACTGTGGGGTGACCCGGCGTGGCCCATGGTCCGCCGGGAGTCCGTTCTCACCGTACACCCGGTCCCGGCTCCCGCGCCGAGAATAAAATCCGTCTCCCGCGATGAACCCGGTGACCAGGTCGAGCACGTCCTCGTCGCGCAGGATCCTGTTGTGGCCGAGCTCCCTCGTCTCGACGATCCGGGCGTCCGCCCAGGCCTCGGCGAGCCGGCGGCCGCCGTGCACGGAGACCACCGGGTCGTCCGTGTCGTGCACGATCAGCGCGGGCGGCAGGTCGGCGCGGCCGGCCAGCCGCGGCGGCAGGATCAGCGAGGCGAGGTCGATCCCGGTGCGCCGTCGGCCGATGCCGATCATCCGGGTCCTGATCCGCTCGCCGAAGCCCAGCATCGCGGCCAGCACCTTCGTGAAGGCGACCGGGTCGATCGGCGGCGCGATGAACACGGCCCGCTCCGCCTTCGTGCCGTCGAGCAGCACCGTCGCCGTGCACGCCGCGCCGAGCGAGTGGCCGACCACCGCGTGCGCGGGGCCGAAGTCCTCGATCACCGCGGCGAGTACGAGGCTGAAGTCCGGGAGCAGGCTCCGGCCGCCGCCGAGCGCGCCGGATCCGGAATCGCCGTGGTTCGGCGCCTCGACCAGCACCACGCGGAAGCCGCTCGCGGCCAGCCGGCGGCCGAGCGGCGCGAACTGCCCGCGCCAGCCGGCCCAGCCGTGCAGCAGGTACACGAGCGGTCCGTCCTCGGGACCCAGCAGCTCGACCGCGATCTCGGCGGCCCGCTTCGGTTTCGGCGAGCCGTCGCGCCGGGTCGGGCGGCGTCCGCTCCAGTCCGGCAGCTCGATCCGCACGCGCCGGACCTCGCCCATGCCGCCCTCGCGCGAGCGGGCCACGGCCCGCGGGCTCGGCGGGGTCGGCGTGGACCACAGGCGCCAGGCCAGCCGCGCTCCGATCGGCGGCGCGATCCGCTCCAGCGCGCCGAACAGCGGGCGCAGCCGCGCGGCGCGGGCGGCCAGGTCGGCCCGGGTATCTGCACGAACGATCGTGCTTTTTTCTCGCGACACGGCCATCGGTGCCCTCCTCGGCTCGATCGTTGCGTGGGTCAGTGCGCGCGGACGGCCGCGAGGACCGCCTCGAAGGACCGTCGGGCGCGCTCGGGCGCGCGCGGGTCGCCGAGCAGCCGGTGCGCGTGGAAGAACCCCAGCATGATGCAGCGCAGGTCGTAGGCGAACTGCTCGGCGTCCGCGTCCTCGCGGAAATCGCCCTCGGTGACGCCGGTCCGGAACATCTGCTTGATGGAGTCCGAGCAGTCGCGGTGGTCGCGCACCAGCTGGTCGCGGACCGGTCCGGGCTGGTCGTCGAACTCGGCGGACGCGGAGACGAACAGGCACTCGGCGTTCGAGCTCTGGCTCACCGCGAGCCAGTGCTCGAAGAGCGCGCGCACCCGGGGCGCGCCGCGCCGGGTGCGCGCGGCCGGCCGCAGCACCTCGTCGGTGAACTTGTCCCGCGCGTAGGCCAGCACCGCGAGCTGCAGCGCCTCCTTCGACTGGAAGTGCGCGAACAGCCCGCTCTTCGACAGCCGGGTGCGGGTGGCCAGGTCGCCGATGGTCAGCGTGGACAGGCCCTGCCGCGCCGCGACGTCCGCCGCCTGCTCCAGCACCGCCAGCCTGGTCTGCTCGCCCTTGCCCATGGCAGACATTAAAGCACGAGCGTGCTATTTTTTGCACGGTTCCGGCGCGCCGCCCTTGACGCGCCAGGCCGCGCCGGAAATACTAAGCGAGCGCTTAGCCGAGGGAGTCTGTGCAGTGTCGCAACAGGAACGCGGGCGCCCCGGCCTGCTGGTCGACTGGGGCGGGGTCATGACGACCGACGTCTTCGCCTCCTTCGAGGCCTTCTGCGTCCGCGAGGGCCTGCCCGAGGACGCCGTCCGGCAGCTGTTCCGCTCGGATCTGACCGCCCGCGGCCTGCTCGTCGGGCTCGAGACCGGCGCCGTGCCCGAGGAGGAGTTCGAGCGGGGGATCGCCGGACTGCTCGGGGTGCCGGCGCCGGGACTGGCCGCCCGGATGATGCGCGACACGCGCCAGGAGCCGCGGATGGCCGAGGCCGTGCTCGCGGCCCGGGCGGCGGGGATCAGGACGGGCCTGGTCTCGAACTCCTGGGGCTCCGGCGGCTACCCCCGGGAGAGCTTCGCCGACCTCTTCGACGGCGTCGTCATCTCCGGCGAGGCCGGGGTCCGCAAGCCCTCGCGGGAGATCTACGAGCTCGGCGCCGAGGCCGTCGGCCTGCGTCCGGAACAGTGCGTCTTCATCGACGACCTGCCGCACAACCTCAGGCCCGCGCAGGAGCTCGGGATGGCCGTCGTGCACCACACGTCCGTGGACGAGACTCTCGACCGACTCAGCGGCCTGCTCGCCGTCGACCTAGCTCCGAGGAGATGACATGAGCCACTACCGCAGCAACCTGCGCGACCTCCAGTTCAACCTGTTCGAGGTCTTCGACACCGCGGACGCGCTCGGCCGCGGGCCCTTCGGCGACCACGACCTGGAGAGCGCCAAGGACATCCTCGCGCAGGTCGAGAAGCTGTCCGTCGGCCCGATCGCCGCGTCCTACACCGACTCGGACCGCGAGCCGCCGGTGTACGACAAGGTGAGCCGCACGGTGACGATGCCCGAGGGCTTCAAGCGCTCGTACCGTGCGTACATGGACTCCGAGTTCTGGCGGCTGGAGATCCCGCGCGAGGTCGGCGGCAGCCCGGCGCCGCGCGCGCTGTGGTGGTCGCTGATCGAGATGGTGCAGGGCGCGCAGGCCCCCGTCTTCATGTTCGGCGGCGGCCCCGCCTTCGCCGGCCTGCTCTACCGCTTCGGCACGCCCAAGCAGCAGCGCGAGGCCGAGCTGATGGTCGAGCGCGGCTGGTCGGCCACGATGGTGCTCACCGAGCCCGACGCCGGCTCCGACGTCGGCGCGGGCGTGACCCGGGCGATCCCGCAGCCGGACGGCAGCTGGCACATCCAGGGCGTCAAGCGCTTCATCACCTCCGCCGAGCACGACATGGAGGAGAACATCGTCCACTTCGTGCTCGCCCGCCCCGAGGGCGCGGGCCCCGGCACCAAGGGGCTTTCGCTGTTCATCGTGCCGAAGTACCACTTCGACCCCGAGACCGGCGAGCTCGGCGCGCGCAACGGCGTCTACACGACGAACGTCGAGAAGAAGATGGGCCTGAAGGTCTCCACGACCTGCGAGCTGACGTTCGGTCAGGACGAGCCCGCGGTCGGCTGGCTGTTCGGCGAGGTGCACGACGGCATCGCGCAGATGTTCAAGGTCATCGAGTCCGCGCGCATGCAGGTCGGCGTCAAGGCGATCGCCGCGCTGTCCACCGGCTACCTCAACGCGCTGGACTACGCGCGCACCCGCGTGCAGGGCCCGGACCTGACCCGCGCCGCCGACAAGTCCGCGCCGCGCGTGACCATCAACCAGCACCCCGACGTGCGCGCGATGCTGATGACGCAGAAGGCCTACGCCGAGGGCCTGCGCTCGCTCTACATCTACACGGCCTCGTGGCTCGACCGCGCGATGCTCGCCGAGGACGCGGGCGACGGCGAGGCCGCGGCCCTCGCGCACAGCGTCAACGACCTGCTGCTGCCGGTCGTGAAGGGCTTCGGCTCCGAGCGCTCCTACGCGCTGCTGGCCAACTGCCTCCAGGTCTTCGGCGGCTCCGGCTTCCTGCAGGACTACCCGATCGAGCAGTACATCCGCGACACGAAGATCGACACCCTGTACGAGGGCACCACCGGCATCCAGGGCCAGGACTTCTTCTTCCGCAAGATCGCCCGGGACCGGCAGGTCGCGTGGACCGCCCTCAGCGGCGAGATCGAGGCCTTCCTGACCGGCATCGAGGGCGAGGACCGCCTCGAGGGCGAGCGCGCCCGGCTCACCGCGGCGCTCGCCGACGTGCGCGCCATGGTCGCCACGCTGCTCGACTGGAGCAAGGCCTCGCGCGACCAGGCCGAGGAGGTCTACAAGGTCGGCCAGAACACGACCCGGCTGCTGATGAGCGTCGGCGACCTGCTGCTCGGCTGGCTGCTCACCCGGCAGGCCGCGGTCTCGCTCGAGGCCCTGGACGCCGGTGCCGCCTCCGCCGACCAGGACTTCTACCGCGGCAAACTGGCCGTGGCGAGGTTCTTCACGGCGACCGTTCTGCCCGAGCTGAGCGCGCGTCGCTCGGTGCTCGAGCAGACCGACAATGCCCTGATGGACGTCGCGGACGGCTCGTTCTAACCACCGGGAAGATAGGGCTTCACTGTGTACGCATGGCAGGCCACCGCGCTGGCCGAACCGGAGCAGGCGCTCTCGTTCACCGACGTCCCCACGCCCGAGCCGGGGCCCGGGCAGCTGCTGGTGAGGGTCAGGGCCACCGCGCTGAACTTCCCCGACGTGCTGCTGTGCCGGGGCCAGTACCAGATCCGGCTCGAACCGCCGTTCGTGCCGGGCGTGGAACTGTGCGGCGAGGTCGTCGGCCTCGGCGCCGGCGTGGACGAGCGGCTGCTCGGCACCCGCGTGATCGGCAACCCCGTGCTGCCGCACGGGGCGCTCGCCGAGTTCACGCTGGTGACCGCGGCCGAGGCGTACCCGGCGCCCGACTCCCTGGACGACGCCGAGGCCTCCGCGCTGCACATCGCCTACCAGACCGGCTGGTTCGCCCTGCATCGCCGGGCGAACCTCCAGCCGGGCGAGACGGTGCTGGTGCACGCCGCGGCCGGCGGCGTGGGCAGCGCGGCCGTGCAGCTCGCGAAGGCGGCGGGCGCACAGGTCGTCGGCGTGGTCGGGGGAGCGGCGAAGGCCGAGATCGCCCGCGGCCTCGGCGCGGACCTCGTGATCGACCGCAAGACCGAGGACTTCGTCCGCGCGGTCAAGGCGTACACCGAGGGCCGCGGCGTCGACGTGGTCTTCGACCCGGTCGGCGGCGACGCCTACACCGGTTCCGCCAAGTGCGTCGCCTTCGAGGGCCGGATCGTCGTGGTCGGCTTCGCCGGGGGCAGCATCCCGACCCCGGGGCTCAACCACGCCCTGGTGAAGAACTATTCGATCCTCGGCCTGCACTGGGGTCTCTACAAGCAGAAGGACCCCGGCGCGGTCTGGTCCGCGCACGAGGCCCTCGTCCGGCTCGCCGACCAGGGCGAGATCAAGCCCCTGATCAGCGAGCGCATCCCGGTCAAGCAGGCCGTGGAGGGGCTGACCGCGCTCGGCCGCGGCGAGACCACCGGCCGCGTGGTCGTGCTGCCCTAGTCGGCCTTCGTCGGCTCGGCCCGCGGAGCCTCGGCCGCCGCGACCTCGGTCTCCTCCGCGGTCTCGGCGGCCGGTTCGGCTTCGGCCCCGGTCTCGACGGTCTCCTCGGTCTCCGCCTCGGCCTCGGTCTCGGTCTTCTCGGCCTCCGCCTCAGCGCCCTTCTCCTCCTCGGCGGCCGCCGCCCGCTCGACGGTCTTCTCGCCCTTGGCGATGTCGAAGAGGTTCCAGGCGTAGCAGACCACCGCGAGCATCGTGAGCGCCGCCATCACGAAGGAGGCCTGGTTCGCCTTGCCGGAGTCCGGGGCGGCGTTGATGAACGACGCTCCGGAGGCGGCCGCGCCCGCGATGGCCAGCCAGCCGAGCGTGGACACCAGCTTCACGGCCACGCCGCGCACGGTCAGCGAGAACACCACGATCAGGCACGCGTTGATGAACACGAGCATCCCGAACCCCGCGTGCGCGGCGATCTCGGCCGGACCCTTGCTCATCGCGTCGCCGAACGAGGACAGCAGCCCCTTGCCCTGGTCCCCGGCCGGCACCTGCACGTACAGGTTCACCCGCATGCCCAGCACCGTCTGCAGCACCAGCAGGACGACCTGCGCGAAGCTGAAATCGCGCAGCCGCCGCGCCGCGAGCGCGTGGTCGTCGTCGATGGTCGGGATGGCGGCGGACTCGCTCACGGGTGGGTGCCTCTCGCTGCGCTGACGGTCTTTGTCGGCGCCAACTCTATTGCCGCGCGGCTCCCGCGCCCGAACGCGGGTCCGGCTCAGCCGCGGGACGCCTGGTAGTCGCGGAAGAGGATGTACGTGTCGACGATGTCGGTGGCCGCGCTCTCGATGGAGCGGTAGATGCCCCACTTCGGCCGCACGTAGTCGCCCTGGTCGGGGATGTTCACGCCGTGCATCGTGCCGTCGGCCACGGTCTTGCCCGCGCCGTTCACGCACACGAAGCGCGCCGAGCCGTGGGAGCCGATCGTGAGCGTCCACCGGATCGTCACCCAGGTTCCGCGCAGCGGGGCCAGCGGCGTCGCGGCGATGGTCGGGGAGCCCGGGTTCGCGTACGCGCGGGCGCGCAGCGTCTCCGAGGTCGCGCTCTCCCGGGTCAGGTCCAGCGTGACGAAGGGACCGGCGTCCGTGGCCGGGATCTTGGTCTGGAAGATGTGGGTGAAGCGGCTCGTCCCGTGCAGCGTGGTCGGCATGTACATCTGGTAGGAGATGTTCCACGTCTGGCCGTTGTTCATTTTGAGCGCGGTGCCGTTCTGCACCATGCCTTTCGCTTCCGTGCGCTGCCGGTCCCCGCCCCCGGTGGTGTCCCGGTCGGCGCGCCAGATGTTGAAGCGGTAGTGGTCCCCGCCCTCGACGAAGACGTAGTCGGAGTGGCGCTTCGGGAACAGGTTCGCCCGGTCGAACTCGAGCCCCTCGAAGCCCTTCGTCCCGTCCGTCGCGGGCACCGGGTGCCAGAGCGGGGTGGGGGTCGCGGCCGGGACAGGTTCGGTGGTGGCCGCCGGATGCGCGGCGGGCGGTGTGGCCAGGGCGTTCTGGCTCAGCAGCAGGGGAGCGCCGACGACCGCGACGGCCGTCGTGCCGATGACGGCGCGCCGGGTGTGGGTCCGGCGCCCTGTGGGTGTGGTCATGGCCGGGATTATTACGTAAGGAAGCTTTCCTAATCGTAACCTGCGATTAAGCGATGCTTAGGACAGGTCCCAGAGCAGCCGGTAGTAGGCGATCCGGTCCGGGTCGGGGTCGACGCCGTAGGCCTCGAGGAGCGGCTCGGTCCAGTTCGGGCCGTAGTTCCACTCGGTGGACCAGGTGGCGACGGCGAGGTCGGCCCAGCGGTCGGCCAGTCCCAGGGAGCCCAGGTCCACGTGCGCGCACCAGGCGCCGGTGTCGTCGAGGAGCGTGTTGGGGGCGCAGGCGTCGCCGTGGCAGACCACGAGCCTGTCGACGGGCGGGATGTCGGCGAGGAGTTCCAGGGCGCGGTCGACGGTGAGGTGCTGGAGGGATCGGTGCCACCGCAACGGGTCCATCGTTCCCGTGGCGGCGAAACGGTTCGCGCGGGCCACGCGGTCCTCGGCCGGCCAGGTGAAGGGGCACTCGTCCACCGGCAGCGCGTCGTGCAGCGCGCGCAGCCCGGCCCCGACGGCCCGGACGGCCGTCGCCGGATCCCGCTTCCAGCGCGCGTCGACCGCCGTGGTTCCGCGCAGGCCGGCGGTGAGGAACCAGGAGCCTTCGTCGTCCGCTCCCTGCTTGAGCACGCGCGGCACGACGATATGGTCCGCCGCCCACTGGAGGCGCTGGATCTCCCGCTCGAAATCGACGCCGCTGCCGTGCGGCGCCCACTTGAGGAACTCGCGCGTCTCACCCTCGCCGAGCTGGAACGTCACGCCGCCGATGGTGTTGCACCACACGGCGTGGGCCGCGCGTCCGGCGGCGAGGTCGGCGACGATGCGCGGGGTGACGTACTCGCCCTCGATGTCAGCGGGGAACATCCGGCCAGACTAATGTGATCTCCATGGCGGACGGCAGCGATTTTCCCGTGTTCGAGTACGGCGACAAGGCGGTCGAGCATGTCCTCGACGTCTACGAGGACATGCGCTGCTCCTACTGCGCGACCCTGGAGCACGAGCTCGGCGGCGCGATCACACGGCTCGCCGACGAGGGCGTGTACCGGATCGTGTACCACGTGGCCAACTTCCTCGACCGTGGCGACGAGCACGGCGGTTCGACCAACTCCCTCGCCGCCCTGGCCGCGGCCGCCGAACAGGACGCGAAGCAGTTCACGGCCCTGCGCGCCGCCATCTTCGAGTACCGACTCGCGAACGGGACCGACGGCCTCGCCGACCTCGACGTGATCCGCGGCATCGTCGCGCGGACTCCCGGTGTCGACTTCCTGGCCGTCGGCAAGACGATCAACGAGGACCGCCTGCGCCTCAAGGCGCTGGAGGCCGGTCCGGCCGCGCTCGCCTCGCTGCGCGCGGCCTGGACGGCGGCCGAGCTTCCGGGCCGGGCGGGGACCCCGGCGGCGTTCCTCGACGGCAGGCCCGTCGAAGTCCTCACCGAGGCCGGGGACCCGCTCAGTCCGGCCGAGTTCGAGGCGAACGTGCGGGCCGCCCTCTAAGCGCCGGCCGTGACCAGCCGCCCGAGCGGCGGGCGGTAGTGCTCGAAGCCGGGGACCTTCGCCTCCGGGTCCTTGGCGGCCTCGTCCCAGCGGCGCAGCGCGACGGCGTCGGCCGCGTATCCGCCGCGTTCGAACTCGGCGACCTCCTCGGGGTTCATCGGGCCGCCCTGGACGCCGAGCATGTAGACGGAGGCCTCGGACAGCAGGTCGAAGTAGCCGGGCTCGACCGTGCACAGGTACCGCGCCACGCCTCGTAACGCGCCGTCATACCGCACCTCCGGACTACCTGTAGGCACAAGCTACAAGTTGCGCGTACAAGCCGTCCACGCACGGACGACGGCCGCACCCGTACGATGTCGCAGACCTGCCGAGCCCCTGGAGGAACCCGCACCATGATGCGCGCGGTCTTGTACGCCACCGTCTTCGCCCTGGTCCTGACGCTGATCGGCACGCCGATCGCGATCCGCTTCTTCACGCGGCGCGGCTACGGTCAGGAGATCCGCGAGGACGGACCGCAGAGCCACATGGTCAAGCGCGGCACGCCGACCATGGGCGGCACCGTGATCGTGATCGCCACGGTCGTGTCGTACTTCCTGGCCAAGCTGGTCACCCTGAAGGCGCCGACGCCCTCCGCGCTGCTCGTGCTGCTGCTCATGGTCGGCTTCGGCGCGGTCGGCTTCGTGGACGACTACCTCAAGATCTACAAGAAGCGCTCGCTCGGACTGCGCGCCCGGGCGAAGCTGATCGGTCAGTGGGTGGTCACGATCGCTTTCGCGGTGATCGCGATCACTTTCCACGACAAGATGGGCCTGACCCCGGCGAGCGACCACATCTCCTTCCTGCACGACATCAGCTGGCTCAGCCTCGGGCCGGTGGTCTTCGTCGTGTGGAGCTACCTGCTCTGCGCGGGCTGGTCGAACGCCTTCAACCTGACCGACGGACTGGACGGCCAGCTCGCGGGTGCCTCGGCGATGGCGTTCGCCGCGTACGTGGTGATCGGCGTCTGGCAGTACGGCCAGAGCTGCGGCACGGTCTCCACCAGCGGCTGCTACCAGGTCAGCGATCCGCTCGACCTCGCGGTCGTCGCAGCGGCGACCATGGGCGCCTGCTTCGGATTCCTGTGGTGGAACGCGTCCCCGGCGAAGATCTTCATGGGTGACACCGGTTCGCTCGGCCTC
>DASTAE010000311.1:0-35123 GCA_035712985.1 Actinospica sp.
TGCTGGACGCGATCTGACCCCGAGTGCTCTCACACGCCGTCGCGGGCATCCCGGCCGGGATGCCCGCGACGGCGTGTGAGAGCACTCGGGGTCAGATCGCGTCCAGCAGCCGCTTGAGATAGGTCAGGCCGTGCAGGACCTCGTCCGTCGGCAGCCCGAAGTCGATGAGGCACGCGATCTCGTCCACGCCGAGCTCCGCGAGCCGCGCCACCACCTGCTCGCCCTTGTCGACCGAGCCGAGCAGGCCGACGTTGTCGAAGTAGTGCTCGAAGGCCCGCTCGACGAGCATGTCGATCTCGTCCGGCTCCAGGTCCCCGGTGCTGAGGTCCGAGGCCAGGATGAGCCCGAGCGAGCTGCGCATGTAGTCGCTCAGCGACGGCCGGACCAGCTCCTTGACCCGGTCGGTGTCCTCGCCGAGGTAGGTGTGCACCATCACCGTCACGTGGCCCGGCCGGCCGGCCTCGGCCGCGGCCTTCCGGTACTCGGCGATCTTCTCGGCCAGCTGCTCGGGACTCTGGCCGAGCAGGTGGGTCAGCAGCCCGGCCCCGACCCGGCCGGCGCTCTTGAAGGTCTCGACGTCGCCGACGCTGGCGACCCAGATCGGCAACTCGGCCTGCACCGGCGGCGGGAAGGACCGGACCTTCACCGGGTTCCCCGCGCCGTCGGCGACCTCGATCTCCTCGCCGCTCCACAGCGCGCGCACCTGCTCGATCCGCTCGTACATCTCCGCCCGGCGGTTCGGGTAGGCGGCCGGGTTCAGGGCGAAGTCGACGGCGTGCCAGCCGGAGGCGAAGGACACCCCGACCCGGCCCCGGGAGATGTTGTCCACCACGGACCACTCCTCGGCGATCCGCAGCGCGTGGTGCAGCGGCGCCACGACGCTGCCCGCCCGGATCTTGACACGCTCCGTCGTCGCGGCGATCGCCGCGCTCGTCACGGAAGGGTTCGGATACGTCCCGCCGAAGGGGTGGAAATGGCGTTCCGGAGTCCACACCGCCGCGAAGCCGTTCTCGTCGGCGAAACGGGCGCCCTCGAGCAGCAGGCGGTACCGGTCGGCCTCCGCGCATCCGCTGTCGTTGGCGAAATAGAAGAGGCTGAGATCCATCGTGGGTTCTCCTGACGCGGATACGGGTTCGGAGTGGAGGGGTGTGCCGGGCGGCGGTCCGTGGAGGCGCCCGCCTCTGATTCATAGCACTCTCGTTCTTCGCGCACTCACTCTCCGCGGACAGCACTGGAAAACGGCCGGCGGAATGTTGTCTCGCCGGCGAGACAAGCGCACGATGGACACGTCTTTCGGGAAATCAGGTTTCGTTCACACAGGAGAGCCGTGACCAATCCGTTCGAAGATGAGGATGGCGTTCATCTGGTCCTGGTCAACGGCGAGGAGCAGTACTCGCTGTGGCCGGCGTCCCTCGCCGTGCCGGCCGGCTGGTCGGTCGCGCACGACGCGGACACCCGGGCGAACTGTCTTGAATACGTGTCCGCGCACTGGACGGACATGCGGCCCGCGAGTCTGCGAGAGCTGACCGACGAAGCGCGAGAGGTAGTCAGGTGACGGTCGACGGGGGGTTCCGCAACCCCATGGACGAGCTGGTGGTCGGCAAGGTGCGGGAGCTTCTGGGGAACCCCGGCATCGGCGTCGGGGACGACTTCCTGGCCGTCGGCGGCAATTCCATCATCGCCGTCCGGCTCGGGCAGGCCCTACGCCAGGAGCTCGGGATTTCCAGGATCACAGGCGTCATCCTCAAGAACCCGTTGCTCAGCGACCTCAGCGATGTGCTGAGCGAGCTGGTGGATCCGCAGCTGTCCCGGTGAGGCCGGGTTCCGTGGTTTGATTCCTCGTACGGGGTAAGTCGCATTGCATTCAGGAGGCTGAGACGGAAATTCCGTCTCGCCGGCAAGACAACGTGCCGGTCGGTGCTTCGACCTTTTTCCAGACTTGATAGATCGGTTGGGGTTCCCGCATGCCCGGAATGCCGCACAACAATGCTCAGGTCGCCGCATCCTCGGCGCAGCGGCGGATGTACTTCTCCTGGGTGCTGCGACCGGATGACACCGCCGATATCTGGAAGGCGGTGCTGACCGTCGGCGGCGACCTCTCCGTCGAACGCCTCGAGCGGGCGCTCACGGTGCTCTACCGCCGGCACGGCGCGCTGCGCACGACGTACCTCGAGCGGGGCGGCGAGGTCCTTCAGGTGGTGCACGACGCCGACGCGTTCCGCGTCGCGATCGAGGTCGTCGAGGCCGAGGGCGATACGCCGGCCGAGCGCCGGGACTGGGCGTCCGCCGAGGCCGCGCGCCGGGTGGCCGCCCCGATCGACCTCGCGGCCGGGCCGGTGGGCCGGGTGATCGTCATCCGGATCGGCCCCGGCCTGCACCTGACGGCCTTCGTGTTCCACCACATCGTCATCGACGAGATCTCCGCGCAGGTCTTCGCCGAGGAGCTCCGGCTGGCGTACGCGGATCCGGACGCGCCGGCCCTCGCCGAGCCGATATCACAATACTCTGACTTCTGCCGGGCGGAGCAGGAAGCCGGTCTGGACCGCGAGGGCCTGGACTACTGGGTCAAGCAGCTGGCCGGCGTCCAGCCGGCCCGGCTGCTCGAGGACGGCGCGGAGAACCCGGCCGGCGCCGTCGGGCGCCGCATTCCGGTGCCGCTGCCCGCGGACGTGGCGGCGCGGTTCGAGACGTTCTGCAGGGCGCAGTCGATCACGCCGTTCACCGGCCTGCTCGCGGTGTACTTCATCCTGCTGCGCCGCTGGTCCGGCGCGAGCGACGTGACGGTCGGCGCGCAGATGCTGGGGCGTCCGACCGCGGAGTTCTTCCGGACGGTCGGGTTCTTCGCCAACACGGTGGTGCTGCGCTCCCAGGTCGGGTCGGCGCCGAGCTTCACGGAGTTCGTCGCGAGCGTCGGGGACACGGTCCAGGACGCGCTGGACTACCAGGACGTGCCGTTCGACGTCGTCGTGGACGCGCTGGCCCCGCAGCGGGAGGCCGATCGCAATCCCCTGTTCCAGGCCAACATCGAGTACGACACGGTCGATCCGACCCGGGTGTGGGCGCTGGACGGCCTCGACGTGGCCGCCGTGCCGGATCCGGCGGATCAGACGGGACTGCACTTCATTCTGAATCTGCGGGTCCAGCGGCTGGTCGGCGAGCTGGCGGTCACCGTGGAGTACGACCGGCGGCGCTTCTCCGACGCGGCCATGCAGCGCTTCGCCGAGGCGTACGGATCCCTGCTGAAGGCTCTGATCCGCGATCCGGGCGCCCCGCTCGAAAGCGTCCCGATGCTCGACGAGGACGGACTGGCGCGCACGCTGGCGCTGGGCGCCGGCGAGGAGCCTTCGTCCGACGCCGCCGCGGGGCGGTGCGCCTCGGGATGGGAGCTCTTCGAGGCGACCGTCGCGGCCGCTCCCGACCGGGAGGCGGTGCGCGCGGGAGCGGAGCGCGCCACCTTCGCCGAGCTGGCCGACCGGGCGCGGACGATGGCCGCGGGACTGCGCGCCCGCGGCGTGCGGACCGGCACGGTGGTGGGGATCTGCCTGGATCGGCGCGTCGATCTGATCGCCGCGATGCTCGCCACGTGGTGCGCGGGCGGCGCCTTCCTGCTGCTCGACGCCCAGCAGCCCGAGGAGCGGCGCCGGATGCTTCTCGCCGAGGCCGACGCGGCGCTGCTGATCGCGGACGAGTCCTTCGCCGAGCTGGCCACGGTCTGCGTCGCCGCGCTCGGCGCGGAGGCGGCGTCGGGGGAGTCCGGCTTCGGCGGCGCGCTCCGTCCGGCGGCCGCACCGGCGTATGTCGTGTTCACCTCGGGGTCCACCGGGAAGCCGAAGGGCGTCGTGGTCGACCAGGCCGGCGTGGTCGCGCTCGCCGGCACCCAGCTCGCGCGGATGTACTCCCGGCTGCCCGAGGGGCGCCAGGCGAACATCGGCGGAATCAGCGCCCTGACGTTCGACGTCTTCGTCAACCAGTTCCTGGCCATGGCGGCGCTCGGCCACCGGCTGCTGCTGATCGACGACGAGGAGCGTCTCGACCCGTCCAGTCTGCTGGCCCGGGGCGCCGATCCGGAGACGGCGATCGACGTGCTCGACATGAGCTGCAGCCAACTGGAGATCCTGGTCGACGCCGGGCTCCTGGAGCTGCCGCACCGGCCCAAGATCCTGGTGACCGGCAACGAGAGGGCGTCCGAGCGTTTGTGGCAGCGCCTGCACGAGGAGCCCGGGCTGCTGGCCTTCACCTCGTACGGCGTCACGGAGTGCACGGTCGAGTCGACGTTGGGGGAGATCGGCGGGCAGCCGCGGCAGGTGGCCGGCCGCGCGGCCGGCGCGTCAAGGCTCTACATCGTCGACGAGCGGCTCCAGCTGCTGCCGCCCCTGTTCGCCGGCGAGGTGTGCATCGGCGGCCCCGGCGTCGGCCAGGGGTACGCGGGGCAGCCGGCGTACACCAGCGAGCGGTTCGTCGCGGACCCGTTCAGCCCGCTCCCGGGGCAGCGGATGTACCGCACCGGCGACAAGGGCCGGCTGCGGGCCGACGGGCAGCTGGAGTTTCTCGGGCGGGTCGACGATCAGGTCAAGGTCCGGGGCGTGCGGGTGGAGCCGGGCGAGGTGGAGGCCGCGCTGCTCGGTCACCCGGGTGTGGCCCGCGCCGCCGTCGTCGCGACCGGCGAGGGCACGCGCAAGGCGAAGCTGGTGGCCTGCCTCGTGCTGGAGGACGGCGCGGGTGCGGTGACCACCGCGGGCGTGCGGGAGTTTCTGCGGGATCGGCTGCCCTCCGCGATGCTGCCGGACCGGGTCGAACTGCTCGATGCCTTCCCGATCACGGCGAACGGCAAGCTGGATCGCCGCGCCCTGGCGGAGCGGACGGCGTCGAACGAGCAGCAAGCGGATGTCAAACCATTGCCCGCGAAGCCGTCGGGCGCGGAGCCCGATGATCGGGGCCGGCAGCTGTGCGAGATCGTGGCAGAGGTCCTGGACCTGCCGGACGCGGGTCTCGACGACGACTTCTTCGCCCTCGGCGGGACCTCGCTGCTCGCGATGCAGCTGACCAGCCGGGTCCGCAGCGTCCTAGGGTGCGAGCTCGGCGTCCGCGTCGTCTTCGACGCGACCTCGCTGCGGGACATCGCGGCGCAGCTCGGGGCCGCCGAGAGCAGCGCCCGGCCGGCGCTGCGGCGCAGGGGGAACTCATGACGGCGGTCGGAACCCGGCCGAGGACCGGGTTCCTGTTTCCAGGACAGAGCTCCGAGTACGTCGGCATGGGCGTCGAACTCCATCGCGAGCACCCGCTGTTCCGCGCGATCATCGACCGGCACGCCGATCGGTTCCGCCGGCTCACCGGCGTCGGTCCGCTCGACGTGTTCGGCGACCCGGCCGCCCAGACCCGGGCGGAGCTGCTCCAGCCCGCGGTCTTCCTGCTGCAGGTCGCGTTGGCGGAGTTCTGGACCTCGTGCGGGGTGCGGCCGGACGCGGTGGTCGGCCACAGCCTCGGCGAGTACGCGGCCGCCTGCGTGGCCGGCGTGTTCGACGTCGAGGAAGGGCTCGACCTCGTCAGCGCCCGCGGCCGGGCCTTCGCCGCGGTGCCCGGCGCCGGCCGGATGGTCGCCGTGGGCGGTCCCGACCCGGCCGAGCTGGAGCGCCTGGTCGCGGCGCACGGCGGCGCGGCCTCGGTGGCCGCGTACAACGCGCCGGAGCGGGTCGTGGTCTCGGGGACCGACGCGGCGATGGGGGAGCTGACGGCCGAGTTCGAACGGCGCGGCTGGCTGACGATCGCACTGGAGACCACCCACGCCTTCCACTCGGCGCTGGTCGCCCCGGCCGTCCCGGCGCTGGTCGCGGCGGCGGGCCGGATCAAGCACCGGGCCCCGGCCGTGCCGCTGGCGCTGAACCTCACCGGGGCCTGGGCCGCGGGAGCGGAACTCGGCGCGGAGTACTGGGGCCGGCAGCTGACCTCGCCGATCAGGTTCGCGGCGGGAGTCCGTGCCCTGATGGACGCCGGCTGCACGGTCTTCCTCGAGGTGGGCTCCGCGCGGACGCTGACCACGGCCGGCCGGGCGCAGAGCGACGGGAGCGAGCTCTGGCTGACCGGACTGGCGCCGCGGACCCCGGATTCGGTGACGGTCCTCGAGCACCTGACCCGGCTGGAGGAGGCGGGGATCCCGGTCGACTGGGTGAAGTACCACGCGCCGTTCCGCGCGCCGGCGGCCGAGCTGCCGTTCCGGATCGAGCGCGTCGCGATCCACGACGCGGCGAGCGCCGCGCGGTCCGGAGTCGCGAAGGTCCGGCGCCGGGCGGAGGAGACGGCGCGCGAGGTGCTCGACCTCTCGGTCCTCGACGACGCCGGCCGTCCGGTCGTCGAGGTCTTCGGGCTCGAACTCGGCGCGGGGGCCGATGCGCAGGGGAGCGGGGCTGACCGGCTCCCGCCCGAGGAGATCGACCGAGGAGTGACACCCATGACCGATTACGACCTGCGGAAGAAGCTGGAGGCGGCGCTGCGGGTCCGGGCCGAACAGGCGCGCACCGAGCATCCGCTCTCCTACGGGCAGAGCTCGCTGCTGATGATGCATCAGATGGACCCGGACAGCGCGTCCTACAACGTCGCCCTCACCGCCCGGTTCAGCGGCGGATTCGACTCCGCCGCGTTCCACGGCGCGCTGCTGTCGCTCGTCGGGCGGCACGCGGCGCTGCGCACCACCTTCAGCCGCGCGGGCGCCGAGGACGGGGACGGCCCCGCGGGCCGGCAGATCGTTCACGGCTGGCTCGAGCCCGACTTCGCCGAGCTGGACGCGAGGCAGTGGGCTGAAACAGCACTCGAAGACGCGGTACGCGCCGCCTATCGCGAGCCGTTCGCACTCGTGAGCGGGTCGCCCCTGCGAGTGCGGGTGTACCGGGTGGAGCCGGGAGAAGCGGTCGTTCTCATGGCGGCCCACCACGCGGTGTGCGACTTCTGGTCGCTCGGCACCATGCTGGCCGAACTCGAGCAGCTCTACGCCGCCGAGGTGGAACGGCGCCCGGCGGCGCTGCCCGGGCGCAACAAGCCGTACAGCGACTTCGTCGCTTATCAGCGTGAGCTGATCTCCGACGCGCGGGGCGCCCGGGCCCGCACCTACTGGCACGAGCGGCTGTCCGGTGAATTGGAGCCGGTGGAATGGCCCCGGTTCGATCTGGACCCGGCGGACGCCGACGGCGGCGGCTCGCTGATGTTCCCCCTTCCCGCGGACCTCGTCGCGGACGTGTTCGCATTGGCCAAGGTGGAAGCGGTCACCCCCTACGTGGTGCTGCTCACGGCCTTTCAGGTCCTGGTCGGCCGCTACACCGGCTCGCGGGACGTGCTCGTCGGGAGCCCGTTCGCCGGCCGCACCGACCCGGCGCTGGCCGATTGCGTCGGGAACTTCATGAACCCCGTCGTACTGCGCGCGGATCTGAGCGACGCCGTCTCGTTCCGCGAGCAGCTCGGCCGGACCCGCCGCACCGTCGCCGAGGCGTTCGAGCACCAGGACTATCCGTTCGAGCTACTCGTCAGTGAACTGGCGCCGCGTCGGGCGGACGGCCGCAATCCGATCTTCCAGACGATGTTCATCTATCAGAAGTCCGGTCGGCATCCGGCGCACGCCGCCCTCCACGTGGCCGACAAGGGCGCGACCCCGGGCGTCTGGGCCGGACTGACCGCGGCGCCGTTCCCGCTGGACAAGCAGGACGACCAGCTCGAACTGCTCCTCGAGGTCGTCCACGACGGCGGCCGGCTCGTCGCGCTGCTCAAGTACCGCAAGTCCGTCTTCTCCGAAGCCGCGGCCGGCCGCGCCGCCGAGCACTATGTGACGCTGCTGCGGTCCGCGGTCGCCGGCCCGGACCGCAGCGTGGCGGATCTGCCGCTCGACAGTCAGGGGCGACTGGAAATCGAGGGGCGTGTCGAAACGCAGGTGCCTGTGGCCCCTCGCACCGTCGTCGCCGCGGCGCCGAGCGAGCACGAGCGCCGGGTCACGGCCGTCTGGCAGCAGGTGCTGCAGCGCCGGGAGTTCGGCCGCGAGGACAACTTCTTCGACCTCGGCGGCACCTCCATGCTGCTGCTGCAGGTCTACGAACTGCTCGACGGTGCCGCCGCGGACCCGCCGCTCAAGGGATCCGAGCTGTTCCGCTATCCGACCGTGGCCAGCCTGGCCGCGCGGCTCGGCGGCGGCGAGGGTCGGGATCGCGATCGGACGTCGAGCCGGCGCGCCGCCCGACTGGCGGACGACACGGTCCGCGGCGCGCGCCTGCGGGCTCGGGAACGGGGTGGGAAGAGTGCCTGAGGCCGACGAGATCGACGAGACGGTCCGGCCGAACGACGTGGCCGTGATCGGGATGTGCGGCCGCTTTCCCGGCGCCCCCGACGTGGACGCGTTCTGGAGCCGGCTGCTGGCCGGGGACGAACTGCTGACCACCTACACCGAGGACGAACTCGTCGCGGCCGGTGTCCCCGAGCGGGTGCTGCGCGATCCGAACTACGTCCGGCGATCTGCCACGCTGCCCGACGCATTCGACTTCGACCACGAGTTCTTCGGCTACACCCGGCGCGAGGCGAAGCTGATGGATCCTCAGCAGCGCCTCATGTTGGAGGTCGCGTCGGAGCTGCTCGACACGATCGGCTACTCGGGCGGGACTGACGGCCAGGCGGTCGGGGTGTTCGCCGGCGCGGCGATGAACACGTACCTGACGAACGTCGTGGCCCGGTCCTGCGACCTGCTGACCTACGACGGCATCGGGCTCATGGTCGCCAACGACAAGGACTACATGACCACGCGGATCTCCTACAAGCTGGGCTTGAAGGGGCCGAGCATCAGCGTGCAGACCGCCTGCTCGACCTCGCTGGTCGCGGTGCACGTGGCCGCGCAGAGCCTGCTCGCGGGGGAATGCGACATCGCGCTGGCCGGCGGCGTCTCGGTGATCGCCAACCCGTATCCGGGCTACATATACGGCGAGGGGATGATGTTCTCCCCGGACGGCCGCTGCCGCCCCTTCGACGCGGACGCCGACGGCACCACCTTCGGCGATGGCGTCGGCCTGGTGGCCCTGAAGCGGCTGGCCGAGGCGATCGAGGACGGCGACGAGATCCTGGCCGTGCTCAAGGGCTCGGCGATCAACAACGACGGCTCCGACAAGATCGGCTATACCGCGCCGAGCATCGACGGGCAGCGGGCGGTGATCGGCGAGGCGCACGCGGTCGCCGGGGTGGCCAGCGGCACCATCACGTACGTCGAGGCGCACGGAACCGCGACCGCCCTCGGCGACCCCATCGAGTTCACCGCGCTCAGCGAGGCCTTCGTCGACGGTGGCGCCCAGCCCGGGCAGTGCGCGCTGGGCTCGGCCAAGGCGAACGTCGGGCACCTGGCCGCCGCGGCCGGGATCGCCGGGTTCATCAAGACCGTGCAAGCCCTGCGGCACCGGGAGATCCCCGGCCACCCGACCTATATCCGGCCCAACCCGCGGATCGAGCTGGACGGCAGTCCGTTCCATATCAACACTCTGCCCATCGAGTGGCCGTCGGGCCCGACCCCGCGGCGGGCCGCGGTCAGCTCCTTCGGAATCGGCGGCACCAACGCGCACGTCGTGCTGGAGGAGGCGCCGACGCCGCCCGCGCGGCCCGCGCCGGACTCCGGTCCCCGGCTGCTCGCGGTGAGCGCCAAGAGCGACCGGGCACTGCGCGAACTGGCCGGCCGGCTGGCCGACACGCTGGCGCAACCCGACGCCCCCGACCTCGCCGACGCCGAGTACACGCTGCGGGCCGGCCGCCGGGCGTTCGCGCATCGCCGCGCGGTCGTCGCGGAGGACCACGCCACGGCCGTCGCCGGATTGCGCGCGATCGCCGCGCGGGCCGCGTCGGCCCCGACGGCCGAAACCGCTCCGGCCGTGTCCTTCCTGTTCGGCGAGGTCACGGACGAGGATCTCCGGGTGCTCGCCGAGCGGCTGCCGGCCCTGGCCGATTCCGCGCGGCCGACCGCCGGACTGGCCCTCGCCGCGCTGTGGGCCGAGTCCGGCGCGCGGCCCGACGCGGTCGGCGGCGCCGGAGCCGGAGAGGTCCTCGCGGCCTGCTTCGCCGGGGTCCTCGACGAGGCCGAGGCGCTGGCCCTGCTCTCCTGGCGCGAGGGGCAGCTCGACGGGCCGCCGCAGCTGCGGCCGCGGGCTCCGCGCCTGCCGATCCTGTCGGCCGTCGCGGGCGGCGAGCTGCCGCGGGCGCGGGCCCTCGACCCCCTGCACTGGATCCGGGACGTGTGGGAGGGCGGCCGGGCGGCCGAAGCCTTCGCGGGCCGGACCGCGGACGGGGCGACGGTGCTCCTCATCGGGACCCCGGCCGAACCGCTGCGGGAGGAGTTCGGCGCGGACGCCGGCTCCGAGTCCTCGCCGGTGGCGCGGCTGCTGCACGACGCGGCCCGGCTGTGGACCGCGGGAGTGCCGGTGGACTGGTCGGACTGGTCCGGCCGCGAGCCGCGCCGGGTCCCGCTGCCGGCGCATCCGCTGTATCGCAGCAGACTGCGACTGGACGAGCCGGACCGGGCGCCGTCGGCGGCCCCCGTCGGCCCGCCGCGCGGCGAGGAGCTGAAGCGGCTGCTGGCGAAGCTGTGGACCGAGGTGCTGCGCACCGAGGTCGACGGCTACGACCGCAGCATCTTCGACCTCAACGACGACTCGGTGCTCGCCGTGCGGCTCGCCCGCCGGATCGGGACGGAGCTCGGCGTCCCGCTGCCGACGATCGATCTGCTGAAGAACCCGACGATCGACCGCCTGGCGGCGCACCTGGAAGGTCGGCTGACGTGAACCCCGAGGAGAACACCGTGGAGCCACTGCTCCCAGAGGTCGTCGCGATGGTCGGCGGCTATTTCGACATCCGGCCGGACGCGCTGGATCCGCACGTCTCGTTCACCGAGCTCGGCGCGGACTCGATGGCGCTGCTCGGCATGCTGCGGCTGGTCGAGGAACGCTTCGGCTGCAAGGTCCCGCTCCGGCAGCTGTTCGCCGACTTCCAGACGCCCGCCGCGCTGGCGGCGCACCTGGCCGCGAACGCGGCGGCCGAGCCGGCGCCGGAGGTCGCCGCGCCCGTGGTCACCGAAGCCGTGCCGGTCGCACCGGTCCCGGTCGCCCCCGTACCGACGCCCGGAACCGCTACGGCGGTCGAGCGGGTGATCGCCGAACAGCTCGCCGTGATGCGCAGCCAGCTCGAGCTCCTCGGCGGTGCTGCCCCGAGCGCCGGGCCGGTCGTCCTCGCACCGGCGCCCGCGACCCGCCCCGCCTCATCCCGGCCGTCCGCCCCGCTCGCCCCCGGCGCGCGCGGCGGAGCCGGCTTCGTGGACTCGGGGGAGCGGGCCCGGTATCTCAAGGTGCTGGCCGAGCGCTTCGGCAGCCGGACGAAGGGCTCGAAGGAGTTCGCCCAGCGCTTCCGCCCGCTGATCGCCGACAGCCGCTCGTCCATCGGCTTCCGGCCGACGACGAAGGAACTGCTGTACCCGATCGTCGCCGACCGCGGGCAGGGCGCGCGGCTGTGGGACATCGACGGCAACGAGTACGTCGACCTCACCCTCGGCTGGGGCGTTCACATGCTCGGGCACAACCCGCCCGCGGTCATGGCGGCGCTGCGCGAGCGGCTCGACGTCGGCTTCGTCATCGCCTCGCGCACCGAGGTGGTCGAGGAGGTCGCCGCCGGCCTGATCGAGCTCACCGGCATGGAGCGGGTCGCCTTCCTGAACACCGGCACCGAGGCGGTGATGACCGCCCTGCGCATCGCCAGGACCGCGACGGGCCGCGACGACGTGGTGATCTTCTCCACCGCCTACCACGGCCACGCGGACGGCGTGCTCGCCGCGGCCTCCGCCGAGAACGGCGCGCGGACCACCCGGCCGACGGCCTCGGGCATCCCGGCCGGCGCGGTGCGCAACGTGCACGTGCTCGAATTCGGCACCGACGAGGCCCTGGAGTTCATCGACCGGCACGGCCCGCGGCTCGCCGCGGTGATGACCGAGCCGGTGACCCTGCGCACCCCCGGGGTGCAGAACCCCGAGTTCCTGCGCCGGGTCAGGGAGATCACCCGGCGGCACGGCACGAAGCTGATCTTCGACGAGATGGTCACCGGCTTCCGCTGCCATCCGGCCGGGGTCCAGGGGCTCTACGGCATCGACGCCGACCTGGCCACCTACGGCAAGGTCATCGGCGGCGGCCTGCCGATCGGCGTGATCGCCGGCCGGGACGGGATCATGGACACGATCGACGGCGGCGTGTGGAGCTTCGGCGACGACTCCCGCCCGACCGCGGAGTCCACCTTCTTCGCCGGCACCTTCAACCAGCATCCGATGACGATGGTGGCGGCCCGGGCCGTGCTCGACCACCTCCGCCGCGAGGGCCCGGCCCTGCAGCGGGACCTCGATCGCAAGACCGAGGTGTTCGTCGACGGGCTGAACGCCGACTTCCGCGAGCTCGACGTGCCGATCGACGTCCGCCGGTTCTCCTCGCTCTTCCGCTTCGAGCACGAGCAGAACATGGACCCGCTCTACTTCAACCTGCTCGACCGCGGCGTGTTCGTCTGGGAGCTGCGCAACTTCTTCCTGTCCACGGCGCACGAGCAGGCCGACCTCGACCACATCCGCACGGCGGTCCGCGACTCGATCACCGAGCTGCGCGAGCACGGCGTGCTCGGCCCGGGCCGGGCGGAACCGGCCGGCGCCGCGCTGCCGCCGCCCGCGCCGCGCAGCACCCTCGCGCAGCGGCAGCAGGCGGCGCTGGACGAGGGCGGCGTGCCGGCGTATCAGATGTCCGTCGGCTTCTGGCTGGACGGCCCGCTGGATCGGGACGCGCTGCGCGGCGCCGTGCAGGGCCTGGTCGCGCGGCACGAGACGCTGCGGACCACGCTCGCCGCCGACGGAGTGACGCTCGTCGTGCACCCCGCCGCGGAGACCGTGCCGGCCGAGGTGCTGACCGAGCACGTCAGCCCGGACGAGGCCGACCTCGACCGCTTCCGGCAGGCCTGGGCCGAGCAGCGCTTCGACCTGACGGCCGGCCCGGTGTTCCGCGCCGCGATCGTGCGGACCGCCGAGGCCCGGCATCTGCTGCTGATCTCCGGAGCGCACGCCGCGGTGGACGGCTGGTCGTTCAGCGTCCTGGTCGACGACCTCGTCGCGCTGTACAACGCCGGCCGCCAGGATGTCAGGCCACTGCTTCCGCCCGCGGCGCAGTTCCGGGACTACACCGCGTGGCACGAGCGGGTCGTCCGCGGCCCCGACGCCGCCGAGCACCGGGACTACTGGCGCACCCTGCTGCGGGGCGCGGCGGCCCCGGTGCTGCCCGGGCCCGGTGCGTCCGAGCCCTTCCCCTACCGGGCGGTGCGGCACAGCGTCCGGCTCGACTCCGAGTTCTGCGACGGGATGCGCGAGACCGCCCGAGAGCAGGGCGCGACGGTGTTCGCCTACCTGGTCGCGGCCTGGGGCGCCGTGCTGCACGAGGCGACGGGGCAGGACGACCTCGTCGTCCCGGTGCTGGCCGCCCGCCGGCCGCCGGAGCTGGACGAGGTGGTCGGGTACTGCTCGAACCTGCTGCCGCTGCGCCTGCGGCGCACGGCCGACGTCCTGGCCGCGGACTACGTGGCCGAGGTCATGGAGCACCTGGTGACCGGGCTCGAGACCCAGGACCACCCGTTCGCCGACCTGATCGACGAACTCGCGCCCGGAAGCGGCCTGCGCGCCGACCTGCTCGCGACCTCCATCTCCTTCTACCGCAGCGTGGCGCCGCCGCCGATGGACGGGCTCGCGGTGACGGAGGCGGACCCGCTGCCGATCGTCCGCACCGGCCACCCCCTGGCGCTGAACATCGTCGAGGGCGCCGACGGCCTGCGGTGCGACTTCGAGATCGCGACGGACGTCGTCGCCCCCGAACTCGCCGCCGGACTCGCGCCGCACTACCGGAACCTGCTCGCCGGCCTGCTGGCGCACGGCGAGCGCCCACTGACCCGACTCACCACGACAGCCTTCGAATAAACGGGAGCCGCAAGACCATGATCACAGCAGGTTTGAAACTCACCCAGAGCGGCGGCCTCGCGATCCTCGACGGAGACCGCCTGGTGTTCAACGTCGAGATGCAGAAGATCGCCAACGGCAAGCGGTACAGCAACGTCGACGAGCTCGACGACCTGGTCGGCGTCCTGGACAAGTTCGACCTCAAGGTCGGCGACGTCGGCACGTGGGCCCTGGACGGCTGGGACGGCGCCGCCAACGGCCACGTCAAGGTGCTGGCCGGCGGGATCCAGACCGAGATCCTGACCGCGCCCTACCGGGAGACCGACCTGGTGCCGGACCCGGCGCTGCCGGGCCACCAGGGCCGGATCGTGATCGGCGGGCAGGCGCTGAGCTACGACAGCTACGTCCACGTGGCCGGCCACCTGGCCTCGGCGTACTGCACCAGCCCCTTCGCCCGCCGCGGCGAGGCCTCGATGGTGCTGGTCTGGGACGGCGGCTGCTTCCCGCGGCTGTACTGCGTGGACGCCGACGGCCGGATCGAGGCCGGCGGCGAGGCCTTCCCGCTCATCGGCCACACCTACTCGATGGCCTCGCAGTACTGGGGCCCGTTCAAGCGGCCGAACAAGTCGAGGAACGTCGACGACCTCTCCGTGGCCGGGAAGATGATGGCGTACATCGCCCTCGGCACCACGCAGGAGCGGATCAAGCAGGTCTTCCGCGAGGAGTTCTTCGAGTTCTTCGACGCCGACTCGCCGCGGGTGCGCGAGTTCCGGAAGGCCATCATCGGCTGCGGCAGCACCGGCGAGCCCTCGCACGCCTACGTGCACCTGTTCCTCTCCGCCGTGCAGGCCCGCACCGCCACGCTCGGCTTCTCCGACGAGGACGTGCTGGCCAGCGTCCACTCGTTCATCGAGGAGCTGCTGATCGACCGCGTCACCAAGAAGATCCAGGCGTGGAAGGGCGGCGGCGCCTGGAACCTGTGCTTCGCCGGCGGCTGCGCGCTGAACATCAAGTGGAACAGCGCCCTGCGCTCCCACCCGACGATCAAGGCCATGTGGGTGCCGCCGTTCCCGGACGACTCCGGCGTCGCCATCGGCACGGCCTGCCTGGCCGCGGCCGACGGCTCCGGGCTGCGGCCGATCGAGTGGGGCCCCCGCCTCGGCCCGGCGCTCGAGCCGACGCCGGAGGTGCCGTGCGGTTGGAGCACCTCGCCCTGCACGCCGCAGGAGCTGGCCCAGATCCTGCACACCACCGGCCAGCCCGCGGTCGTGCTCGACGGCCGCGCCGAGCTGGGGCCGCGCGCGCTCGGCGGCCGCAGCATCATCGCGCCGGCGGTCGAGCCGTCGATGAAGCGGCTGCTGAACGACGTGAAGAGCCGGGAGCACTACCGGCCGGTCGCGCCCATCTGCCTGGAGGAGCACGCCCCGACCGTCTTCGACCCGGGCACGCCGGACCCGTACATGCTGTTCGAGCACTGGGTCCGCCCCGAGTGGATCGACCGCGTCCCGGCGATCATGCACCTGGACGGCACCGCGCGGCTGCAGACCGTCAACGAGTCCGACGACCCGAACCTGCACGCCATCCTGCGCGAGTACCACAAGTGCAGCGGAATTCCGGTGCTGTGCAACACGAGCGCGAACTACAACGGCCGCAGCTTCTTCCCCGACGTCGCGTCGGCGATCGAGTGGGACCAGCTCGACCTGGTGTGGAGCGAGGGCGTGCTGTACCGGCGGGAGGACCCGGCGTTCTGAGGCGCGCCGGAACCCCGCTTCGCGTATCCCCGTCCCCGGCTTTGTGAGGAGCCTGCTTTGCTTCCCTTGTCGTTCGCTCAGCGGCGGCTGTGGTTCATCGGCCAGGTGGAGGGGCCGAGCTCGCTCTACAACGTCCCGTGGGTGCTGCGGCTGTCGGGGACTGTGGACCGGGAGGCCCTCCAGCAGGCCCTGCTCGACGTGGTGCGCCGGCACGAGAGTCTGCGGACCGTCTTCCCCCTCGCGGACGGCGAGCCCTTCCAGCGGATCGTGCCGGCCGACGAGGTCGCGCTGCCGCTGGTCTGGACCGAGGCCGACCCGGCGCGGGCCGAGGCGCTGGTGGCCGAGGCGGCCGGGTACGTGTTCGACCTCGCCGCCGAGATCCCGGTGCGGGCCCGCGGATTCTCGACGGCCCCGGATGAGCACGTGCTGCTCCTGCTGGTCCACCACATAGCCTGCGACGGGTGGTCGGCGGGCCCGCTGAGCCGGGACCTGCGGACGGCCTACGCGGCGCGGACCGCGGGGACCGCGCCGCGGTGGGAGGAGCTGCCGGTCCAGTACGCCGACTACACCGAGTGGCAGCTGGAGTTGCTGGGGAGCGCGGACGACCCCGGCAGCGTGCTGGCCCGGCAGACGGCGTACTGGAAGGCGGCCCTGGCCGGCCTGCCGGAGGAACTGGCGCTGCCGTTCGACCGGCCGCGGGCGGCGGCCGCCGATCGCCGCGGCGCGCAGACGCCGGTGGACATCGATGCCGCGGCCCACGCCCGTATCGAGGAGCTGGCGCGCGAGACCGGCGCGACCCCGTTCATGGTGGTGCAGGCCGCGCTCGCGGTGCTGCTCTCCCGGATGGGCGCGGGCACCGACATCCCGCTGGGCACGCCGGTGGCCGGCCGCATGGACGACGCGCTGGACGACCTGGTCGGGGTCTTCGTCAATACCCTGGTACTGCGGACGGATCTGTCGGGGGAGCCGACCTTCCGCGAGCTGCTGTCCCGGGTCAGGAACGCCGACCTGGCGGCTCTGGAGCACCAGGATCTGCCCTTCGAACGGCTGGTGGAGGCGGTCGATCCGCCCCGCTCGCTGAACCGGCACCCGCTGTTCCAGGTCATGATCGCGTTCGAGGCCGACGCCCGGGTCGGCTTCGAGCTGCCCGGCCTGACGGTCGCCGAGCTGGAGCCCCCGGTCTGGGACACCGCCAAGTTCGACCTCAACTTCGAGTTCAGGGAGCAGCACGGACCGGACGGCCGACCGGCCGGGATCGCCGGAATCGTGGAGTACGCCACCGGCCTGTTCGACGACGGCACGGTCCGCACGCTCGCCGGGCGATTCCTGCGTCTGCTCGGGCGACTCATCGCCGATCCGGATCAGCGGGTCGAGGCCGCGGACATCCGGACCGACCGCGAGCGGGCGAGGTTCGACGCCGAAGCCGAGCGCGCCCTCGACGTTCCGCGGACCACCCTGGCCGCGTGGTTCGAGCAGCGGGCCCGGCAGACCCCGCACGCCGAGGCGGTTTCGTACGGCGCGGAGCGCCTTTCCTACGGAGAGCTGAACGCGCGGGCCAACCGGCTCGCCCGGCTGCTCACCGGCCACGGCGCCGGCCCGGAACGCCGCGTCGCCGTGATGCTGCCCCGCTCGGTGGACCTGATCGTCGCCGTGTTGGCGGTACTCAAGGCCGGCGCGGCCTACCTTCCTGTGGACCCCGCGCTGCCGCCGCAGCGGATCGAGCGGATGCTGGCCGACGTCGAACCGGTCGCGATCGTCACCGTGGCAGAGGTCGAACTCCCGACGTCCGACCGGCCGCTCGTCCTCCTCGACCACGCGGACACCCGCACAGACCTCGAAAGTCAGCTCGCGCACGATCTCGCCGACGCCGAGCGGCGCTCACCGCTGCGCCCCGAACATCCGGCCTACGTCATCTTCACGTCCGGGTCCACCGGCAACCCCAAGGGCGTGCTGATTCCGCACCGCAACGTCGTCAGCCTGCTGACAGCCACCGAGGACGCGTACGGCTTCGGCCCCGACGACGTGTGGACGATGCTCCACTCCCTGTCCTTCGACTTCTCGGTATGGGAGATCTGGGGCGCGCTGCTGTACGGCGGCCGGCTGGTCGTGGTCCCCTCCGAGATCACCAGAGCCCCGGCGGATCTGCTGGAGCTGCTGGCCAAGGAACGGGTCACGGTCCTCAACCAGACGCCGTCGGCGTTCGCCGAACTGCTGCGGGTCGAGCCCCGGGAGTTGGCGCTGCGCGCCATCGTCTTCGGCGGCGAGGCGCTGTCCTTCGAACGCGTCCAGGAGTGGTACGAGCGCTACCCGGACAGCTCCGCGGTGCTGGTGAACATGTACGGAATCACCGAGACCACCGTGCACTCCACCATCCTGCCGCTGGACCCCGCTCTGGTCGCCGGCTCCCTCACCCGCAGCCTGATCGGCACCGCGCTTCCGGGCCTCGCCGTCTTCGTGCTCGACGACCGCCTGCGGCCGGTGCCGTCCGGGGTCGTCGGCGAGATGTACGTGGCCGGATCCCAGGTCGCGCGCGGCTATCTGAACCGGCCGGACCTGACCGCGACCCGCTTCACGGCCTGCCCGTTCGGCGCGCCCGGCGAACGGATGTACCGCTCCGGCGACCTGGCCAGGTGGCGGCCCGACGGGACCCTGGAGTACCTGGGCCGGGCCGACGACCAGGTGAAGATCCGCGGCTTCCGGATCGAGACCGGCGAGGTGGAGGCGGTGCTGGCCGGGCATCCGGCCGTCGCGCGCGCCGCGGTGCTGGCCCGCGAGGACGTACCCGGCGACAAGCGGCTGGTCGGCTACGTGGTGCCGGACGGCCTGGATCCCGAGCAGGCCGCGGAGCTACCGGGCCTGTTGCGCCGGCACGCCGCCGCGCTGCTGCCGGAGTACATGGTGCCGTCGGCGATCGTGGCCGTGGACGGATTCCGGTTGACCGGCAACGGGAAACTCGACCGCCGCGCCCTGCCGGCCCCGGACTACGCCGCCGCCTCCACGCGCCGGGCGCCGATCACCGCGCGCGAGGAGGCCCTGTGCGCGGCGTTCGCCGAGGTGCTCGGCGTGCCCGAGGTCGGCGTCGACGACGACTTCTTCGAGCTCGGCGGCCACTCGCTGCTGGCCACCCGCCTGGCCGCCCGCATCCGCTCCGCGCTGGGGATCGAGCCCGCGATACGCACCCTGTTCGAGGCTCCCACGGTCGGCCGCCTCGCCGTGGCGCTGGCCGGCGCCGAGCCGTCGCGTCCGGCATTGACCGCCGTGGCCCATCCGGACCCGATGCCGCTGTCCTCCGCGCAGCAGCGGCTGTGGTTCCTCGGCGAGCTGGAGGGGCCGAGCGCGACGTACAACGTGCCGGCGGTGATCCGGCTGTCGGGAGAACTCGACGAGGCGGCCCTGTCCGCGGCGCTGCGTGACGTCCTCGAGCGCCACGAGGTGCTGCGCACGGTCTTCCCGTCGGTCGGGGGCGAGCCCTGCCAGCAACTGCTGCCGGTCGCCGACCTCGGCGCGCTGCCGATCGTGATCCAGGCCGACCAGACCGAACCCGGACTGGCCGCGGCGATCTCCGAGGCCGTCGGATACGGCTTCGACCTGACCGCCGAGGCGCCGTTCCGGGCCACGCTGTTCCGGTCCGGGCCCGCCGAACACGTGCTGGTGCTGCTGATGCACCACATCGCCGGCGACGGCTGGTCGCTGGCGCCGCTGATGCGGGACCTGTCGGCGGCCTACGCGGCGCGTCGTCTCGGGCGAGGACCGCACTGGGCGCCGCTCCCGGTGCAGTACACGGACTACACACTCTGGCAGCGCGGACTCCTGGGCTCGGCGCAGGACCCGGACAGCGTGCTGAGTAGGCAGTTGGCGCACTGGAGCCAGGTGCTGGCCGGACTGCCGGAGGAACTGGCGCTACCGGCCGATCGGGTCCGCCCCGCGGTCGCCGGCCATCAGGGCGCGAGCGTGCCCGTGGAGATCCCCGCCGCGCTGCACGCCAAGGTCGCCGAACTGGCCAGGGCCGAGGGCGCGACGGCGTTCATGGTGCTGCAGGGCGCGCTGGCCGCGCTGCTCTGCCGGCTCGGCGCCGGGCCGGACATCCCGATCGGCGTCCCGACCGCCGGCCGCACGGACACGGCGCTCGACGATCTCGTCGGATTCTTCGTCAACACCCTGGTTCTGCGCGCCGACCTGTCCGGCGGCCCGTCCTTCCGCGCGCTGCTCGCCCGGGTGCGCGAGTCCACGCTCGACGCGCTGGCGCACCAGGACGTGCCCTTCGAGAGGATCGTCGAGGAGCTGGCCCCGGCCCGCTCGATGGCCCGCCACCCGCTGTTCCAGGTGATGCTCGCCCTGCAGAACAACGCCGA
The DNA here is from genome assembly GCA_035712985.1 of Actinospica sp. Taxonomy (GTDB): domain Bacteria; phylum Actinomycetota; class Actinomycetes; order Streptomycetales; family Catenulisporaceae; genus Actinospica. The sequence continues at coordinate 20,070 of DASTAE010000311.1, forward strand.
GCCGGTCCTCGACCTGCCCGGCCTGGCCGTGAGCGCGCTGCCCGACGGCGAGCCGCCGGCGAAGTTCGACCTCTCCTTCGACCTGACCGAGCGGCAGGACGAGCACGGCCGGCCCGCCGGAATGATCGGCGATCTCACCTACGCCGTCGACCTGTTCGACCGGGGCAGCGCCGAGCGGATCGTCGAACGCTTCGTCCGGGTCCTCGACGCGCTGACCGCCGACCCGGACCAGCGGGCCGACCGGGTCGCGGTGCTCTCCGACGCGGAGCGCAAGCAGGTCCTGCACGCCTGGAACGAACCGGACCTCGACCCTGCGGCCGACACGCTGCCGGCCCTGTTCGAGGCCCGGGCCGAACGGCATCCCCTGGCCACCGCCGTCGTCGCCGACGAGGACGTGCTGAGCTACCGCGAGCTCAACCTGCGGGCCAACCGCCTGGCGCACCACCTGATCGGGCACGGGGTCGGCCCCGAGTCCGTCGTCGCGCTGGCGCTGCCCCGCTCGGCCGACCTCCTCGTGGCGCTGCTCGGCGCGCTGAAGGCCGGCGCGGCGTACCTGCCGATCGACGTCGAATATCCGCTGGACCGGATCCGCTTCATGGTCGAGGACGCCCGGCCGGCCTACGTCGTGACCCGGCAGGACACCGCGGACCGGCTGCCCGCCGACGCCCCGCTGCTGGTCCTCGACGACCCGGCGCTCGCCGCCGAACTCGCCGCCGACCCGGCCCGGGAGCTCGACCCGACCGACGCCGACCGCACCGCCGCGCTCGTCCCGGCGCACCCCGCCTACGTCATCTACACCTCGGGATCGACCGGCACCCCCAAGGGCGTCGCCATGCCGCACCGGGGCATCACCAGCTTCCTCGCCGTGCACCGCGATGCGGTCTTCGGCGCCGCCACGGCCCCGCGGAACCGGCCGCTGCGCGTGGCCCTGACCACCTCCATATCCTTCGACGCCGTCTGGGACCAGCTGTCCGCCCTGACCGAGGGCCACGAACTGCACATCGTCAGCCGCGAAGCCCTGGCCGACGTCGGGCTGCTGGGCGCCTGGCTGGACGAGCACGACGTCGACTTCCTGGAACTGACGCCGTCGCACATGGCCTCCGCGGTGGCCGGCGGCCTGTTCGCCGACCGACCGCTCCCGCCGCTGCTCGGCGTCGGCGGCGAGGCGGTGCCGCAGCCCTTGTGGGAGTGGCTCGGCGCGGCCGGCGCCGGGACCCGCGGCTTCAGCTTCTACGGGCCGACCGAGTGCACGGTCTACCAGGTCTACGCCGACCCGCGCCGGGCGCCGCAGCCGATCCTCGGCCGGCCGACCCCCACCATGCGGGTGTTCGTGCTCGACGACGACCTGGAGCCGGTGGCCCCCGGCGTGACGGGAGAGGCCTACATCGCGGGACCGGGCCTGGCCCGCGGCTACCTGAACCGGCCGGACCTGACCGCGACCCGCTTCACGGCCTGCCCGTTCGGCGCGCCGGGGGAGCGGATGTACCGGACCGGCGACCTGGTGCGCTGGCACGGCGACGGGACGCTGGAGTTCGCCGGACGGGCCGACGACCAGGTGAAGATCCGCGGGTTCCGGATCGAGATCGGCGAGGTGGAGGCGGTGCTCGCCGGCCACCCCGGCGTCGCCCGCGCCGCCGCCGCGGTCCGCGAGGACGTCCCCGGCGACAAGCGGCTGATCGGCTACGTGGTGCCGGAGCCCGGTGCCGCGGCCGAGGACGCCGCGCGCCTGCCCGGACTGCTGCGGCGGCACGCGGCCGGGCTGCTGCCGGAGTACATGGTGCCCGCCGCGGTCGTGGTCCTGGACCGGCTGCCGCTGACGGCCAACGGGAAGCTGGATCGCAAGGCCCTGCCGGCCCCGGACTACACGGCCGGCCGGGTCCGGCGCGCGCCGGGCACGGAGCGGGAGGAGCGGCTGTGCACGGCCTTCGCCGAGGTGCTCGGCGTGCCCGAGGTCGGCGTGGACGACAGCTTCTTCGAGCTCGGCGGGCACTCGCTGCTCGCGACCCGGCTGGTCGCGCGGATCCGCGCGGGGCTCGGGGTGGAGGTCGGCATTCGCGCCCTGTTCGAGCACCCGAGCGTCGCCGCCCTGGCCGGAGCGCTCGGCGCGGCCGGGTCGTCGCGCCCGGCGCTGGCTGCCGCGGTCCGTCCTGACCCGATGCCGCTGTCGTTCGCCCAGCAGCGCCTGTGGACCATCGACCAGTTGGCCGGGCCGACGGCGACCTACAACATGCCGGTCGTGCTGCGCCTGTCCGGGTCGCTGGACCGCGCCGCGTTGGCGGCGGCGCTGCGCGATGTGGTGCGGCGCCACGAGAGCCTCCGGACCGTCTTCCCGGCGGTCGACGGCGAACCCTTCCAGCGAATCCTGCCCGCCGACGAGGTCGTGCTGCCGCTGGAATGGGCCGACGCCGCGGGCCGGCCGGTCGCGGACCTGGTGGCCGAGGCCGCCGGGCACGTCTTCGACCTGGCGGCCGAGATCCCGGTGCGGCCGCTGGGCTACGAGACGGGGCCGGACGAGCATCTTCTCGTGCTGCTGATGCACCACATCGCCGGCGACGGCTGGTCGGTGGGGCCGCTGGGCCGCGACCTGGCGACGGCGTACGCCGCGCGGCTGGCCGGGGCGGCGCCGGATTGGGCCGAAATGCCGGTCCAGTACGCCGACTACACCCTGTGGCAGCGCGAGTTGCTGGGGGCGCAGGACGATCCGGACAGCCTCGTCGCGCGTCAGTCCGCCTACTGGCGGGACGCGCTGGCCGGGATTCCGCAGGAACTGTCGCTGCCGTTCCGCCGGCCCCGGCCGACGGCCGCCAGCCATCGCGGCGCCGAGCTGCCGCTGGCGGTCGGCGCGGACGTGCACGCCCGGGTCGAGGAGGTGGCCCGCCGCGCGGGCGCCACCGCGTTCATGGTGGTGCAGGCGGCGTTGGCGACGGTGCTCGCGCAATCGGGCGCCGGGCCCGACATCCCGCTGGGCACGCCGGCGGCCGGCCGCACCGACGAGGCGCTGGACGACATGGTCGGGTTCTTCGTCAACTCGCTGGTGCTGCGCACCGACGTCTCGGGGGATCCGACGTTCCTCGAGCTGCTGGACCGGGTCCGCCGGACGGACCTGGCGGCGTTCGAGAACCAGGATCTGCCGTTCGAGCGCCTGGTGGAGGTCCTGGCCCCCCGCCGGACGATGGCCCACCACCCCCTGTTCCAGGTGATGCTCTCCTTCGACACCACCGCGGAGGCGGTCTTCGACCTGCCGGGGCTGCGGGTGGGCGTGCTGGAGGTCCCCGGACGGAGCACGGCCAAGTTCGACCTGAACTTCCAGCTGCGCGGCGGCTTCGGGCCCGACGGACGGCCGAACGGGATCGAGGGCGTCGTCGAGTACGCCACCGACCTCTTCGACGAGCCCGCGGTCCGGGCCCTGGCAGGGCGCTTCGAGCGGCTGCTCGGACGCCTGGTCGCCGATCCCGACCGGCCGATCGGCGCCGCGGCGGAGCGGTCGGCCGACCCGTCGGCACCCACCCGGCCCGCCTTCGCCCGACGCCGGGTCAAGGCATCAGGGAATTGATTATGTCGCATCCACCAATGCAGAGAGTTGGCCACAGATGAGCGAGAACACGGCGACCGCGGGGTCGAAACCGCGTTCCCTGTTCCGGCAGCGGAACTTCACGCTAATGTTCACGGGGCAGACGGCTTCGTTGTTCGGTACGCAGATCACGTATGTCGCGGTGCCGTTGACCGCGGTGTTGTTGTTGCATGCGACGCCGTTGGAAGCCGGTGTGCTCGGTGCGTTGGATATGCTGCCGTTTCTGTTGTTCGGTTTGTTCGTCGGGGTGTGGTTGGACCGTCGTGCGCGTCGGCCGGTGATGATCGCGGCTGATGTGGTGCGTGCGGCGGCGTTGGCGTGGGTTCCGATCGCGCACGCGCTCGGTGTGCTGGATATCGCGCAGTTGTTCGTCGTGGTCTTCATCGTCGGCACCATGACCGTGTTCTTCGACGTCGCGTTCCAGTCCTACATGCCCGGTCTGCTCGGCCGCGATCAACTCGGCCAGGCGAACGGCAAGATGGAGATCTCCGAGTCGTCGGCGCAGGTCGCCGGTCCCGGGGCGGCGGGTCTGCTGGTCAGCGCGTTCGGCGCGACGGCGGCGATCGCGGCGGACGCGGTGAGCTACGTGCTGTCCTTCGTCACGGTGGCCGGGCTGCCGGCCGACAAGGCGCCGGAGCCGCAGGCCGGCGCGGAGCGACGCTCGGTGCCCGCCTCGATCCGCGAGGGCTTCGCCGCGATCGGGAAGAACCCGCTGCTGCGCTGGATCACCACCGCCGCGGCGATCATCAACCTGTTCTCCGCGGTCCTGATGGCGGTCTTCTTCCTCTACCTGGTCCATGTCGGGATGGGCGCGGCGCAGGTCGGCCTGGTGCTCGCGGTCGGCAGCGTGGGCGGTCTGCTCGGCGCCCTCTCCGGCGACCGGCTGACCGGCCGCTTCGGCGTCGGCCCGATGATGATCACGGCGCTGGCGCTGCCCGTGCTCGGCTACCTCCTGCTGGCGGCCGTGACCGGCCACTCGGCCGCGGACGTCGCCGCCGTGGCCGGCTCCTCCTTCCTCGTCCAGTTCGGCATCCCGATCTTCAACATGAACGTGGTCAGCTTCCGGCAGGTCCTGACCCCGGACGAGCTGCTCGGCCGGGTGGTCGCCACGGCGCGCACCTGCGTCCTGGGAGCGTTCTCGATCGGCTCGCTGCTCGGCGGCGCGTTCGCGTCGGCGGCCGGGCTGCGGACCACCATCCTGGTGGCCGCGGGCGGCACGCTGGTGGCCGCGATGGTGCTGCTGCTCTCGCCGGTGCGTAAGGCGCGCCGCCTCTACGAGCCCGCCGCCGAAGCCGAGGCCGGCGACGTCGTCGCGACGGGGGCGAAGTAACCTCCTGACGAACCTTATGTCGCGGACTTCGCACTGGTCGAGGCCCCGCCTGTCTTGCCGGCGAGACAGGCGGGGCCCTCGCCCGTCCGGAAACCCCACATTGTCCGGGCATTGGAATATGGTGGATGTGGGACGACGGGGTGTCGTACGAGGGGTTCCCTCACTATTTCGTCATGCCCGTAGGTTCAACGGGTCGCCTGAGACGTTCTGATGACAGGGCAGTGACATAAATGCCGAACGCACGGGGTTCGGCGCACACGGGGTTCGATGTCGACGGCGTCGGTGCGAAGGCGCGCCGCGCAAGCTAGGGGGCATGGTGAGTTCAGGTTCGATCTCGACGCGGTCGCGGGGGCCGGCGGTTCGGCATACGGTGGTCCCGCCGCGCGCGGCGCAGCCGGCCGCCGCGCCGGGGCCGGCGATGGGTCTGGGCGTGCAGGTGCACCGGTCCGGCCTGCAGTTCACCGCGCAGCAGAGCCTGGGGATGTGGGAGCAGGTCGGGGCCCGGTTGTTCTCCTTCGCGGACTCCTCGACCTGGTGGATCGCCGACTGGCTGGTCTACGGCGAGACGACCTTCCAGGACCGCTACGAGGAGGCGATCAAGCAGACCTCGCTGAGCTACCAGACGCTGCGCAACTACACCTGGGTCGCGCGCCGGTTCCCGCTGGCCCGGCGGCGGCAGGCGCTGAGCTTCAGCCACCACCTGGAGGTCGTGGCGCTCGAGCAGCCGGAGCAGGACTACTGGCTGCGCAAGGCCGAGGAGCTGACCTGGAGCCGGAACAGGCTGCGCGCCGAGGTGCGCGCCAGTCTGGCCAACCGGCACACCGAGGCCGCGCAGCTCCCGGCCGAGCCCGCCGCCGATGCCGGCAAGGCCGGCGAGACCGGCCGGACCCGTGTGGCGAGGGAATCCGGCGCCGAGTCCGCCGCCGAGCGCAAGCCGGCCGCCCGGCCGTCCCGGTCCTGTACCGGCCCCGGGGCGCTCGACCGGCTGCTGCGCCTCGCGGTGTCCGCGGAAGACCTGACGCAGCTGGAGTGCGCCGCCAAGAAGCACGGCGCGTCACTGGAGATCTGGGCCGCCGAGACGCTCCGGCGGGCCGCGGCCGACTCCTGAGGATGATCTGACGGCCTGGCGCCGCGGCATTCCGCCGCGGCGCCAGGCCGTTTCTATTTCAGTGCTCGGATGTAGCCGGCCACGTCCCGGGGCGTGCGGATCGCGGCGGACTCGACGGCTTCGGACACGGCCGGGTCCTCGTCCACGGCGAACCGGGGGAGCCGCTGCGGGTCGCCGATCTCCGGGTGCGTCGCGAGCGAGCCCGCCACGGCGGCCACCCAGACCTCGTCGACGTCCAGGCGGCCGACCTCCCGATGCCATGCGCGGTCGTCCATCGGCTCGACCGCATGTCCCGCCTCGCGCAGGCCGGCGACGAAGTCGCGGGTCGTGCACACGCGGTTCGGGACGGCGTTGACGAAACGGCAGCCGGGCTCGTCCGCCGGGTGCGCGAGATCGAGGACCACCTGCGCGACCACATCCGCGGGCAGCGCCTGGAACAGCTCGTTGTCCGCCAGGTCGTAGCTGTTCGGATAGCGCCCGGTCAGCAGGATCGCCTTGGTCCAGCTCCACACGGCGTCGTTCTTCTGGATCTGGTACGCGTCGCGGTCGCCGAAGACGCCGGGAATGCGCACGATCGACGCTCGCACGCCGAGCTCGGCGGCGTGGGCGATGTACGCCTCCGCGACCGCCTTCGAGCGACCGTAGCCGTCGCCCTCCGGCGGCAGCCCGACCACGGGTCCCGCGGTGATCACAGTGTCCTGTGGATAGTGCGCCGCGGAGAGGACGCCCTTGGTGGAGACGTGGGTCACCGACTTCGGCCGGCCGGTCGCGGCGAGCTCCAGGATCTCCGCCGCGCTGTGCGCGTTCGCGGCGGCCAGCAGGGAGTACGGCAGGACGTGGTTCACCCAGGCCGCGCAGTGCACGATCCGGCTCGCGTCGCGCACCAACGCGTCGCGCGCGGCGGGATCGAGGCCGAGTGCGGGCGCGGCGAGGTCGCCGGCGACGATCTCGAGCGCGTCGGCGTAGTCCTCGCGCCAGAGACCGAGCCCTTCCAGGTGCGCGACGAGCCCGGCCCGACGCGCCAAGCCGCCGCGCAGCAGGACGGTGACGCGCTGGCCGCGCGCGAGCAGCGCGGCCAGCACGAAGGCGCCGACGAAGCCGGACGCGCCGGTGAGCAGCACCAGCGCGTCCGGCGCCGCCGAGCCTGTCTCGGGCGCCGGGGTGATCCGCCGCAGCCGCTCGGCGATCTCGGCGTCGATCGCCGCGTCGCCCGTGGACGGCCGCGCCGCCGCGGCCCGCGGGATCGCCGCTGGAGCAACCGGATCGCCGCCGCAGCGCGCGTCCAGCCCCGCCGGCGTCGGGCTCTTGAGGAAGTCCCGCAGCGACAGATCCACCCCCAGGTCGGCGCGGACGCGGCCGACCAGCCGCCTCGCCGCGGCGAGATCCCCACCGGCGGCCAGGAAGTGCTCGGCGGGGCCGACCTGGGGCACGCCGAGCGCCTCCGCGAACAGGACCCTGAGGTGTTCGAGGCGGCCGGTCATCTCAGCGGAACTCCAGACCGGTGTACTGCCCGGCCGCGCGCCACTCCTGCAGGATCCGGAAGAACGTCATCACGTCGGCGCTCAGATAGTCCTGGAAGAGGGAGAAGTCGCCGAGCCCCGACCCCTCGTTGTTCACGTAGCCCGGGGTGCACTCGGTGTTCAGGAACGTGGCCCAGCCCTCGTCGACGCCGACGTTCGTCATCCAGCCGTCCTCACCCTCGCGGGTGGCCTCGACGACCTCGGCGCCCTGCTGCTCCGCGTGCGCGACGATGGCCGCGACCGTCTTGGCCGACTCCATCAGGATGTGCGAGACGTTGGAGAACCGCATCGCCCCGGTGGCCGGCTGGACCAGGAAGGCGTTGGGGAATCCGTGCACGTGGATGCTGTGCAGGGTGCGCATGCCGTCGGCCCAGACCTCGGACAGCCGCGCGCCGTCCCGGCCGACCGCGTCGAAGCCGACCCGGCGGGTCGGGTTCGAGTTGACCTCGAAGCCGGAGGCGAAGATGATGCAGTCCACCTCGTATTCGACCCCTGCGACGATGATGCCGCGCTCGGTGATCCGCTCGGGCCCTTGGCCGTCGGTGTCCACCAGGTGCACGGTCGGGACGTTGAAGGCCTCGAGGAACTCGTCGTTGAACGTGATCCGCTTGCACGGGATGTAGTACCAGGGCTTGAGCGCCTCCGCGGTCTTGCGGTCCTTGACCGTGGCGTCGATCCGCTCGTGCAGCTCGTTCATCTTCTTCAGGTCCGCCCACACCTCGCCGGCGACGCCCTCCGGCGCCTCCGGGTCCGTGCTCGGGCCCTCGCCGCCGGAGGCGTGCATCATCCGGGCCAGCGAGGTCCAGCTGTCGTTGACCAGGTTCTCGGCCGGCGCCACGGCCGCGGTCATGGTGTCCGCGTAGTTCTCCTGCCACTGCCGCTGCCAGTCCGGCGTGGCGATCCCGGCGAACCACTCCGGGTCGATCGGGCGGTTGTTGCGCACCTCGACCGCGGACGGGGTGCGCTGCAGCACGAACAGCTCCCGGCACGCCCCGGCCAGCTCCGGCACGGCCTGCACAGTCGTGGCGCCGGTCCCGATGATCGCCACCCGCTTGTCCCGCAGGTTGCCCAGCGGGCCGCCCTCGGGATCGCCGGTGTAGGCGTAGTCCCAGCGGCTGCTGTGGAACAGGTGCCCGGCGAAGTCCTCGACGCCGGGGATGCCGGGCAGCTTGGGCACCGAGAGGTGGCCCAGCCCGTAGCTGACGAACTGCGCGGTGAAGTCGTCGCCGCGGTCGGTGCGCACGATCCAGTGCCGGGCCGCCTCGTCCCATTCCAGGTCGGTAACCCGGGTGTGGAAGAGCCCCTTCTCGTACAGGCCGTAGTGCTTCGCGATGCGCTGGCAGTGCTCGAAGATCTCCGGGCCGGAGGCGTACCACTCGCTGGGCATGTGCCCGGTCTCCTCCAGCAACGGAAGGTAGATCAGCGAGGCGACGTCGCACCGGACGCCGGGGTAGCGGTTCCAGTACCAGGTCCCGCCGACGTCCCCGCCGGCCTCCAGCAGCCGCACGTCCTCGACACCGGCCTCCTTCAGGTACGCGCTGGTCATCAGGCCGGCGAAGCCCGCGCCGATCACCGCGACCTTGACGTGGTCGCGGACCGGCTCGCGCTCGACCCGGTCGGTGAACGGGTCCTCGGCCAGGTGCGTGTACTGCTCGCTGAGCAGCGTGTACTGCGCGGCGCCCTCCGGCCGCTTGCGCTTGGCCCGTTCCTCGGCGTGCTTCTCCAGGATCTGCGGGACGTCGATCTCGGACATCGGTGTTCTCCCCTTTTCGGTGTGTGCGGGGCGCGGACGCGGCTCAGCCGGCGTCGGGCCCGCCGGTCATCTCGCCGAGCGCCACCACGATCTTGCGCGGCCCGGTGAACGGGCTGCGCGAGTGCGCCATCAGAATGTTGTCGAGCACCAGGACGTCGCCCTCCTGCCAGACGAAGGCGACGGACTCGCGGTCCATCAGCTCCCTGACCTCGGCGACCACGGAGTCCTCGATCACGCCGCCGTCGCCCCAGAAGACGTTGCGGGGCAGGCCGTCCGCGCCGCACATCTCGAGCAGCGAGGCGCGGGTGTCCGGGTCCAGCGCGGAGGGGTGGTGCAGGGCCAGCTGGTTGAAGAACACGGATTCGCCGGTCTGCGGGTGGCGCAGGACCGCGTCGGCCTCGCGCGAGGTGCGCAGGCCGCCCTCGGCGGTCCAGGCGAAGTCGGTGCCCTCCTCGGCGCACTTGCGCTCGACCTCGGCCGGGTCGTCGGTGCCGTAGAAGCGCGACCAGCTGACGTCGACGCCCTCGATGAAGTTGCGCACGTAGCGCAGCTTCCGGGTGGCGAACTGCTCGGCCAGCTCCGGCCGCATCCGGTCCAGGACGGTGCGTCCGTCCACGATCGGCGTCCGGCCGCCGGTCCGTGGCGCGACGATGCAGGAGAAGAACTGCCGCATCGGCCACCGACGCAGGTGCGAGCTCTCGTTGTGGAACAGGATCGAGAGGTCCTCCGGGTACGGCGTCGACTGGTAGACGCGGTCTGATCCGCCCTCGCGCGGCAGGTCGCCGTATTCGCGGAAGAGGGTGGGGCACAGCGCCGCGGCGGCCTGGTCGAACCTCTCCACGGAACCGCCGTGGAAGCCGCGCAGCAGTACCGCGCCGTACTTCCGCAGCCGGGCGTCGACCTCCTCCCGGTTCGCGCGCAGCCAGCCGGGCAGGTCGGCGCCGGGGCCGGCCGGCGTGATGACGACCGGGGTGGACGGAGCCTCCGGCAGGAAGCCGTAGTCCACCGTGGCCGCGCGGGGCGCGCTCGCCGCCTGCACCGGCCGTCGGGTCGCGCGGCGCAGCGGGCTCGGGCCGACGGAGGTCATCTCGGTCACGCGTTCAGCTCCCGTTCGATCAGTTCGGCGAGCTGCGCGAGCGCGGGTCGGCGCAGGATGCCGTGGTGGGTGGTCTCGATCGAGGCGAAGGCGAGCTCGGGGCCGACCGCCGCCGCCCAGCCGCACGTCCGGTCCGGGGCGGGCGGCGCCTCGGCCGGCTCCGCGCGCACCAGCAGGATCGGGAAGTCGGGACGCCCGAGCTCGCCGTGTTCGACCACGTGGAAACGGTCCAGGGCCGTCATATTGGCCGCGTGGACCTCCAGCAGGTCCCGCAGCTCCGCCTCGCCGGCGTCCTGGGGCAGCCGCCCGATGCCCTGCAGAGCCTTGAGCAGGTCGCGCGGGCCCGATTGGTCGGTCGGCGGCTCGAGCTCGTAGTGGTCGGCGAAGCGGCGGATCAGGTGGTCGGCGGGCCGCTGCGCGAGGCCGCCGTCGGCGGGGTCGGGCACGCCGCCGTTCACGATGATCAGCCGGGCCACCGCGCGCCCGGCCCGGCGCAGCGCATGGGCCGTGTGGTAGGCCATGACCCCGCCGAAGCACCAGCCGATGAGCGTCGGCGCCGCGTCGCCGGCGGCCGCGATGGCCGCCGCGTACTCCTCGGCCATGGCGGTGATGTCCCGCTGCGGGTCCCGGCCGTGCAGCCCCCACGACTCGACGCCGATGACCGGGCGGTCCGCGGGCAGCGCCCGGGCCAGCTCCCAGTAGCTCAGGGTGTCGCCGACGCCGGGGTGGACGCAGAAGACCGGGTCGCCGGCCGGTTCGCGCCCGGCGCGCAGCGGGACCAGGTTCGTGTCCCGGAACCCGCTTCCGCGCACCGACTCGGCCATCGCCGCGACCGTCGGCGCGCTGAACGCCGCGGACATCGGCAGCTGGCAGCCGAAGGCCTTGTTGACCTGGGCCATGAGCTTGATCGCGCGCAGCGACTGCCCGCCGAGCTCGAAGAAGTCGTCGTCCGGGGAGGTGACGTCCAGGTCGAGCACCGCGGACCACAGCGCGACCAGGCGCTGCTCCACGGAGTCGCGCGGCCGTCCGGCCCGGGCCCTGCGCGGCGCGATCGGAGCCAGGGCCCTGCGATCGAGTTTGCCGTTGCCGGTCAGCGGAAGCCGGTCGAGCAGCTGCCAGCCGGTGGGCACCAGGGCGGCCGGGAGGCGGTCGCCGAGGTCCGTCCGGAGCTCCTCGATCGACGGAGCCGGCGCGTCGGCCGCGGCCACGAGGTAGGCGTCCAGGTGCGTCACCAGGCCCCCCTCGTCCGCGCGCGGCACGACCGCCGCGGCGCCGACCCCGGGCCGGGCGGCGAGCAGCGTCTCGATCTCGCCGATCTGGACGCGGTGCCCGCGCAGCTTCACCTGGTCGTCGATCCGGCCGAGGATCTCGACGCCGGCCCCGGGCACCAGCCGCCCGAGGTCGCCGGTCCGGTAGAGCGAGGCGGAACCCGGTTCCGCGTCGGCGAATCCGGCCAGACCCTCGCGCAGCCGGGCGAGGTAGCCGAGGCCGATGCCGGGTCCGCGGACGACCACCTCGCCGGGGCACCACGGCGGCAGCGGCGCGCCCGCCTCGTCGAGCACGGCGAGGGTGTTCGCCCCGAGGCCCTGGCCCACCGGGATCGAGGAGCAGCGCTCGTCGACCGTGTCGTCGAGCGCGAGGCACGAGGCGCCCACGGTGGTCTCGGTCGGCCCGTAGTGGTTGTAGAGGCGCAGGTGCGGCGCGATCTCCCGCAGCCGCCGGTACAGCTGCCGGGGGAGGCGTTCTCCGCCGAGCACGAGCGCCTCGGTCGGCAGCAGCGCGAGCGGATCGGCGGCCTCGGCCAGCAGGACCGCGAGATGCGAGGGGACCGACTTCATCGCGGCCGCGGGATTCTCCCGGAACCACGCGGCGAGCGCGGCCGGGCTGGTGGCCGTCTCCGGCGGGACGATCTGGACGCAGCCGCCGCTCGCCAGGGCCGGGAAGATCGCGGTGTAGGCGAGGTCCGCGGCGAGGGTGGAGACCGCCGCGAACTCGGCGCCCTCGGAGAGGCCGAGCTTCGCGCCGACGGCCGCGGTGTAGTGCGCGACCTGTTCGTGCCCGATGACCACGCCCTTCGGCACCCCGGAGGTGCCCGAGGTGAAGATCACGTAGGCCGCGCCCGCGGCCTCGGCGCGCTCCGGCAGCCGAAGCCCGGCGTCGACGAACTCTGCGTGTGCGGGTGTGTGCGTCAGTGCGGCCGCGGCCTCGCGCAGGATGGTGTCGATACGCTGCTGCGGCCACGTGGGATCGACGGGCACGAACGCCGCGCCCGCTAGCCAGATCCCGAGCATGGCGACGACGGTTTCCGCCGCGGCGGGTGCGAACAGCGCCACGCGCTGCCCGGCCTGCACCCCGCGCTCGCGCAGCAGTTCGGCCACCGCGACCGCACGCTGCGCCGCATCCCGGTACGACAGAACGATTTCGCCGCATCGCAGCGCCGGCCGCTCTGGTGTGGCCTCGGCGTGGCCGAGGAAGAGTTCGAGCACCGACGCGTGCCGCTCGCGCGGTTCGATGGCGGACGGCGGCTCGTTCGGCACCGTCAGCCGCAGCCCGCCGATGGCGTGCTCGGCGCCCTTGGCCAGCAGCTCGTCGAGCTGACACCGGTAGGCCTGCGCCACGACGTCCAGGTCGGCCTGCGCGACGCGGCCGGCGCCGCCGAAGAAGTCGAGACGCAGGCCGCCCGGCCCGCGGACACCGTCGAGATGCAGCAGCGCCGGGGATATGAGCTCTGATTCGGCCGCCTCGATCTCCGCGGCCCAGCGGTCCTCGCGGTGCCGGAAGGAGAGCGGAATTCCGCAGGCGAGGGCCGCCGCCGGATCGATGTGGTTCTCCGTCTTGGCGACGGAGCCGAGCGCGTCGTGCGCGGCCCGCAGCGCATCGGCGGACGAAGCGCCCGGGGCGAGCTCAAGCCGCACCGGCACCGGACGCTCGAGCAGTCCGAGCACGTCTTCGAGCCCCTCCGTGGACCGTCCGTCGGCCAGCACCACGACGCGGTCCTCGGCGTCGCCGCAGAAGCGGCCGTACAACGCGCGCCAGAGCGCCAGCAGCGCGGCCGCCTCGCTCACACCGCAACGCTCGGCGAGTTCGTCGAGCCGGACCAGCGCCGGTCCGTCGACGAGGATCGATACGTGCACGGGCTCGCCGACCGCCTCGCCGACCACCTCCTCGGTCAGGACGAAGGGCGGAACCGACGAGGCACTGGCCGGCTCCCCGGCCACCGACTGCGCCGACTGCGCGAGGACCTCGCCGAGCCACGCGGCGGCGTCGGCGTACTGCAGCTCCGCCTCGTCGGCCGCCGAGTCCTCCAGCAGAAGGCTGACAAGCCGGCTCCAGGACGCGTCGTCGAGGCTCAACCGCGGCAGGGTCAGCACCAGCCGCGTGCCTTCCGGACCGAGTTCGTGCTCGACGGTCAGCGCGCCGGAGCTGAGCACGGTCCGGCCCGCAGCCGCCGCGTCGACCGCGACGGGGCCGACCGGCTCCATGATCTGGACGGGCGTGTCCAGCCCGGCGAGCGTCGTGTACCGCGTGCGCAGGATCTCGTACGCGGCGACGGCCTTCGCGAGCCGCGACTCGAGCTCGGCCGACGTCACCCGCGTCGGGGTGCGGACGATGCGCACCGCCGCGCTCCCGACCTGCTCCAGCCGGGCCAGCTGCTGCGGGGCGAGTTGGTAGCCCTCGTCCTGCCAGGTTGTCATGATGTTTGCTCCTGTGGGACCGGGACGACGGCGGCGGACGGCTCGTGCAGGCGGCGCACCCGGCGCACCGGCGAGAGCAGCAGGACCAGGGCGGCCACGAGCGTGCCGGCGGCGGCGACCAGGACGGTCGTCCGCAGGCTGGTCGCCGTCGCGAACGCGCCGCCGAGCAGCGAGCCGATCGAGAAGGCGCCCAGGATGCCGGTACGCGCCGTCGCGGTGACCCGGCCGAGCAGCTCGTCCGGGGTGTAGACCTGCCGGAAGCTGACCACGTTCACGTTGAAGATCGGGATGCCGAACTGGACCACGAAGGTGCTCGCCGCGGCTGCGGCCGACGCCGCTGCCGAATGGCCGGTCACGGCGGCCAGCACCAGGTAGCCGGCGACCGGCAGCACCATCGCCGTGATCAGCATCGGACCGACGCCGAAGCGGCCGGTGAGCCGGTCCGCGAGGAGAGCGCCGAGCAGCGCGCCGACGCTGCCGACCGCGACGATCAGGCCGACCTGCGCCGCGCCCATGCCGATGTGCACGAGGTAGAGGAAGAACACGGACATCAGCGCGCCGGAGAACACGTTGATGATCACCGCGGCCGTGGTCGGCCAGCGCAGCATCGTCTGCTGCCCGATGACGGCGAACCCCTCGCGGATCGACGCGCGGAAGGACGTGGCCTGCGCGGCGGTCCGCTGCTCGGGCACCTCGTCGGCGGGCAGCGCCGCCACCGTGACGAGGGAGAGGACGTAGCTCGCCACGTCCACCAGGATCGCCACCGGCGCGCCGAACGCGCTGATCAGCACGCCGGCCGCGCCCGGCCCCGCGACCTGCGCGGCCGAGTCCGAGACCTGTAACTTCCCGTTCGCCTCGGGCAGCCGGTCCCGGCCGATCAGCCCCGGCGTATACGACTGGAACGCGACGTCGAAGAACACGGTCATGGTGCCGACGATGAAGACCACGACGAACAACTGCGCGATATCCAGCACACCGAGC
>DASTAE010000312.1:0-23512 GCA_035712985.1 Actinospica sp.
TCTTCTTCCCGCGGTCGACGATGTTCTGGATCATCGCGCCGGAGTTGAAGTCCTTGAAGTACAACGTCTCCTTGTCACCGTTGGCGTAGGTGACCTCCAGGAAGCGGTTCTCCTCCGACTCGGTGTACATGCGCTCGACGGTGTGCTGGATCATCGCGCTCACCGTGGCGTCGGCGTCGTTGCTGTGCTCGGCGAGGTCGTCCGGGTGGATCGGCAGGCCGGGCAGGATGTACTTGCTGAAGATGTCGCGGGCCGCCTCGGCGTCCGGGCGCTCGATCTTGATCTTCACGTCCAGCCGGCCCGGGCGCAGGATCGCGGGGTCGATCATGTCCTCGCGGTTGGACGCGCCGATGACGATCACGTTCTGCAGGCCCTCGACACCGTCGATCTCGCTGAGCAGCTGCGGCACGATGGTGTTCTCGACGTCGGAGGACACCCCTGACCCTCGGGTCCGGAAGATCGAATCCATATCGTCGAACAAGACGATGACCGGTGTACCCTCGGACGCCTTCTCGCGGGCGCGCTTGAACACCAGCCGGATGTGCCGCTCGGTCTCGCCGACGTACTTGTTCAGCAGCTCGGGACCCTTGATGTTCAGGAAGTAGCTCTTGCCCTCCTGCCCGGTCTTGGCCGCGACCTTCTTGGCCAGCGAGTTCGCGACCGCCTTGGCGATCAGGGTCTTGCCGCAGCCCGGGGGGCCGTAGAGCAGCACGCCCTTCGGCGGTTTGAGCTCGTGCTCCTTGAACAGCTCGGGATGCAGGTAGGGCAGCTCGACGGCGTCCCGGATCTGCTCGATCTGGCTGCTCAGGCCGCCGATGTCGTGGTAGTCGATGTCCGGGACCTCTTCGAGGACCAGTTCCTCGACCTCGGACTTCGGCACCCGCTCGTAGACGTAGCCGGAGCGCGGTTCGAGCAGCAGCGCGTCGCCGGCCCGGATCACCGAGTCGAGCAGCGGCTCGGCGAGGCGCACCACGCGCTCCTCGTCGGTGTGCCCGATGACCAGGGCCCGCTCGCCGTCCTCGAGCAGCTCCTTGAGCATGACGATCTCGCCGACCCGCTCGTAGCCGAAGCCGGCCACGATGTTCAGCGCCTCGTTGAGCATGACCTCCTGGCCGGGGCGCAGCTCGGACAGCTCGATGTTCGGTGTGACGGTCACCCGCAGCTTGCGTCCGCCGGTGAAGATGTCGGCGGTGCCGTCCTCGTTGGCTTCGAGGAAGACGCCGAATCCGGAGGGGGGCTGGGCGAGCCGGTCGATCTCTTCCTTGAGCGCGACGATCTGGTCGCGCGCGTCGCGGAGAGTGGCGACCAAACGCTCGTTCTGCGCGGTCAGTCCGGCGACCGTGGCCTGGAGCTCGCCGACGCGCTCCTCGAGCGCGCGGCCACCCCGCGGAACCTCGGCCAGGCGGCGCCGCAGTACGGCGATCTCCTGCTCGAGGTACGCGACCTGGGCCATCGGATCGGGATCGGAACCCATCGGTCCGCCGCGACCAGACCGGGAACCGGGGGCGCGCAACGGCTTGTCGTCTTCGTGGGCTGGCACGGTCCTCACCTCCTCGCGGAGTGTTGCGACGTTACGACCCTACCTGGAGTACGCCCGGCCCAAACTGAAGACTCGCTCACAGCTTGGGTACCGGCGGATCCGGGGACTCCTCGTGGCCGGGTCGCCACCTCGGTCGTCCCCCGTTGAGTCGGCAACACTGCCATCAACACGATTCCCCCTTCAGTGCTCGTTCATGTGACATGGCGGGCACCCGTTCGGATCAGTGCACCGGAACTCCGGCGCGCGTGATCGCTTGCGGGACTCGATCATTACTCCCCCGTCCTTGGCGTGTCCATGCTTATTGTTTCGGCGGGGCCCGCCTGTATATGACACGCGGACGACGCCTACCGGGTTCGACTTGTTAGGGTCGTTGGTAGACCACAACGCGGATGGGATGGTTGGCGTTCCTGATGAGCGGCGAACAGCTAGAGGTTTGGATCGATCAGGACCTGTGCACGGGTGACGGTCTGTGTGCGCAGTACGCCGCCGACGTGTTCGAACTCGACATCGACGGGCTCGCGTACGTGAAAGACGGCGCGGGCGAGTTGCAGAGCGCATCGGGGGCCCGGGTGGCCGTTCCGGCGGATCTGGTGCTCAACGTGATCGATTCGGCCAAGGAGTGCCCCGGCGAATGCATTCATGTGCGCCGGGTGACAGACGGCGCCATGGTCGCCGGCCCGGACGCCGAGTAGCGCGGGTCAGGGAAGCACGGGCCCGGAAAACACGTGCTGGGGCGGGGCACGCGGGCTTAGGGCAGCTCGCCGCGCCGCGCGAGGCGCGCCTCACGGGCAGCGGTCTGGGCTTCGCGGTCCTCGCCGGCTCCAGCGGTCTCCGGAGCCCACAGGTCCTCGGCATCGGCGCCCTTGGCCGGACGGCGGCGCCGCGGCGGCAGGTCAACGTCGTCGGCGATGCGGCGCGCGGTGACCAGGAAGCCGGTGTGCCCGACCATCCGATGATCGGGGCGAACGGCCAGCCCCTCCACATGCCAGGTGCGCAGCAGGGTTTCGGTGGCGGCGGGTTCGGCGTAGCGGCCGTGGTCGCGGATGGTCTCCACGGTCCGGGAAAGCTGCGTGGTGGTCGCGACATAGCAGATCAGGACGCCGCCCGGAGTCAGCACCTTGGCGACCGGGTCGATGCATTCCCACGGGGCCAGCATGTCGAGCACGACACGGTCGACCTCGTCCGGTCGGATGGCGGAGGCGAGGTCTCCCACGGTGAGGGTCCACGCCGGGTGCTCCCCGCCGAAGAACGTGCGCACGTTCTTCGCGGCGATTTTGGCGAAGTCCTCGCGCCGCTCGTAGGAGTGGACCGCGCCGCTGTCGCCGACCGCCCGCAGCAGGGTGCAGGTGAGGGCGCCTGAGCCGACGCCTGCCTCCAGCACGCGGGCGCCGGGATAGATGTCGGCCATCGCGACGATCTGCGCGGAGTCCTTCGGATAGACGACGGCCGCGCCGCGCGGCATCGACAGGACGTAGTCGGAAAGCAGCGGCCGCAACGCGAGGTAGTCCATACCGCCGCTCGAGCGCACCACGACGCCTTCGGGCTGCCCGATGAGCGAGTCGTGGTCGAAGGAGCCCTTGTGAGTGTGGAACTGCTTGCCCGGCTGGAGCGGGAAGGTGTGGTGGCGGCCCTTCGTGTCGGTCAGCTGGACCAGGTCGCCGGGTTTGAAGGGCCCGCGGCGGTGCTCGGCTCCGTGCGGTGCGCTGGGGGTTTCACTCACGGCGCGAGTCTACCTGCGGTCCGCGGATGTCAATGCGCGGATACCTCGGTTTGTAATATCGCCCGGCCGGCTCTCGGCGAACCGGCTTCGAACGCGCCGTCAGCCGTGCAGGAACCAGCCGTCCAGGAACCAGCCGGGTAGCAATCAGCCGGGTAGCAATCAGCCGTGCAGGAAGGCGTGCTCGACGTCGGCGGCGGCAAGCACGCCGAAAATCGAGCCACCGGGCTCGGTGACGAGGTATTCGGGGGCGGGGACGGCTCGCAGCGCGGTCAGGAGGCGTTCACCGGTCAGTTCGGTGGTCAGCGTCATTCCGGGGCGCAGCGCCCGCGAGAGCGCCCCTACCTGGACCCACGGATGCCGCTCCGGCGGAGTCGCGGTGACGGAGGCCTCGTGCACGATCGCGGTCGGGCGCCCGGCGTGGTCCACGATCACGACGGCGCGGGCTCCGGCGGCGGCGGCGCGGCGTAGCGCCTCGGCCAGCGGGAGATCGGCGGTGACCGGGATGGCCCGCCGGGTCAGCGACCGCACCTGGAGGCGCGGGATGCGGTCGCGCAGCCGGGCGACGGTGAGCGACTGGCTCGCGCCGATCCAGATGAACGAGGCGATGAACGCGGCCCACATGATCGTGTAGAGGTCGGCGCCGGCGCCGGACTGGTTGCGCCCCTCCCAGATCGAGGAGAGCAGCACGACCACGGCCAGCCCACGGCCGGTCCACGCCGCGGCGACGGTGCCTCTCATCGAGTTCTTGGTCAGCGCCCAGACCGCCGACCGCAGCACTCGGCCACCGTCCAGCGGCAGCCCGGGGAGCATGTTGAACACGCCGACCACCAGGTTCGCGCTCCACACCGCGAAAACCAGGTAAATGGCCACCAGCAGACCGGTCGAAGACTGCTCCGAGGTGGAGGGCAGCGCCTCCCAGACGCCCCAGAACACCGCCGCGAGAACGAAGGAGAGCGCGGGCCCGGCGATGGCTACCGCGAATTCCTGGCCGGGCGACTCGGGTTCCCGCTCGATTTCGGAGACGCCGCCGAGGAAGTAGATGACGATGCGCCGCACCGGCAGGCCGAAGTGCTTCGCGACGACCGAGTGGGCCAGCTCGTGCAGCAGCACGGAGAGGTAGAGCAGCACGGCGAAGCCGAAGGCGACCAGGTAGCGGCCCTCGCCGAGGCGGTCGCCGAGCCGGGTGTTCTTGAACTGGTCGCCGAAGTAGAAGGTGATGAAGGCGGCGATCAGGAACCAGGTCGGGGAGACGACGATCGGGATGCCGAAGGGGTGGCCCATCGCCAGTCCGCCGCCGGAGGGGCGTCCGCCGCCGGGTGGCGGGGACTGCTCCTGGTGGCCGCTGGATTCGCCCTCGTTCGGATTCGTGTCGCTCACATAGGCGATGCTACGTGGATACGGCGGTGTGGGCGGTGCGGGACCGGGTTTGTCGGTGCTCTGAGCTAGTGTTCCCGGCATGGACGGCACGGTGGCGGCGAGTGGTGCGCTGGACGGCGGCGCCGCGGTGGACGGGACTGGACCAGCAGTGGTCAGTTCGGGCGTCGCCCTGTCGGAAGACGTGGCTGGGCCGATCGGCACGGTGCCGGAAGGCGTGGCGCTCGAAGAGCCGCGCGCGGGCTCCAATCCGGCGGTCATCGGAGAGCCCGGATACGGCGGCACCGAGTCCGGGGCGCTTTTCGACGTCGACATGCCGGTCCGGCTGCCGTCGGCGATTTCCCCGTCCCGCGCCGGGGATTTCATGCAGTGCCCGCTTCTTTTCCGGCTGCGCGTGGTGGACAAGGTGCGGGAGCCGCCGAACGCGGCGGCCACTCGCGGGACGCTGGTGCACGCGGTGCTGGACCGGCTTTTCGATCTGCCCGCCGGCGGACGCACTCCGGATGAGGCGGCGGCGCTGTTGCAGCCGGAATGGGACCGGCTGCTCGCGAAGACTCCCGGGCTCGCCGAGCTTTTCGCCACCCCCGAGGACCTGGCCGAGTGGCTCGCTTCGGCGAAGTCGCTGGTCGGCATGTATTTCACCTTGGAGGATCCGAACCGTCTGGAGCCGGCCGAGCGGGAATGGTTCGTGCGCACGGTGGTCGGCGACGGCGACGACCGGTTCGTGCTGCACGGCGTGGTGGACCGGCTCGATGTGGCTCCGAACGGGCTACTGCGGGTCGTGGACTACAAGACGGGGAAAGCCCCGCCCGCCGCATACGAGGCGAAGAACCTCTTTCAGATGAAGTTCTACGCCCTCGTGCTGTGGAAGTTGCGCGGCGTGGTGCCCAAGCGGCTCCAGCTGATCTTCCTGGGTAGCGGCGAGGTGCTGACCTACGATCCCGACGAGCGGGACCTGCGCGGCGTGGAGCGGAAGATCACCGCGGTGTGGGCGGCGATCCGCGCGGCGGCAGAGCGCAGGGAGTGGCCGGCGAGTCCGTCTCGGCTGTGCGACTGGTGCTCGTTCAAGGAGGGCTGTCCAGCGCACGGGGGCGAGGTGCCGCCCGCGCCGATCGTGGAGTTCACGCCGGTCCCCTCGGGCAACACGGGCACGTCCTAGCGTTATCGCCGGCGTTCGCCGCGAAACGGAGGCCTACCGCGCCGCGCCGTCAGCGGGAGCGAAGAGTCCACGCAATCGGTTGAGGTCCACGTCGGCCAGTGAGTCGGCGACCGAGATCAGCGGATGCGGATCGATGGACGCTCCGTGCGGAATCACCAGCACCGGGCAGGCCGCCGCGGCCGCCGAGCGGGAGCCGTTCGGCGAATCCTCGATCGCCGCGCAGCGGGCCGGCGCCACGCCGAGGCTGCGGGCGGCCTTCAGGTAGGGCTCGGGATGTGGCTTCCCGTGCGTGACATCGTCCCCTGAGATGGTCAGCTGGAAGTGGTCCGCGCCGATCGAGCTGAGGCAGGCCTCGACGATGCGCCGGGAGGACGCGGTGACCAGTGCGGCCGGGATGCCGGCCGCGTCCAGTTCGGTGAACAGCTCCTTGGCGCCGGGGACCAGTTCTATTCCGGCACCGAGGCGCTCCACCATCGCTTCCTCGATCCGCTGGTTGAGCTGCTTGGGGGTCAGCGGAATGCCGCTGACGTCGAGCAGATACTGCACCGCGATCTCGTTTGGCTTGCCGAGCACGTTGACCAAGTGTTCCGGGCCCAGCAGATAGCCGTAGTCGGCCAGGATGGAGATCTCGGTGTCGAACCAGATCGGCTCGGAGTCGATCAGGGTGCCGTCCATGTCGAACAGCACGGCCTCGGGCGGTTTCGGCACGGTTCTCTTTCTGGTCGGGCGCGCCGAGCGGCTCCCGGTTCGGTCGGCGAGGTGGTCGCCGCGGCGAACGGGAACCGCCCGGTTGGTCTCGCGGGATCAGGTGTTGAAGTACTTGGCCTCGGGGTGGTGCACCACGATGGCGTCGGTGGCCTGCTCCGGGTGCAGTTGGTACTCCTCGGAGAGGGTGACGCCGATGCGTTCGGGCTCAAGCAGCTCGACGATCTTCGCCCGGTCCTCCAGGTTGGGGCAGGCGCCGTAGCCGAGCGAGAAGCGCGCGCCGCGGTATTCGAGCTTGAGCATTCCGTCGATGGTCGCCGGGTCCTGTCCGGCGTAGCCCAGCTCGGCGCGCACCCGGGCGTGCCAGTACTCCGCGAGCGCCTCGGTCAGCTGAACCGAGAGGCCGTGCAGCTCGAGGTAGTCGCGGTAGGCGTTGGCCGCGAACAGTTTTCCGGTTTCCTCGGCGATCCGTCCGCCGACGGTGACCAGCTGGAACGCGACCACATCGGTCTCGCCCTTCGCCTCGTCGGCGCCGTCCTGCGGACGGAAGTAGTCGGCCAGGCACAGGTGCCGGTCGCGTCGCTGCCTCGGGAAGGTGAACCGGGTGCGCTCGGCGCCGCGCTCGTCCAGGACGATCAGGTCGTCGCCCTTGGAGACGGCCGGGAAGAAGCCGTAGACGACGGCGGCTTCGAGCAGGTTCTCGGTGTGCAGCCGGTCGAGCCACATCCGCAGCCGGGGCCGGCCTTCGGTTTCCACGAGCTCTTCGTACGAGGGTCCGTCATCGCCGCGGCTGCCGCGCAGACCCCACTGGCCGAGGAACGTGGCGCGCTCGTCGAGCCAGGAGGCGTAGTCGGCCAGCTGGATGCCCTTGACCACGCGGGTTCCCCAGAACGGCGGGACCGGGATCGGGTTGTCCGTCGCGACGTCGGAGCGAGCCGGCAGCTCCTCGGGCTCGGTGAGCACGGCCGAGGCGCGCGGTGCCACCCGGCGCTTGCGCAGCTCCGGCAGACTCGCGCCCGGCGCGCCGGTCTTGACGGCCGCGACCGCGTCCATGAGCCGCAGTCCCTCGAAAGCGTCGCGGGCATAACGCACCTCGCCCTCGTAGATCTCGGCGAGGTCCTGCTCCACGTAGGCCCGGGTGAGGGCGGCGCCGCCGAGCAGCACCGGCCAGCGGGCGGCCACGCCGCGCTGGTTCATCTCCTCCAGGTTCTCCTTCATCACCACGGTGGACTTCACCAGCAGGCCGGACATGCCGATCGCGTCGGCGCGATGCTCGTCGGCGGCCTGCAGGATCGCGGAGATGGGCTGCTTGATGCCGATGTTGATCACGGTGTAGCCGTTGTTGGTCAGGATGATGTCGACCAGGTTCTTGCCGATGTCGTGCACGTCGCCCTTGACCGTGGCGAGCACGATGGTGGCCTTGCCCGAGGAGTCGGCCTTCTCCATGTGCGGTTCGAGGTAGGCGACGGCGTTCTTCATCACCTCGGCGGACTGGAGCACGAAGGGCAACTGCATCTGGCCGGAGCCGAACAGCTCACCTACCGTCTTCATGCCCTCCAGCAGCACCTCGTTGACGATGGCGAGGGCCGGGCGACCAACCAGTGCCTCTTCGAGGTCTGCTTCGAGTCCGTTGCGGTCGCCGTCCACGATCCGCCGCTGCAGGCGCTCCTCCAGCGGCAGCGCCGCGAGTTCCTGCGCGCGGGTCGCCCTGGCCGAGGCGGTGGAGACGCCCTCGAACAGTTCCAGGAACCGGGCCAGCGGGTCATAGGCCGGCTCGTCCGCGGTTTCCGGGCGGCGGCGGTCGTAGACCAGGTCGAGCGCGACATCGAGCTGCTGCTGCGGGATACGGGAGGTCGGCACGATCTTCGAGGCGTGCACGATGGCCGAGTCGAGGCCGGCTTCGACGCATTCGTGCAGGAACACCGAGTTGAGCACCTGCCGTGCGGCCGGGTTCAGGCCGAAGGAGATGTTGGACAGGCCGAGCGTCGTCTGCACGTCCGGGTGGCGGCGCTTGAGCTCGCGGATCGCCTCGATGGTCTCCAGCCCGTCGCGGCGCGATTCCTCTTGTCCGGTGGCGATGGTGAAGGTGAGGCAGTCGATCAGGATGGAGGATTCGGGGATCCCCCAGTTGTCGGTGAGATCCGCGATGAGCCGCTCGGCGATAGCCACCTTGTGGTCGGCGGTGCGCGCCTGGCCCTGCTCGTCGATGGTCAGCGCGACGACAGCCGCGCCGTGTTCGGCGGCCAGGGCCGCGATCTTGGCGAAGCGTGAGTCTGGGCCGTCTCCGTCCTCGTAGTTGACGGAGTTGATGACGCTGCGGCCGCCCAGCAGCTCCAGTCCCGCCTGGAGCACCGGCGGTTCAGTGGAGTCGAGCACGATCGGCAGCGTGGAGGCGGTGGCCATCCGCCCGGCCACCTCGCGCATGTCCGCCACGCCGTCGCGGCCCACGTAGTCGACGCACAGGTCGAGCAGGTGCGCGCCGTCACGGATCTGGGTGCGGGCGATCTCGATGCAGGCGTTCCAGTCCTCGGCCAGCAGTGCCTCACGGAACGCCTTGGAGCCATTGGCGTTGGTACGCTCGCCGATCGCCAGGAACGAGCTGTCCTGACGGAACGGGACGGTCTGGTAGAGCGATGAGGCGCCCGGCTCGGGCCTTGGCGATCGGTGCGCCAGCTCGCGGCCGCGGACCCGCTCGACGACCTGCCGGAGATGCTCCGGCGTGGTGCCGCAGCAGCCGCCAACGAGGGAGAGCCCGTATTCGCGGGTGAAGGTGTCGTGCGCGTCGGCGAGCTCGGACGGGCTGAGCGGGAAGTGCGCGCCGTCGCGGCCGAGGATCGGCAGGCCTGCGTTCGGCATGCAGGACAAGCCGATGCGCGCCTGCTTGGCCAGGTACCGCAGGTGCTCGCTCATCTCGGCGGGGCCGGTGGAACAGTTGAGCCCGATCAGTTCGACGCCGAGGGCTTCCAGACTGGAGAGTGCGGCACCGATCTCGCTGCCGAGCAGCATCGTCCCGGTGGTCTCGACCGCGACCTGAGCGAAGATCGGTAGGTCGGCGCCTGCGGCCTTGAGCGCGCGGCGGGCGCCGACCACGGCGGCCTTCATCTGGAGCAGATCCTGGCTGGTTTCGATGAGGAGCGCGTGCACGCCGCCGGCGACAAGGCCGGCGCTCTGCTGCTCGTACCCGTCGCGCAGTGCCGCGTAAGGCAGGTGCCCGAGGCTGGGCAGCTTCGTGCCGGGTCCGATCGAGCCGATCACCCAACGCGGCCGATCCGGTGTGTTGTACCCGTCGGCCACTTCGCGGGCCAGCCGTGCGGCCGTCTCGGACAGCTCGTAGATCCGATGCGCGATGTCGTACTCTCCGAGCGCGGTCAGGTTCGCGCCGAAAGTGTTGGTTTCCACGCAGTCCACGCCAACGGCGAAGTAGGCGTCATGCACCGAGCGGATGATGTCGGGCCGGGTGGCATTGAGGATCTCGCTGCAGCCCTCCAGACCCTCGAAATCGTCGAGGGTGGGGTTCTGGGCGTGGAGCATCGTGCCCATCGCTCCGTCGGCCACGACGACGCGCTCGGTCAACGCGCGGCGCAGTTGCGCTGCGGTGGAAACCATGGGCAGTCCTTTCCATGCGTGGGAACCCCCGTGCTTCGCTCATCAAGGGTAGCGGCGGGCGCGCACTCAGCGGCGAAGCGTCTCACGGGCGTAGGCTGAGAGCGGCGCGCGCCGTGGGGCGGAACGCCTGGCAGTGTGTTTGGTGTATGAGATCGTGTACTGCTGCTGCCTTGGGCGTTCGTAGCTCAGGGCCGAGAAGGACGAGGAGGCGCGGGTGATCGAGCTCGAGGAGCTGCCCGAGCTGGTCGACCCGGTGATGGTCGCGGCGTTCGAGGGGTGGAACGATGCCGCCGACGCCGCGTCCAATGCGATCCGGCATCTGGCCGAGGTCCTGGACGCGGACCTGTTCGGCGCGATGGACGCCGAGGACTACTACGACTTCCAGGTAAACCGGCCGGTACTGGCCCTCGACGATGAGGGCGATCGGGAGATCGTCTGGCCCACGACCCGGTTCTCGGTGGCCCGGGTGCCGGTGGCGAGTGCCCGTTCCGAGGCGGCGGGGTCTGAGACGGGAGTGGTCGCGGCGGCGGTCGAGGGCGCCGGTTTCCGGGATGTGGTGTTGGTGCACGGCATCGAGCCGAACATGCGCTGGCGCTCCTTCTGTGAGGAGATGTTCGATCTCGCCCGCGATCTGGGGGTCCGTACGATCGTCTCGCTCGGCGCGCTGCTTGCCGATGTACCGCACACCCGCCCGGTGCCGGTCAGCGGCTCGTCCAGCAACGAGGATCTGCAAGGCGCGCACGGCCTCGACAAGCCGACGCTGCAGGGGCCGACCGGTATCAACGGCGTGCTGCAGGAGATGGCCAGGCATGAGGAGATCGACCTGGTCTCGTTCTGGGCGGCGGTTCCGCATTATGTGGCGCAGGCTCCGTGCCCGAAGGCGACTCTGGCGCTGATCCGGCGGATCGAGGACGTACTGGATCTGACCATTCCGCTCGGTGATCTGCCGGAAGAGGCACGGGCCTGGGAGACCGGCGTGGACGAGCTGGCGGCGGAGGACTCGGAGGTCGCCGAGTATGTCCGCACGCTGGAGGAGGCGAAGGACACCGCCGAACTGCCGGAAGCCAGCGGTGAGGCCATCGCCCGCGAGTTCGAGCGTTATCTGCGCCGGCACGAGCGCCGCCGCCGCGGCGGCACCGCGGAGGACGGTCCTTCGTAACGGGTCGCGTCGTAACGGGTCGCGTCGTAACGGGTCGCGTCGCTCCGTCTGCGTTCGCCATCCCCGGTCGCCGTGTCTGCTCGCCGTTTCTGTTCGCTACGTCCGACGCCATCGTCGCGCCGCGCGGCCGAGTGTGCGGGCGTGGTGAAGAAACGCTATTCAGTAGAGAAACACTGCTGTGGAACGGCCTGCGATGAGACCGTCCGCGGCGATCGGCTCGCCTGCCCTTTGGGGCGTGCGCGGGAATGTCGTCGCCGCGCGTCAGCCTTCGTATTCGAACGGGTTGAGCAGCCGGACGCCGGTGCGCTCGAAGTCCTTCACATTGCGCGTCACGACGGTCCAGTCGCGAGAGAGCGCCTGCGCCGCGATCAACGCGTCCGCCTCTGGCAGCTGCTTGTGATCGGCCGTGATCCGGCCCCACATCAATGCGTCTTCCAGGTTCACGGGCAACAGCCGATCTCCGAACGCATAGCTGTCGATGAGTTCGTCGAGCCAACGGTCAAGCCGTTGCCCGGCCCGAGCGTCGGTGCGCGACCGGAGACGGGCGCCTCTCCGGATCTCACCGAGCACCACCACGCTGAGGTGCATCCGGTGATCCGGTACGGAGGCGATCCAGGCGAGCACGTTGCGGTTAGGCGTAACCCGCCTGAACTCGGAAAGCACGTTGGTGTCGAGCACGTACATGGTCACTCGTCCAGATCAAGGTCCATGAAGAGGTTGAGGTCCTCCTCGGAGACGTAGTGCTTCGGCCGGTCGTTGATAAGCTCGATGGTCTCGTCGTCGAGTACCGGACCGTTGAGCAGCCAGGATTTGAACGTCTTCTTCGGCTCGCCATGTTGATGTAGTCGGTTGTACTCCTCGATGTCGATCACGACGGCGATCTCCTCCCCGTGCTTGGTGACGAACTGCGGGCCATCCGCCTGGACGGACCGGATCAGTTCGCTGAACCGCTGCTTGGCTTCCTGAATCTGCCAGTGTGCGTCCGATTTCGCAGTGGTCATCGCGAACCTCCCGGCTTCCGAGTTCTCGATTCTACCTAGACAGACTAGACAGAATTCCACCGCGCCCGCAAGCACAGCGGACTAAGTGTGATGAAGCGACTACCGAGTGCGCAGGCTCGGCCCCAGCTAGAGCGCGACGCCCAGCAAGGCGTCCACCGCACGCGAAACGAGCCCTGGCGCGCTGGTATCGCTCCCGGCATCGCTGGACGTGCCACCTGCGAGAACAGCATCAGCCCAGCCGTCCACCGCAGCTAGCGCCCCAGGCGTGTCCAGGTCGTCCGCGAGGCGCTCGCGCAGCGTCGCGAGCAGGGCGTCCGCCGGGAGCGCATCAGGTCGCGACACCGCGGCGCGCCACTTCGCCAAGCGCTGCTCTGCGGCCTCCAGGTCGGCCGGGAACCACTCCCAGTCCGCGCGGTAATGGTGCGCGAGGATCGCCAGCCGAATCGCCATCGGCTCGTGGCCGCCCGCGCGCAGCTTGGAGACGAAGACCAGGTTGCCCTTGGACTTCGACATCTTCTCCCCGTCCAGCGCGACCATGCCGGCATGCGCGTAGACCTTGGCGAAGGGCCGCTCTCCCGTGACCACCTGAGCTTCGGCCGCGCCCATCTCGTGGTGTGGGAACGCGAGGTCGGAACCGCCGCCCTGCACGTCGATACCGCTGCCCAGATACTTCAGCGCGATCGCCGCGCATTCGATGTGCCAGCCGGGACGCCCGGCGCCGAGCGAGGTCGGCCAGGACGGTTCGCCTGGCCGCGCCGCGAGCCACAGCAGGCAGTCGAGCGGATGCCGCTTTCCGGGACGGTCCGGATCCCCGCCGCGCTCCGCGAAGACCTTCTCCTGGAGGGCGGGATCGAGCCCTGAGACCGCCCCGAATTCGGAGTCGCTGTGCACGTCGAAGTAGATGTCCTCGTCGACGCGGTACGCCGCACCACTCTCGAGAAGCTGTTCAACGAGTTCGACGACGAGCGGTATCGCCTCTACCGCACCCACGTATTGGTAGGGCGGCAAGATACGCAGCGCGGTCATGTCCTCCCGGAAGAGCGCGGTCTCGCGCAGGGCGAGCACCTGCCAGTCGGCACCGTTCTTGTTCGCGCGCTCGAGCAACGGGTCATCGATATCGGTGACGTTCTGGACGTAACGCACCTCGTGTCCTGCATCCCGCCAAACGCGCTGGACGAGGTCGAAAGCTGTGTACGTCGCCGCGTGCCCGATATGGGTCGCGTCGTAGGGGGTAATTCCGCACACGTAGATGCGGGCCGGGCTCCCGCTGTCCGCACTCCCCGCCGGGGTGGGAACGAGCGTGCCGGTGGACGTGTCGTAAAGGCGAAGGGTGTCGCCGCGTCCAGGCAGGGTCGGCGGGTTGTTCGTCGGCCAGGCATCCATGCGTTCCACTTTACGGTCAGGCCGCGATCAAGAGCGAGCGCCATTCGACCAGCAGATTATGTGCACGCCTCATGCGTATGGCGCGGCGGCGCTCTCGGCGCGGCTCAACGATCAGACGAGCGGCCACGGGATCGGTCGGCGGCGGCCTTCCGGACCGGGGAATCGACCGGCTGCGAGCAACGCCTCGATCCGCGCGTGAAAGGCGACGGTTTCCGGCTCGCTGAGCAGCGCGGTGAGGCGGTCCGCGAGCGCGCTGTCCGTGTGTATCCGCTTGAGCTCGGTTGCCTCCGGCTCGTTCAGCGGGCGGCCCGCGAAACCCCACAGCAGTGTTCGCAGCTTGTCGTCGACATGGAAGGAAACGCCGTGGTCGATTGCGTAGACATGGCCCTTGGCATCAGGCAGGAGGTGGCCGCCCTTACGGTCGGCGTTGTTGATTACCACATCAAAGAGCGCGATACGCCGCAGTATCTCGCTGTCCTGATGCGCGAGGACTCCCTGCTCGTCATCGTCGAGTCCGACCGTGATGATCGGGCACCAGCCGTCTAACGCGCTTGGCTCGACGGTCACCGGCACAATGGCGAGGAGTTGCGTCTCGTCTTCGGTTTCGATCCAGCGCTGGCACATGCCCAAGCCGTACGGGCCGTCACGCAGCACGGTTTCCGGTACGAGATCCCAGCCGAGGGCGGCGCTGACTTCATATGCCGCGACTTCGCGGGCGGCAAGAGTGCCGTCGGGGAAGTCCCACAGCGGGCTCTCCCCCGCTATCGGCTTGTACACGCAGGTGATGCTGGTCTGCTCAGCTCCGTCGCCGAGAACCGCGATGCAGTAAAGCGTGGCGTTCGAGGCGTCGGTGAGCCGGCCTTCGACCTTCAGCGCACCGTCGCGCAGTGCGTCGGTCACGCCGCCGTCCGGCGCCGGTAACCGTTCTGGCGCGGGCACACGTGCCCCTCCGGATCCAGCGGCAGCTCACACAGCGGGCAGGGCGGTCGGCCGGCGGCGACCACGGCTTGAGCGCGGGCCGCGAAGGCACGGGCCTGGCCGCCGGTGAGACGCACCCGCAGCACGTCGGGCGCTTCCGCGGTCTGATCGTCGGACAGCGGCTCGGCCGGATTTTCGTCCTCGGTGATGGCCCCGGCCTCGATCACGATCCGGGAGTGCGGCTCGTCCCAGGCCAGCGCCAGGGAGCCGACCCGGAACTCCTCGAGGATGGGCTGGTCCAGCGGTTCGTTGTCGCTGAGGTCGGAGGGCACCGCGGCGGGCACGTTGGTGCTGCCCCCGGTGCGTCGCACGATTTCGTCGAGCAGTTCTTCCAGCCGCTCGGCGAGCAGGGCCACCTGCTCCTTTTCCAGGCCGACCGAGGTGACTCGGGGACCGGAGCGGGCTTGCAGAAAGAAGGAACGGGAGCCGGGCTCGCCCACGGTGCCGGCTACGAACCGCTCCGGCGGGTCGTACACGAACAGATGCCTCGGCACGGTGTCAGCCTCCCTCTCGCTGCGCTGCACATCCAAAATGCGTGTAGCAAAAATGCGTGCCTAAATATGCCCGCGTCTCACGTCGAGTCTGAGCCTACGCGGTTCCGTCAGGAGCCTGCACCGCCGCCCACCACCGCGTCGCTGTCGGCTGTCCGCGAGCGCGCGGGGGCACGCTTGGAACGCGGCTTGGGCGGGATGAGAGCGGCTACGTCTCCGCCGGTGTCGTTAAGCCGGAGGATGAACGGGCGCGTCGCGGTGTACCGGATGACCGTTACGGAGCAAGGGTCTACCTGAAGGCGTTGAAACAGGTCCAGGTGCATACCGAGTGCGTCAGCCGCGATCGCCTTGATGATGTCGCCGTGGCTGACTACCGCGTACGTGGCGTGCTCGCCGAGTTCTGCGTTCCAGCGGCGGATCGCGGTAACTGCGCGCGCGGACATCGCGGCCATGGCCTCCCCGCCGGGAAAGACAGCAGCGGCTGGATGCGCCTGGACCGTTTTCCAGAGCGGTTCCTTGGTCAAGGTCTTCAGATCGCGACCGGACCAGTGCCCGTAGTCGCATTCGGTGAGCTGGCCGTCGAGGTGCAGCGGGACGTCGGAGCGGCCGGCCATCAACGCTTGAGCGGTTTGGTGCGTGCGTTCAAGCGGGCTGCTCACCACGGCGGCGAGCGGTACGGCGGCCAGGCGCACGGCGAGGGCTTCGGCCTGGCTGCGGCCTCTCTCGTCCAGTTCGACCCCTGGGGTCCGGCCCGCCAGCACTCCTGATGCGTTAGCGGTCGTGCGGCCGTGCCGGATCAACAGGACAGTTGTCATCGCTCAAACGTACTCGCTGGTAGCCATGGCCTCGAATCGGGTCCGAGCGGGATGCGAGTAGACGTCGTGTGTTTATCGAGCTGACCGCGTGCGGCTCGAAAGACACGGTGCCCGGCTTAGAGGGTGCGCGGGTCGGACTCCTCGAGGCCGGCTGCTCGCAGCGCGTCCAGCGAGATGCGTAGGGCGTTGGCGCGGTCGTCGATCGTTGTCGCGAAGGGCGAAAGACTGAGCGTTGTGACGCCGGCGGCTGCGTAATCCTTCATGCGCTCGGCGATGCGTTCCGGCGAGCCGAGCAGGCTGGTGGCGTCGATGAACTCGAAAGGCACGGCTGCGGCTGCGTTGCGGTGCTCTTTGGCCAGATAAAGCTCTTGTACGCGTGCCGCCTCGTCCGCGAAGCCCATGCGGCAGGCGAGCTGGTTGTAGAAGTTCTGCTCGCGGCTGCCCATTCCGCCGATGTACAGCGCCGCGTACCAGCGGATCTGCTCGGCGGCGCGCTCCAGATCGTCGTCGATCACCACGGGCACGGTAGGCACCACGTCGAAACCGGACAGGTCCTTGCCGACCTGCTTGCGCCCGGATTCGATCGCGGCCAGTTGCTCGCCCGCGTACTGCGGGGAAAAGAAGACTGCCAGCCAGCCGTCGGCGATCCGGCCGGCCAGTTCCAGGTTCTTCGGGCCGACCGCGGCCAGGTAGATCGGGATGTGCTCGCGGATCGGATGGACCGTCAGCTGGAGCTTCTTGCCTGGGCCGCCGGGCAGCGGCAGCTTGAAGTACTCGCCGTCGTAGGAGACGCGCTTGCGGCTGAGGGCGAGGTTGACGATGTCGATGTATTCGCGGGTGCGGGTCAGCGGAGCCTTGAACGGGACGCCGTGCCAGCCTTCTGAGACCTGCGGGCCGGAGACGCCGAGGCCGAGGCGGAATCGGCCGCCGGAAAGCGAGTCGAGCGTCGCGGCGGTCATCGCCGTCATGGCCGGGGTGCGGGCGGGGATCTGGAAGACGGCGGAACCGATGTCGATGCGCTCGGTCTGCGCGGCGACCCAGGCCAGAATCGTGGCGGCGTCGGAGCCGTAAGCCTCGGCGGTCCAGCAGACCGCGTAGCCGAGCCGGTCTGCCTCGCGGGCCAGGGCCAGATTGTCGGCGTCGTTTCCAGCGCCCCAGTATCCGAGGTTCACGCCCAGCTTCATCGCTGCTCCGCTTCTGATGACCGGTATCGACGCTAACCCTACCCGCCGGTAACAAGCACGTCGAGCGGCGGCCGGGCGTGCCGCCGAACGGGCGATGAGCCGCGGTTTGTCCACAGCCGAACAGGTGAGGGGCCAGCGGCGGAGCGGCCGTAGCCACTACATTCACAGTCATGGAGCAGCGACATCTGGGGCGGACCGGGTTGCGCGTGTCGCGCCTGGGTCTGGGGACGATGACCTGGGGCAGGGACACCGACGAGGCGGACGCGGGCGATCAGCTTAAAGCCTTCCTCGACGCCGGGGGCACGCTGGTGGACACAGCGGACGTCTACGCGGACGGGGAGTCAGAGGCGTTGCTGGGGCGGCTGATCGAGGGCATCCGCTCGGACGTCGTGATCGCCACGAAGGCGGTCTCGGTGCCGCACAGCCCACGCCGGTTCGACGCCTCGCGGGGGCATCTGCTGTCCGCGTTGGACGCGTCGCTGACGCGGCTGGGCACGGATTACGTGGATCTCTGGCAGCTGCATGCTTATGACGATCACACCCCGATCGAGGAGACGCTGTCGGCCCTCGACGCGGCGGTCGCCTCGGGCAAAGCCAGATATGTCGGTGTGTCCAACTACTCTGGTTGGCAGTTGGCGGCCGCAGCCTCGTGGCAGCGGGCGGTGCCTGGTCGGGCGCAACTGGCCTCGGTGCAGATGGAGTACTCGCTGCTGCAACGCGGCGTGGAGCGGGAAGTCGCCCCGGCGGCGCTCGCGCTCGGGATCGGGTTGCTGCCGTGGTCGCCGCTGGGTCGGGGCGTGCTGACCGGCAAGTACCGCACCGGGATCCCCTCGGATTCGCGAGGGGCCTCGGATCGGTACGGCGGCTTCGTCGAGCCGTACTTGGAGGGGCCCGCGCGCCGGATCGCCGACGCGGTGGCCACCGCCTCGGACGGGCTCGGGGTCGCGCCGGTGGAGGTCGCGCTGGCTTGGGTGCGCGACCGGCCCGGGGTGACCGCGCCGATCGTGGGCGCGCGTACCGCGGCGCAGTTGCGTGGGGCGTTGGCGGCGGAGGAACTGGCGCTGCCGCAGACGATCCGCGAGGCGTTGGACGACGTGTCGGCGCCGCAGCTCGGATATCCGGATCACGGTTGGAACAGAGGGTAGGGCGCGATGGACGAGGGGGGCCGGGAGGCCGATGCGGAGCAGAAGGGCGGCTCCGCTGCCGATGAGCGGTTGCCGGGTGCCGGCGTAGCGCCGGAGACGACGCCGAACGTCGGTGGCGACTCGGCGGGCGAATCAGGCCGGCTCATGGCGTGGCTCTCCGCCGCGGGCGCGCCCGAACCGATGATCACCCGGATCACCGGCTCGCTCGGTGATGGCGCGGCCGAGCAGGTCGCGGCGGATCCGTGGTGTGTGCTCGAGGTGCCGGGGATCGCGCCGCAGGCGGCTGACGCCCTGGCCAAGGCGGTCATCGAGGACGCGCAGCCGGGTGACCCGCGGCGTACCCGGGCGCTGATCTCCTGGCTGCTGCGGCGAGCCGCCGCGGTGGGCGGCCACACGGTACAGGGCGCCGACACGATCGCCGAGGCGCTCGGCAAGTTCGGCGTCACCGACGCGACCGGCGCGATCGCCGATGCCATCGAGCATGGCTCGGCCCTCGCGTTCGCCGAACCGGTATCCCTTCCCGAGGACGCCGATGAAGCGCAGATCGAGGACTTCGAGCGGCTGGACGCCGAGGATGACGACGATCCGGTCTCGATGCTGACGAGCGGTCACACGCTGCTGGCGGTCGAGCGGTGGGCCTTCGCCGAGCAGGCCGCGGCGGAGGCGGCTCAGCGGCTGGCGGCCACTCCGGAGGCGGTGGAGTCGAAGCAGGGTTCGGAGTCGGTCGACGGGCTGATCGCCGCGGTGGTCGAGCACGGCCTGACGCTGGTGACCGGTGCGAGCGCGCAGCGGGTGGCCGACCTCGCCGAGTCCTTTTCGTCGGCCGTGCTGGCCAGTGCGTGCGCCGCGGGTTTGCGGGCGCTCGCGGCCGCGGGCGCCGATCCGGTCGACGCGCGGGCGTTGGCGCAGGATCCGGCGCGAGTCGGCGCGGCGGATGTGCTGGTGATCGCGGACGCCCAACTGCTCGGGCTGGAGGCCGGGGCGGCGCTGCTGGAGGCGACGCGGGACGGCGCGCACGTGGTGTTCGCCGGCGATCCGGCGACGTTGTCGTCGAGCGGTCCTGGGCTGTTTTTCCGCGACCTGCTGGAGACCGAGGACCCGGGCTTCGGCGGACGCTTGCCTCGGGTGGAGTTGAAGCAGCGCCCGACCGGTCCGCTCAGCGCCCTCGCCGACGCGGTGCGGCACGGTGGGCTGCCGCCGCAGGAATTGCTTCAGGGCCCGGACGGCACGTCAAAGGAAGTCGTGATCGTGCCGGTGCGCGAGGCGGGAGAGGCGGTGCATCGCGCGGTCCAGGTGGCCGTCGATTCGATCCCGCGCGCCTTCGGGTTGAGTGGGCCGCAGGTGCAGGTGGTCACAGTAGACGCCGATTCCGCGGCCGGGGCCGTGCCGGTGAACGTGGCGCTGAAGACGCGCCTTAACCCGGGCCCCGGTGTGTGCGGGGGCTTCGACGCCGGAGACCGGGTCGTGGTGAGCACGCCGCTGCCGGAACGTGGGCTGTTCGGCGGCGAGACCGGAACGGTGCGGACCGCGGATGCCGATGGTCTGTCAATTGAGTGGGACGCGCCGCATGGAGCGGGCGGCGGCGAGCCGGCCGACGCGTTCACCGCGGAGCAAGTGCGGGCTCTGCGGCACGCTTGGGCGCTGACGGTCGCCGAGGCGCAGGGCGGGCGCTGGCCGGCAGTGGTGGCGGTGTTCGACGGGGATTCGGCGCCGAAGCTGACCCGGGCGCTGGCGCTGGGCGCCATAACGCTGGCGACGCAGCACCTGACGGTGGTGCACGGAGCAGGCCGTGCGCTGGCCGAAGCGGTCGAGAAGATCCCGGACCGTGTGCGCCGCACGCGGCTCAAGCACGCGCTGCGGGACTGAGCGTAAAGAGTCGTAAAGAGCGAGTGCGGCCGCACCGGCTCAGGAGGTGACCGGGGCGTCCAGCGGCGTCGGCTGCGCCGGACGGTCCCGAACCTCCGCGCGCTCGCTCGCCGCGCCCGCGTTCGGATCCACGCTCAAGTACGCGGGCCGGCCGAGCCACCAGTTGCCCGGGGCGTCGGGATCGCGGCTGGTCCAGAACTCGACGATCGCGCTGGTGAACTGGATGCGGGAGAGGTACCCGTCGCGGTCGGTGTCCAGGTGATCGAAGGCCTCGGAGAGCACGGCGCGGGTCAGTTCCGGGAAGTGGCCATGCTGGAAGGCCCAGAACTCCTCGCGGTTGACCCGTCCGTCGCCGTCCACGTCCGCGAGGCAGAAGAACGTGTCCGCGAGCGCGCCGAGGATGGCCTCACGGTCGGCCGGGGAACCGTCGGCCAGCGCCAGATTCGAGCGGACGAATTCCTCGCGCGTCAGTCCGCGTGATCCCGCGGGCAGATGCGGCAGGTGCATGAGCCGCCAGACGTTGAGGTAGGCCTCGATCATCCGGGCCTCTTCCGCGGACCCCAGCGCGTATCCGATCGCGGCCGCCGCGCGCCGGCCCATCGCCACGTGCGAGGGGCCGTCGAGAACCCCGCCGCTGCGCGCCGTGAGCTGGTCGAAGCCGAACTCGATCTTCGCGGTGAGCATATCCGCCGGCAAGAGGCGCCCTCCTCGGGATCGGCGGCGGTTCCCGCCTATGATCCCGCCATTCTGCCACGTAGTCACCGGGCTTTTGCTCAATGTGACGAATGGACTTCAGCAGATTGGCATCGCCGTCTCGCGCCCACGGGCCGGACGCGGCGGGCTATCTGGCGGCGTCGGCTCCGCCGCCGCGCTCTACCTCGCCGTCCTCATCTTCGCCGTCGTCATCTTCGGCGTCGTCCTCGTCCTCGCCGTCTTCGCCGTCTTCGCCGTCTTCCTCGTCCTCGGCGTCTTCGGCATCGCGCAGCACAGACCCGGTCTCGGCGTCGGCTTCCTCGTCCTCGTCGTCGAGTTCCTCTTCGTCGACCAGGTCCACCCGATAGAGCAGCTTCTGCAGATCCACCTCGGAGAACGGATCGTCGTCCCAGCCGCCGACCGCCTCGGGATCCGTTGCGACGACCCAGGTGGTGGCCTCGATCGCCTCGAGGCCGATCTCCTCGGCCCGGTACGAGATCTCGTCCGCGTCGAACGCGTCGAACAGTTCAGCGACCGCGGCGCGGCTGTCGCCGAGCTCCGGGTCGAAGTCCTCCGAGACGTTGCTGGCCGCCGCGGCCAGCGCGTCGGCGTCGGTGATCAGGAAGTCGCGCCGGACGAACACCGAGAACGCCTCGACCTGTTCAGGGCCGGCGTAGACCGCGTCCGACTCGGGCGGCACCACGTCGAACGGGGTGACCTCGTCGTGCACCATGTAAAGCAGCTCGTCGTACTCTTCGGCCGCTGAAGCCAGGGCGTCGAAGGCCTCCAGCACGGACGGGTCGAGCTCGTCGGTCCGCGCCTCCACCGCCGCCAGGTGCCGGTCGATTGCGATCTTGAGCGCTTCGGCCGCCGCGCGCACCTGCGCGGCCGTGGGCTGGGTACCGTTCAGCGAGGGCGGTGCGGACGGCGTCGTCTCGGACATGGTGACGACGGTATCGGAGTCGGGGCCTGATTGGCACGTGCGTTCCGCCCCGGCTCGCGGCGTTGCGCCGAATGTGCCGGGTAGATCCGTTCTCGCGGGCCGCACCCCGAGTCCGCCGTTGCCGATTCGGGCGATTACGCTGCCTTCAGCGTCCCGTTCCGCCGGTCCAGTCCCGTGAGGTGTCCCGATGGCAGTCGACAAGCCCGCAAAGCGTTCGCCGCTCGTCAACGCCTACGTGGCCTTCGCCTGGGCTACCGGCGTGATGATGGTGGTCCTGGTGTTCATCGGGATGCCGCTGAAGTACTGGGCGCACTCCGGCGAGGTCGACAAGATCGTCGGCATGGTGCACGGGATGGGCCTGTACCCGATCTACGTCATCCTGTGCATCGCGACCGCGTTCGTCTACCGGCTTTCGATTCCGCACATGGCGCTGATGGCGCTGGCGGGGCTGATTCCGGGGCTCTCGCCCTATGTGGCGGGCCGCACGCTGAAGCACATCGACGCGCGCCAGGCCGCGCGGATTCCGGGGCAGGCTCAGCCTGCTGACTCGCCGATCTCGCGCTGAGCGGCGGTCGCGGCAGACGGGACCTCGCTGGGCCGGACGTCGTCCTGCCCAGGTGCGCCGGAGCCCGGCTCCAGACCCGGTATCGGCATCGGCGGTGACTCCGCCTCCTCCTCGGCGAGCGCGGCAGAGGCACGCAGCTCGCGGCGCCAGTGCAGCAGATACCAGCCGACGGTGACGATCGCGAACAGACACCACTGGAACGCGTAGCCGATGTTCAGCAGATCCCAGCTCGTGCCGTGCGGGGGTAGCGGGGCCGGGATCGCTTCCAGCCCGCCCGAAAGAGACCCGGCGTCCGTAGCGGACACGTAGCCGTCCGGCAGGTGGTAGGGCCACAGATTCACCAGCTGCGCCGCGGAAATGACGCTGACCTCGTGCGGTCCGGATACCGCGCCGGGCGCCTGCGTCTGCACGATGCCGTTTTGGTTGACCGATCCGGTCGCGGACTCGGACGCGGCGGCCCAACCGGTGATGGTGACCACTCCGGCCGGCGGAGC
This sequence comes from Actinospica sp., assembly GCA_035712985.1. Classification (GTDB taxonomy): domain Bacteria; phylum Actinomycetota; class Actinomycetes; order Streptomycetales; family Catenulisporaceae; genus Actinospica. Next base: position 22,822 of record DASTAE010000312.1, read on the forward strand.
GGGCATGCTTGGCTGCGCGGTCCCGTCGGCGGGCAGCCAACCCCGGTTGACCGCGATGGCCTTTCCCGACCCGGTGACCAGTGGCGCGATCAGGTAGTAGCCGGCGTGACCGTTGAGCGCGCGTCCGGGAACGAGAAGCTGGCGCGTCGCGTCGTACCTGCCTTGCGCCGTGACCGCCTGGCCTACCTTCGTGCCGTCCGTGCCCTCCGCGGTGATCAGGGACGCGGCGGGCACCGGCGTGCGCCATGAGGCCAGCTGTTGCTGCGTGAGCGGGGCGACCTTGTGCCCGGCGTGCCATTGCCAACGACCGAGCAGCAGGAACGCCACGACCAGCACGACGATGCCGACGTGCGCGGCGATCCATCGCGGCGAGCGCAGATCGTCGGTGGTGAGGTGACGCTGAACCGCTGCGGACTCGGAGGCGGACGCGGACTCTGACTCGGACACGTCTGCCAGTATCCGTCGGGAAATCCGCGGCGCGTGAACCGGGGTCAGCTGACGGCTCGCTCGGACGCCGGCGCCGGCATCTCGCCGGCGACCGGCTCGAAATCCGCGCTAGGCGGTGTTGGGGAATGTCTCAAGGGGCGAATCCGGTGATCGACTTCGCCTGGACGCACGGCCGAAACGCCCACAGACAACCGGTATGAGGACGCTCCGGCCGCACGCCCAGGCTCGTCGCGCAGTGAACCAT
>DASTAE010000313.1:0-13863 GCA_035712985.1 Actinospica sp.
CGCCGTTCCGCTTCGTCCCGCGCGGGCCGGAACAGCTCCGTGTCCACGCCGTTCGGCAGGTGCCGGATCGCCGACGGCGCAGCCCCGAGCCCGCGGGCGAAATCCGCGCCGCGTCCGTTGACGGTGAACACGGTGCGGGCCCGGCGGACCACGCGCTTGCCGATCAGCGCGTAGACGAGCCGCTGGATCAGCCCGACCGCCGCGACCGGGTGGTCGGAGAGCGCCACGTGCTGCGTCGCGACCAGGGGCGTCCCGGTGCTCGCGGAGCCGAACCAGGCGGCCCAGCACGGGATGTAGAAGCTGTCGTGGACGTGCACGACGTCGGCCCAGCGCGCCCAGCGCCGCGCCGCGCCGAAGATCGAGGGCAGCGGCACCGGGAACGGGATCCCGTACGGCTCGAAGCCGTTCCAGGACGCCACGCGCACGACGCGCACGCCCTGCTCGACCGTCTCCGAGCTGCGCGGCCCGCTGGTCAGCACGGTGACCTCGGCGCCGGATGCCGCGAGCCGCACGGCCTCCTGGTGCACCACGCCCTCGACCCCGCCGAGGTGCGGCGGGTAGTAGTGGCTCACGAGCAGCACGCGCGTCATCGGTAGATCTCCACGCCGTCTCCGGAGTAGACCTCGTTCTTCGTGTTCTGCAGCAGGCTCATCGGATACACGTAGGCGACGAGACCGCCGCGGTAGATGATCGTCGCCTTGTCCCCGTCCACGGTCTCCGGCCCGAGGAAGACGTAGTCGGTCGGCGAGATCACGGCCGGGTAGATGTCGGCCACGATCGGGCCGGTGTAGATGCTCTGGATCTCGCTGTAGGTGAAGGACTCGGCCTCCGCCGTCTGCTCGTTCGTCCAGGACTCGGGGCCGTTCGGCGCGACCTGGAGCTCCAGCCAGACGGCCGCGTCGTACTCCGGCTGGGTCGGATAGTAGAGGTCGTAGTACTGGCCCGAGTTGTTGAGCGCCAGCTGCGCCGGATAGCCTCCGGTCACCTGGGGCAGCACGCCGCTCAGGTCGAGCAGCAGGAAGGCCGAGAACGCGCAGACCGCGGGCACCATCGCCTTGCGCAGCCAGCTGAGCAGCCAGATCAGCCCGGCCGCCATGAACGGGCCGAAGAAGAAGATGCCCTGCTGGAACGCGCGCAGCAGACCGTAGTCCACGGAGAACTCCGGTACGACGGTGAGCAGCGCGAGCATGAACAGCGCGCCGAGCGCCAGCACCGTCTGGTCGCGGCCCGGCTGGAAGGTCCGGCGGCGGGCCAGCGCGGTGGCGAGCAGCCCGATCACGATCAGCACCTGGAGGCCGTCCGCGATACCGCTGCGCAGCGCGGCGTTCGCCGACGCGACCGGGACACCGGCCGCAGAGAGCTTCTTGCCGACCGTGGTCAGCGCCATGTCCGGCAGCGGATCGACCGGGGTCTGGTACTTGTCGACGGTGGCCAGCGGGAAGAAGACGCCCTCCGCCCGCGCCTGCGCGGTCGCCGCCTCCGTCTCCGAGCGGTAGTCGGCCAGCCGCTGCGCGTCGGAGATCTGCTGCCCGCCGAAGATGCTGGAGGACGCGGCGCCCGAGCCCACCTGGTTGCCCTTGCCGTTGATCTCGTCGAGCGCCGCGGTGAGCGTGGTCGAGAGCTGGCCGCCGGTGTGCGTGACCGGTCCGGCCCACACCAGGGCCAGCGCGACCGCGAGCGGGGCCATCCAGAGCGCCAGGAAGGTCGGGGTGCGCGCAGCGCGCCGCCCGCGTTTGCGGTTGCGCTGCTTCAGTTTCAGCCGGCCGCGCCAGAGCAGGTCGGCTGCGGTGGCCGCGAGGAGCACGATGATCAGCACGTACGAGGTGGAGTAGTGCGCGAGCACGATTCCGCCGAGCAGCACGGTGAACACCACGCGCCGCCCGATCCGGCTGCCGCCCGGGTCCGTGGCCGCCACCAGCGCCGAGCCGAGCAGCACGAACGCGATCTCCTGCCGGCCGAGGTACGGCATGTCGGTCAGGTAGGTCGGGAAGGTCACGAACAGGATCGCGGAGAGCAGCGCGACGATCCGCGGCGCGGCGTTCAGCGTCGCCCGGAACAGCGCCACCGGGCAGAGCGCGAACAGCAGCGGGATCACGATCTTGAACACGCCGATGCCGGAGATCGCGGTCAGGTGCACCAGGGCGACCGGGAGCAGCGTGATGCTGATGCAGGCGTCGTACGCGCTGGGATAGAGCGAGACCTGCCAGCGCTCGCCGCCGAGGTTGAGCCGGAAGTACTCGTACTCGGTCTGGATGTCGTGGCCGGTGATCAGCCAGCCGCGCAGGGAGGTCAGGAGCAGCAGCGCCGCGGCCGCGCACAGGACGCCGACCTCCAGCGCCTCCGTGTCGAAGGCGTCCCGCTTGACCAGCATCCAGATCATCAGCGCGGCGACGAGCGAGTACGCGGCGATGCTGACGCCGGGGCCGAAGCCGTTGTTCAGCCGGGTGGCGCCCGCGACGGCGAGCACGACGCACAGACCGCCGAGCAGCGCCGTCGACCGCATCCCGGCCGGCATGCGGCCGCGCAGCGCATCCAGCGTCGGCAGCGGATCGCACTGCGGGCTGAACGCGCCGAGCAGCAGGTTGCCGAGGACGAACCCGGCCGCGATCGGCACCTGCGTGAGCGGATGTTCGTCGCCGACCAGCGGCGGCAGGAAGTTGATCCCGAGCAGGATGACGAAGTCCGTGGTCAGCGCCAGCCCGACACAGAGCAGCAGGGCCGCGTCCAGGCCCGTGACCAGGCGGCGGCACAGGCCGAGCCAGAAGGTGAAGGGGGCGCCGAGGACGAGCCAGAGCCCGCACACGGTCACCAGGGCGCCGGGCCACGAGCCGTCCGCGAACAGGTCCACCGCACCGGCGATCACCGTGGCGTACAGGCCGACCGTGCGGCCCCCGAGCTTGCGCAGCGGGTTCGTCATCTGCCAACCCCTGCCTTGTCGTACGCGGATTCGACCGCCGCCACGGCCGCCTCCCAGGTGTAGCGCGTCGCCGCGGACGCGCTGCGCGCGGCGAGCTCACCGCGCAGCCCGGCGTCGGCGGCCAGGGCGTCGACGCCCTTGGCCAGCGCCTGCGCGTCCGGTTCGACCAGCAGGCCGATCCCGTCGAGCAGTTCGGTGTTCCCCGGCACGGCGGTGGCCACGACCGGCAGCCCGGCCGCCATCGCCTCCACCGCGACCAGGGCCATCCCCTCGCGGTCGGAGGGCAGCGCGAAGGCGTCCGCGTTCACATACTCCTCGACCAGTTCGGCCCCGTCCTTGCGGCCGAGGAACCGCACCTGCTCGCCGGTCAGCCCGAGTTCCGTCGCCCGGGCCTCAAGATCCGCGCGCAGTTCGCCATCGCCGACGATGCGCAGCCGCACCGGCTCCGTGCACAGGCTCAGGGCCTCCAGCAGGCGCCCCACGTTCTTCTGCGCGCCGAGCCGTCCGACGTAGAGCAGCTTCAGCGGACCGTCGCCCGCCGGCCGCGGAGCGTGGAAGAACTCGGGCGCGACGCCGTTGGGCACCACGGATATCCGCTCGGGCGCGACGCGGTAGGTCTCCTCGACGAACCGGGCCTGCGACTCCGTCAGCGTGATGACTCCGGCCGCCGCGCGCAGCACCCGCCCGAACACGTGCCGGTGGTACGCGGGCAGGACGAGCTCGCCGAGCCGGCCCGAAGCGTCCACATGCATGTGGAAGTGCACGATGTAGCGCACGCCGCGCAGTCGGCAGCCGAGCCAGACCAGTTCGGGGAACAGGATCTGCGAGGAGTGCAGATGGACCACGGCGTCACGCGGAACGCGCAGCAGCGCGAGCGGCAGACCGGGGGCGACTGCGGTGTGGGCTGCGGAGATCGCGCGTAACCGCCGCACTGTCACGCCGTTCTCCGTCGCGCGGCGCGGCGCTCCGGAGGCGCCGGCATTCGTGGTCAGCACCCCGACGTCGTTCCCCGGGTCGGCGGCGAGCCGGGCGGCGAGGATCTCGACCACGCGCTCGAGCCCGCCGAGCAGCGGCGGGTAGTGCGGACTGACCTGGACGATTCTGCGCATGTCGGAGGACCCGCTCAGCCGACGGAGATCTTGAAGTGGATGAGGTGGTCGGTGCCGTCCAGCGAGACCCAGACCACCGCGGCGTCCACGGCGATCGGGAGCTTGACCACCGTGGCGTTGACGCCCTTGACCTGCGGCACCTGCGCGGTCGTGCCGCCGTCGGTCTTCCCGGCCGCGTTCACGGTCCAGACCTTGACGTGGTACGTGTCGGTGCCGGTGTTCGTGCCGGTCACCGTGATCGGCACGGAGAGGGTCGTGCCGCTGATCGTCGGGCTGGCCGTGAAGGCGAGCGCGGTGGCGGTCTGCGGCAGGTGTGTGAAGGACTGCCGCAGGACGGTGCGCACCTGCGGGATCAGGAGAGTGCCGGCCAGCAGGGCCAGGACGAGCGCGGCGTGCAGCAGGTGCCCGCCGCGCCGGGTGCCGGCCCGCGGCGCGCGCCGCGAACGGCTGCGCACCGGCTCGACCTCGGCGTCGTCCTGCGCGTTCTCGGCGGGGTCGGAACGCTCCTCGGCCTCCGGGTCCGCGACGCGCTCCACCCGCACGGTCTCGTCCTGGTCCGGCGCCGGGAGCTCGTCCGCCTCGCGGATCTTCTCTCTGTCGCTCACATCGCCACTTCGTTCAATCGGCGGTGCGGGGGGCGTAGTCCGCCATGGCCCCGGTCAGCGCGGTGGGCGCCGACTCCGCTTCCCGCTCGACCGCGTCCCGTCCCCGCTTGCGCAGGCTCATCCGGTGCGCGAACAGGCTGCGCAGGTTGGACCAGCCGTCCGAGTAGGCCTTGAGCTTGACCTCGCCGCCGCGCAGCCGGTACTCGATCGGCACCTCGCGCACCCGGAAGCCCGCCCGGATCGCGGCGTTCTTGATCTCCTGCGAGAAGGCCATGCCGGGCGCGGTCACCGAGATCTTCTGCCAGACCGCGCGCCGGAACACCCACATGCCGGACTGCGAGTCCCGCACGCTGTGCCCGAACAGCAGCCGGCTGGTGGCGCTCAGCACGTGGTTCGCGACGAAGTGCGAGGCCTTCATCGCCCGCCGGTTCGCCGCGTGCAGCCGGTTCGTGGTGAGGAAGTCGGCGCCGTGCTCGTCGAGCTGGGCCAGCAGCTCGGGCAGCGCGTCGAAGGGGTACGTGCGGTCCGCGTCCCCGGTGGCGATCACGTCCGAGGACACGGCGGCGAACCCCGCCTGGTACGCGTTCCCGTAGCCGCGCACCGGCTGGTGGACGACCTTCGCGCCGAGGCTGGCCGCGAGATCCCCGGTGCCGTCGGTGGACGCGTTGTCCACGATGACGATCTCGGTGTACCAGCCGGCCTCGCGCAGCCGCGCCACCGGCACGGCGGCGATGACCGCCGGAATGTTCTCCGCCTCGTTGAGCGCCGGTATGACAACCGAAAGCGATCTCATCGAGCCCCCCCAAAGTCTCCCCGAAGCACCGTGCGGGTGTGGATGGCCCGCCCTGGCCGAGGATACTGAACGCCCGCCGCGGGAAACAACCGCCCTATCCCGCACCGGATTGCGATCGGGTATCGGTTATGTCCGCTTCGGTGACGGACCGTCAGGTTTGGCGGCGTTCCGCGGCAGGCCCAGCAAGGGGCTGAGAGCCGCGTCCCAGCTCAGCTCGGCCGCGGTCTTCAGGGCGGCCTCGCTCCTGGCCCGCCAGGCCGGCTCCGCCGCCAGCTCGCCGAGCCGGTCGAGGAAGGTCTCCGGGGTGTAGTGGACGGAGCTCGCGTCCAGCACGGAGTCGCGGCGCCAGGCCGGGGTCAGGACTGGAAGCCCGTACGAGATGTAATCCAGGTGCTTCGACGAGAAGCTGTGCCGGCGCAGCTCGTCGTCGGTGATGGTGACGAGGCCGAACTGGTAGTCGGCGAGCACGTCCTTACCCGAACGGCCGTCGGCGTCGGGGGAGTAGCCCTTGTAGTGCGCGGCCAGCGGCCCGGTCGGCGCCGGCCCCCCGTACAGGTCGATGTGCGGGTAGAGCGAGCAGAGCTGCTCGAGCAGCGGCAGGTTCACCCAGTAGCCGCTGAGGTACCCGAGGAAGACGATGCGCGGCGTCTCGGAGAACCGGGCGCGCGCCGAGGTCGTCGGCACGGGAGCGCCGTAGCCGAGTCCGAGGAGGTTCGGACCGTCGTACTTCGTCGTCCGCACGAACTCGCGGTAGGTGTGCCAGTGGAACGCCAGGTGGTCGGCCCTCGCGTAGGTCTGCTTCTCGACCGCGCGCAGCCGGTTCAGCCCGGCCTCGTCGATATGTCCACCGTGGTAGAGCTCCTCGGCGTACGGCGCGGGGAGGTCGAGGACCTGGACGGCCGCGACGCGCTCGCGCAGCATGATCCCCTGGTCCAGATTGCTCTCGCAGATCAGCAGGTCGTAACCGCGCCCGCGCAGCCGACGCTCCAGCAGCCGGCCGCGTACCGGGATGAGCCGCGCCTGGGAGAGGGCGACGGCGCGCCGGGCAGCCTTCCCGCGGCGCCCGAGGCAGACGGCGAACACGGCCTCGAGCACGTATGCGAGCAGCGCCGACGGCGTCGCCCCCGGCAGCCGGCCCGCGAGCCCGCCGGTCCCGAGCCGGGAGAGCGAGCCGGTCGGGTGGAGGTCCACCGCGTATCCGTGCGACTCGAGGAACTCCTTGATCCGCCGCGGTTTCTCGCCGTTGGCGAAGGCGTCGGGCAGGTGCAGGACGACGGCCCGGCGCGCGTTCGGCACGGTCACTTGACGCTCTCCCGATAGGACTTGATCGCCGCGGTGAGCACGGCCATCACCGGCTTCACCGTGCCGTCGGCCGTGCGCAGGCCGAAGTAGAGGCCGCTGTTCGGCAGGTCGGTGTCGGTGTACCAGAACAGGCCCTCGATCCGGGAGTCCGCCGTCTCGGTGGAGACGATGTCCTGGGCCAGCGTGGCCTGCCACTGCAGCGTGGCGTGGCTCGCCCCGGAGCCCGTCGGACCGTCCGTCACGCCGCCCGCGCCCGCCGTCGGCGCTCCGGTCTCGGTGATCCAGAACGGGATCGCCGCGTGGCCGTACGCGCGCAGCACCGTCGCCAGACTCTGCCGGCTGCTGTCGATCATCGTGAAGGGCGCCCCGTTCTTCGGCAGGTCGTTCCAGTCGTACGGGTGCACGCCGATCGCGTCCGCGTAGGCCAGGCCCCCGGCCGCGGCCACCCCGGTCAGGAACTCGTACGCGCCGATCCAGTGCCGCGCCGGCTCGTCCTGCACCATGCCGAGCCCGCCGAGCATCACGAGGGCGTGCGGGTCCGCGGCGTGCAGCGCGGTGTAGGCGTCGGCGAGCAGTGCCGCGTACGCGGCCCCCGGCTTGGCCGAGGTGGCGAAGCCGTCGAGGTTCTCCTCGTTCCAGATCTCCCAGTCGTGCACGCCGACCGGCGCGTAGCGCTTCGCGGCGAGCGCGGCGAACGCGGCGTAGGCCATCGGATTCGCCGGCTCGCAGGCCTCGTCGGTCTTGCAGGCCGCGGCCCTGGCCCAGACCGGCGGGTCGACGATCGTGGCCAGCACCCGCAGCCCGCGCGACGCGGCCGCCTTGACCAGCGCGTCGAAGTGGCTCCAGTCGTAGGTGCTCTGCGACCACGAGGGCTGGACGCCGTCCCAGGGCAGGTCGATCCGGATCCAGGAGGCGCCGATCGCGCTCGCGTCCGCGAAGCCGGCGTCGATCTTCGCGCTGTCGGCCCCGAAGAGGGTGTCGCCGTAGTCGAGGCCGATCGGGATCCCCGGCGGCTGCGCGGGCGCGGACTCGGTGGTGACCAGCAGAGGGCTGAGACCCGAATCGCCGCCCCGGCGGTTGCTCGAGACGGCCGCGATCGTGCAGGCCGCGGCGATCGACAGCGCGAGCACGATGCCGATCCAGAAGTAGCGGGGGCGGTCCATGTCGGTCAGGTTAGCTGACGACGACTCATCGGCTGACGCGAGATCGCGGGCGGGCGGCCCGGGCCGGCCGGACCGCCCCGCCCGCCCCGCCTCAGCCCAGCTTCTTCACGTTCGCCGTGATCGCGCCCGCGAGGCTGTTCGCGTAGGCGGCGCTGTCGCCGGTGGCCGAGTTGAGCACCGTGACCACGTTCGTGCCCACGCGGACGGCGACGAGGGTCTCCGAGCTGCTCCAGGAGGGGTCGGTCAGCGTGATGGTGACGGTGCCGTCGCCGAGCGAGGCGCCGGTGGCCACGGCGACCTTCACCGTGCTCTTGGTGCCGGAGTCGGAGAAGCTGGGGCACGCGGTGCCGAGCTTGGCCAGGGCCGCCATCACGGCCTGGGCGGTCGTGCCCTGGTAGGCGTCGATCTCCTGGGCGAACTCCTCGGAGCTGCCGTTGTTCACGTAGTCGTTCTGGGCGAAGGAGGCCGACCCGTAGCCGGCCAGGTTGACCCAGCCGGTGGCCTCGAGGTTCGCGCACTTCGGGCCGGCGGTGGCCGGGTCGCTCGGCGTCTGGAAGTCGGAGCCGGAGTTCTCGGTGCCCGAGCCGCTGGCCGCGTAGCCCGCGGGGATGCCCGTGGTCACCAGGGCCGTGGCCAGCCGGGCGCCGGTGAGCAGCCCGGCGTCCGGGTCCGCGGAGCCCGCGGCGGCGGAGCCCGAGGCGTCCGCGGCGGCGCCCGGCGCCGAGGGGGAGCAGCCGGCCAGCAGCAGCGGCAGCGCGGCGGCGAGGGCCGTCGCGGCGAGAAGGGGGATGCGCATGGGAGGGGGCGGATTCCTTCGTCAGGTGGGCAGGAGCCGGGACAGGATAGCCGGGCCGGATTCGGCGGCCTGAGCTGCGCCCGGATTTGGAATCGGCCCCCCGTATACGGCACACTGTTGTGGTTGCTCGGCACAGGTATGCCCTGGACCGGGCGCCCGGACTCGCGTCGGCCTCCGACGCGCGCGTCCCCGCAACCGCCGCCCCAAGGGTGGCGTGAGCTGCGGCGGAACGTGGTCTCGGGCCCGCATCACGATCCTCTCTCGAGTGATAGTGAACGGCAGGAGCTGCCTCCTGCCTGCGGGAAGGCGTGTGGTCCTTATGCGACACGCCCGACCGCGTGGGTCGGAGAAAACCGGACAAGACCTACCGCCGGGTACGGTCCGCCGAGCGTTCTGCCCGGTGGATGACGGCCTGAAGTTCTCATGCGGAACGCCGCGCGCGGTCGTACGACAGCAGGGCTCGCCCTGTCGGTCCGCTGGACCGGCGCGGAAGCCGCAGGGAACTAGACGAGAAGAAGGACAGCCATGGCGGGACAGAAGATCCGCATCAGGCTCAAGGCCTACGACCACGAGGTCATCGACTCCTCGGCGCGCAAGATCGTCGAGACGGTGAGCCGCACGGGCGCCCAGGTCGCTGGCCCGGTGCCGCTGCCGACCGAGAAGAACGTGTACTGCGTCATCCGCTCGCCGCACAAGTACAAGGACTCGCGCGAGCACTTCGAGATGCGCACGCACAAGCGGCTCATCGACATCCTCGACCCGACCCCCAAGACCGTCGACTCGCTCATGCGTCTCGACCTGCCGGCCGGTGTCGACATCGAGATCAAGCTGTAAGGACGCCTACACATCATGGACAAGCAGATCAAGGGCGTCCTGGGTGAGAAGCTCGGCATGACCCAGGTCTGGGACGCGGACAACCGGGTCGTCCCGGTGACCGTCGTCAAGGCCGGGCCGTGCGTGGTCACCCAAGTGCGCAGCATCGAGAAGGACGGCTACGCCGCGGTCCAGCTCGCCTTCGGCGAGATCGACCCGCGCAAGGTGAACAAGCCGGAGAAGGGCCACTTCGAGAAGGCCGACGTCGCCCCGCGCCGTCACCTGGTCGAGCTGCGCACCTCCGACGCCGCCGAGTACGCCGCCGGCCAGGAGGTCACCGCCGAGGTGTTCGAGGCCGGTCAGAAGATCGACGTCATGGGCACCTCCAAGGGCAAGGGCTTCGCGGGCGTCATGAAGCGGCACAACTTCCGGGGCCTGGGCGCCGGACACGGTGTGCAGCGCAAGCACCGCTCGCCCGGCTCCATCGGCGCCTGCGCGACCCCCGGCCGCGTCTTCAAGGGCGTGCGCATGGCCGGCCGCATGGGCAACGAGCGGGTCACCGTGCAGAACCTGACCGTCCACGCGATCGACGCCGAGAAGGGCCTGCTGCTGATCAAGGGTGCCGTTCCCGGCCCCAACGGCGGCCTCGTCCTCGTCAAGACGGCGGCGAAGGGCTGATTGAGATGACTTCCACTGTTACCGTCGATCTCCCCGCGGAGATCTTCGACGTCGAGCTGAACGTCCCCCTGGTCCACCAGGTCGTCGTCGCCCAGCTCGCCGCCGCCCGCCAGGGCACGCACAGCACCAAGCGCCGTGGCGAGGTGTCCGGTGGTGGCAAGAAGCCGTACCGCCAGAAGGGCACCGGCCGCGCCCGCCAGGGCTCGACCCGCGCGCCGCAGTTCGCCGGCGGTGGCGTCGTGCACGGCCCCAAGCCGCGCGACTACTCGCAGCGGACCCCGAAGAAGATGAAGGCCGCGGCCCTGCGCTGCGCCCTGTCGGACCGGGCCCGCAACGAGCGGCTGCACGTGGTGGACGCGTTCGTCGCGGACACCCCGTCGACCAAGGCCGCGAAGACCGCGATCAAGGCCGTGACCGAGCGTAAGAACGTGCTCGTGGTGCTCGGCCGCGATGAGATCAACGCGTGGCTCTCGCTGCGCAACCTCCCCGAGGTCCACCTGCTGCACGCCGACCAGCTGAACACGTACGACGTGCTCGTCAGCGACGACGTGATCTTCACGCGGGCCGCCTTCGACGCCTTCGTGGCGGGACCGAAGAAGGCCTCGGCCGACACGGAAGGGAGCGATAGCTGATGGCCGCCAAGGACCGTTACGTCATCGCCCGCGACCTGCTGATCCGGCCGGTCGTCTCGGAGAAGAGCTACGCGCTCCTCGACGAGAACAAGTACACGTTCATCGTGCATCCGGACGCCAACAAGGAGCAGATCCGCGACGCGGTCGAGCTGCTCTTCGACGTCAAGGTGACGGCTGTGAACACGATCAACCGCAAGGGCAAGCGCAAGCGCACCCGCGTGGGGACCTATGGTCAGCGCGCCGCGACCAAGCGCGCCATCGTGTCGGTCGACCCGCAGCCGACGGACGCCAGCAAGAAGAGCCGCATCGACATCTTCGGGGGTCCGGTCTCCTGAGGCCGGCACCGAGGAATTAGAGGAATCTCACAGCCATGGGCATTCGCAAGTACAAGCCGACGACCCCCGGTCGCCGCGGCTCCAGCGTTGCCGACTTCGTCGAGATCACCCGGGACACCCCGGAGAAGTCTCTGGTCCGCCCGCTGCACAGCAAGGGCGGTCGCAACGCGCAGGGTCGCGTGACGGTTCGGCACCAGGGTGGCGGTCACAAGCGCGCCTACCGCGTCATCGACTTCCGTCGTGACGACAAGGACGGCGTGCCGGCCAAGGTCGCGCACATCGAGTACGACCCCAACCGCACCGCCCGCATCGCGCTGCTGCACTACGCGGACGGCACGAAGCGCTACATCATCGCTCCGGCGAAGCTGAAGCAGGGCGACCCGATCGAGTCCGGCCCCGGGGCCGACATCAAGCCGGGCAACAACCTGCCGCTGCGCAACATCCCGACCGGCACCACGATCCACGCCATCGAGCTGCGGCCCGGCGGCGGCGCGAAGATCGCCCGCTCGGCCGGCGCCAGCGTCCAGCTCGTCGCCAAGGACGGCCCCTACGCCCAGCTGCGTATGCCCTCCGGCGAGGTCCGCAACGTCGACGCGCGCTGCCGCGCGACCGTCGGCGAGGTCGGCAACGCCGAGCAGAGCAACATCAACTGGGGCAAGGCCGGCCGTATGCGCTGGAAGGGCAAGCGCCCGACCGTCCGCGGTGTCGCGATGAACCCGATCGACCACCCGCACGGTGGTGGTGAGGGCAAGACCTCCGGTGGTCGCCACCCGGTCTCGCCCTGGGGTCAGAAGGAAGGCCGCACCCGCAAGCCGGGCAAGCCGAGCGACAAGCTGATCATCCGTCGCCGCAAGTCGAACAAGAAGCGCTAGGAGGAGGTCTAGATGCCGCGCAGTCTGAAGAAGGGTCCCTTCGTGGACGACCACCTGATCAAGAAGGTGGACGCCCAGAACGACAAGGGGACGCACAACGTCATCAAGACGTGGTCCCGGCGCTCGATGATCGTCCCGGCGATGCTGGGTCACACGATCGCCGTGCACGACGGCCGCAAGCACGTCCCGGTGTTCGTCACCGAGTCGATGGTCGGCCACAAGCTGGGCGAGTTCGCCCCGACCCGCACGTTCAAGGGTCACGTGAAGGACGATCGGAGGTCCCGCCGTGGCTGAGAACAAGGCCAAGGACCTGCCCGCCAACCAGGCGCTCGCCCAGGCGAAGCACGTCCGGATGACGCCGATGAAGGTCCGTCGCGTGGTCGACGAGGTGCGTGGCCGCAACGTGGAGGAGGCGCTGGACTACCTGCGCTTCGCCCCGTGGGCCGCCGCCGAGCCGGTCTACAAGGCTGTCGCCTCGGCGGCCGCCAACGCCCGGAACAACAAGCAGCTCCACGGCGACCTGGTCATCGCGGCCGCGTACGTGGACGAGGGCCCGACCCTGAAGCGGTTCCGGCCGCGCGCCCAGGGCCGCGCCTACCGCATCCGCAAGCGCAGCAGCCACATCACCATCGTGGTCGAGCAGCCCGCCGAGGCCGCCGCTAAGAAGGGCAGGAACCGGTAATGGGACAGAAGGTCAACCCGCACGGCTTCCGCCTCGGCATCACCACGGACTTCAAGTCCCGCTGGTACGCCGACAAGATGTACAAGGCGTACGTCAAGGAAGACGTCGAGATCCGCAAGCTCATGACCAAGGGCATGGAGCGGGCCGGCATCTCCAAGGTCGAGATCGAGCGCACCCGCGACCGCGTCCGCGTGGACATCCACACGGCGCGCCCGGGCATCGTGATCGGCCGGCGTGGCGCCGAGGCCGAGCGCATCCGCGGCGAGCTGGAGAAGCTCACCGGCAAGCAGGTGCAGCTCAACATCCTCGAGGTGAAGAACCCCGAGATGGACGCCCAGCTCATCGCTCAGGGCGTGGCCGAGCAGCTGTCCTCGCGGGTCGCGTTCCGCCGTGCCATGCGCAAGGCGATCCAGACCACGATGAAGGCCGGCGCCAAGGGCGTGAAGGTCCAGGTCTCCGGCCGTCTCGGCGGCGCCGAGATGTCGCGTTCCGAGCAGTACCGCGAGGGCCGCGTGCCCCTGCACACGCTGCGCGCGAACATCGACTACGGCTTCTACGAGGCCCGCACCACCTTCGGCCGCATCGGCGTGAAGGTCTGGGTCTACAAGGGCGACGTCACCTCGCTGAGCGCGGCGCGCGCCGCGGCCGCGGCCGAGCAGCGCCGTCCGTCCACCGGCGGCGGTCGTGACGACCGTCGCGGCGGCGACCGTCCCCGCGGCGGCCGTCCGGGCCGTGGCGGCGAGCGCGGCGGCGAGCGCGGCGGGCGTGGCCAGGGCCGTAACGAGAACACCGCCGCCCCGGCGACCGAGGCTCCGGCCGAGGCCACCGCCGGCGCGGCCGCAGAAGCTCCGAAGGAGGGCTGATCCCATGCTGATCCCGCGTAGGGTCAAGCACCGCAAGCAGCACCACCCGGAGCGCGGCGGTGCGTCGAAGGGCGGCAACGAGCTGAACTTCGGCGAGTACGGCATCCAGGCGCTGACGCCGGCATACGTGACGAACCGACAGATCGAGTCGGCGCGTATCGCGATCAACCGGCACATCCGCCGTGGCGGCAAGGTCTGGATCCAGATCTTCCCCGACCGTCCGCTGACCAAGAAGCCCGCCGAGACCCGGATGGGTTCCGGTAAGGGCTCGCCCGAGTGGTGGGTGGCGAACGTCAAGCCGGG
>DASTAE010000314.1:0-5976 GCA_035712985.1 Actinospica sp.
CGGAGGACACTCTCCGTTCATTCTGCTATGCGAAAGTTGGATCATGGAACAGTCTGGGGAGCCGAGCGCTGCGTCGGCCTCGCGTTTTCTGGACCGGGAGGCCTCCTGGCTCCAGTTCAACAGCCGGGTGCTCGACCTGGCCGAGGACAAGGACGTTCCGCTGCTCGAGCGCGCGAAGTTCAGCGCGATCTTCGCGAACAACCTCGACGAGTTCTTCATGGTCCGGGTCGCCGGGCTCAAGCGGCGGATCGCCACCGGCGCGGCCGGGGCCACCGCCTCGGGCCTGAGCCACCGCGAGCAGCTGCAGCGGATCTGGACCACCTCGCGCGAGCTGATGCGCCGGCACGCGCTGCACTTCCAGGAGCAGGTGCGCCCGGAGCTGGCCGCGCAGGGCATCGAGATCGTGCCCTGGAACGACCTCAGCAAGGCCGAGCAGGACGAGCTGTACGTGCTCTTCCGGGAGCGGATCTTCCCGGTGCTCACGCCGCTGGCCGTGGACCCCTCGCACCCCTTCCCGTACATCTCCGGGCTCTCGCTGAACCTCGCCGTGCAGGTGCGCAACCCGGTCACCCAGCACGAGCACTTCGCCAGGGTCAAGGTGCCGCCGCTGCTGCCGCGCTTCATCGAGGTGAGCGAGCAGCGCTACGTGCCGCTGGAGCAGCTGATCGCGGCGCATCTGCCGCACCTGTTCAACGGCATGGAGGTGCTCGGCTGCCACACCTTCCGGGTCACCAGGAACGAGGACGTGGACGTCGAGGCCGAGGAGGAGTCGCAGAGCCTGCTCGAGACCCTCGAGCGCGAGCTGATGCGCCGCCGCTTCGGACCGCCGGTGCGCCTCGAGGTCGAGGACACCATCGACCCCGGCGTGCTGGAAGTGCTGGTGCGCGAGCTGGACATCGGCGAGGCCGAGATCATGCGGCTGCCCGCCCCGCTCGACCTGACCGGGCTGTTCGCGATCGCGGGCGAGGACCGGCCGGAGCTCAAATACCCGCCGTTCGCCACCGCGATGCACCCCGACCTGGTCGAGTTCGAGTCGAGCGCCGGCGTGGACGTGTTCGCCGCGATGCGGCAGCACGACATCCTGCTGCACCACCCCTACGACTCGTTCACCACCTCGGTGCAGGCCTTCCTCGAGCAGGCCGCCGCCGACCCGGACGTACGTGCGATCAAGCAGACCCTCTACCGCACCAGCGGCGACTCCCCGATCGTGGACGCGCTGGTGGACGCCGCCGAAGCGGGCAAGGAGGTGCTCGTCCTGATCGAGATCAAGGCCAGGTTCGACGAGCACGCCAACATCGTCTGGGCCCGCACGCTGGAGCAGGCGGGCTGTCACGTCGTGTACGGCGTGATGGACCTCAAGACGCATTGCAAGCTCTCGCTGGTGGTCCGTCAGGAGGGCGGCCGGCTGCGCCGCTACGCGCATATCGGCACGGGCAACTACAACCCGAAGACCGCCCGGCAGTACGAGGACCTCGGCCTGCTGACCTGCGACCCTCAGGTCGGCGAGGATCTGACCCACCTGTTCAACCGGCTCTCCGGCTACTCGCGCACCACCAGCTACCGGCGCCTGCTCACGGCGCCGACCGGCCTGCGCGACTCGATCATCGAGAAGATCGAGGGGGAGAAGGCCAAGATGCAGAGCGGCCGCCGGGCGCTGGCCCGCACCGCGCGCATCCGGATGAAGATGAACTCGCTGGTGGACGAGGCCGTCATCGACGCGCTCTACGACGCCTCGCAGGCCGGCGTGCCGGTGGACCTCGTGGTGCGCGGCATGTGCGCCCTGCGGCCCGGGGTGCCCGGGCTGTCCGAGACGATCCGGGTGCGCAGCGTCCTCGGCCGCTTCCTCGAGCACTCGCGGATCTACATCTTCGGCGAGGACCTGCCCAGCCGCGGCGCCGTGCGCACCGCGGCGGAACCCGCGCAGGTCTGGATCGGCTCGGCGGACATGATGCACCGCAACCTGGACCGGCGGGTCGAGGCGCTCGTACGGATATCGGAGCCGGCGCACCGCAGTACCCTGATCGGGCTCGTCGACACCGTGTTCGCTCCGGACGCCTCCTGCTGGGAGCTCGGCCCCGAGGGTGACTGGACCCGGCGCAGCGCTCCCGAGGGCGTGCCCACCCGGGACGTGCAGACCGCGCTGATCGCCGCGCGCAACCAGCGCTCGGCGGCGCGGCGGGCCCGAATGGGCTGAGCAATCGCCCGTCCCGAGCGGGACGCGGTCCGGCCGGCGCCGCCACCAGGGCGCCGTAGCGATGTGGATGAGTCAGATGTACGCGACCAGGATCAACGGGGTGGAAGCAGGTGGGACGCGCATGGACCCGACGGCGGGTGACGTGCTGCGCATGTATCTGGCGGAGCAGAGCAACGCCTTCCTGGCGCAGCTGCCCCGGCTGCGCCAGGACAAGCCGGAGGCCGCGCACAAGCTGCGCGTGGCCTGCCGGCGCACCCGCTCGGTGCTGCGCACCTTCCGGCCGCTGCTGGACGCCGAGTGGGCCGACGGCCTGAGCGGGCAGATCTCCGCGCTGACCGACGTGATCGCCCCGGAGCGGGACATCGAGGTGGTCCGCGAGCGGCTGCTGGGCGCGCTGGAGCGGTACGGCACCGAGGATCCCGGCGTGCTGCGGGCGCACACGCTGGTGGACCGGATGCTCGGCAAGGACTACGCGGCGGCCCACGACGCGACCCTCTCGGCCCTGGCCGGCTCCGACTTCCACGCGCTGGCCGACCGGATCGCGCTGGCCCCGCAGACCGTGGCGGCGGGCGGCGGCCCGCTGTCCGAGGCCGCGGAGCGGGTGCTGCCGCCGCTGGTGCGCGCCGAGTTCGTCCAGGTGGCCAAGCGGGCCGCGGCCGTGGACCAGCACGGTCCCGACGAGGCCTGGCACCGGCTGCGGATCAGCGCCAAGCGGGCGCGGTACGCCGCCGAGGTGTGCGTGCCGGTGATCGGGATTCCGGCCGAGGCCTTCGCCTCGCAGCTGACCCGGGTCACCGAGGAGCTGGGACAGCAGCAGGACGCGGCCGTGGCCGGCGAGATCGTGCTGCGCGCGGCCCAGTCCCCGCGCATCGCGACCAGCACCGGCTTCGTGCTGGGGCGGCTGCTCGGCGAGTCGCGGGCCGAGATCGCGCGCTCGCGCCGGGCCTTTCCCGAGCTGTGGACCTCCGCCACGGCCCCGTCCTACCGCGCGTGGTTCGCGGAGGAAGTACGCTGATCTCACCATGTCGACGCAGCAGCCCCCGAACGACCTGAGCCGGATCAAGGCCTCCGGAGCGGTGCTCTGGCGGCCGGGACAAGGCGGCGCGGAGCCCGAGATCGCGCTGATCCACCGGCCCCGCTACGACGACTGGTCCTTCCCCAAGGGCAAGGCCGACCCCGGCGAGCACGCGGTGCTCACCGCCGTGCGCGAGGTCGAGGAGGAGACCGCGCACCGCGTCGTGCTGGGGCGCAGGCTGCCCGACACCGAGTACGAGGTGCTGGGCAGGAGCAAGCGGGTCAAGTACTGGGCCGCGACCGCCCCGAAGGCGAGCGACGTCGAGGAGTTCGTCCCCAACGACGAGGTGGACGAGCTCGTCTGGGTCGGCGCCTCGCAAGCGCGCAAGCACCTGACCAGCCCCCTGGACGCGACCGTCCTCGACGCCTTCCTGGCCGGCCCGCCCGAGACCTTCCCGATCGTGCTGCAGCGGCACGGGAAGGCGGAGGGCCGCGGACACCAGTGGCCCGACGACCTGCTCAGGCCGCTGGCCCCGGCCGGACAGCAGCAGGCCATCGCCCTGGCCGAACTCCTGGCCGTCTACGGCGCCCCCGAGCTGATCAGCTCCCCCGCCGTGCGCTGCGTGGACACCGTGAAGCCCTACGCGGACCTCTACGGCATCGCGATGAAGCTGGACTCGGCCCTCACCGAGATCTCCTACGTGCACGCGCCCAGAGCCGTGGTCTCCTGGTTGAGGGACCTGGCGGACCGCCGCACCGGCACCGTCGTGTGCACGCACGGCCCCCTGCTGAACGAGCTCATCGCCGCCGCCCTGCACGCCCCCGGCTTCGCGCATCCGGACCGCGAGCCCACCCTCAACGGCCAGCCCTGGACCCCCGAACTGGCCGACCGCTGGACCACCGAACCCCTTCCCACCGGCTCCGCCTGGATCCTCCACTTCAGCGCCTCGGACAGCGACTCGCCCCGGTTGGTGGCGGTGGACCGGCTCAAGCCCTAGGGCGCGGTGGCGTCCGTGAGGAAGATGAGCGTTCATCGCGCTCATACATTCGGAAAATCGTTTGATGTGAACGTGACTGGAACAGTGGACGCTCGTTACTCGGGGTGAGAGCCCGTCAGCTCACCGTGAGGAGTCACTGTGAACAGCACCACGCGGCACAACGTCATCCCGAGCGACACTCGCATCTCCCGGCACGCGGTGCACGGCCTGGTGGCCATCGCGAACGGGCCGGACTACTGCCTGTGCGGGAACCAGTGGCCGTGCCGTCCGTCGACGGCTTCGGACTGAGGCTTCTCGCTCGGCCCGGCCGGCCCCGGCCCCACTCGCTCGGCTCGGTTCAGCCGCCTCCGCCGGAGTCGCGGGGGTGGCTGGGGGTCTGGGCGCGCGGGCCGAAGAGGGCCGCGGCCAGGGCGGTGAGCTCCGGGTCGTCCATGGTCGCCTTGGCGGCGGCGGAGATGGTGGGCGGGGCCACCGGGCGCAGGCCGTGCAGGGGGATGTCCTCGGCCGGGTCCTCGATCTCCGGTTCGTGGACCGTGGCCGCGGCCACAGCCCCGAGCTCGGTCTCGGCCCCGGGCACGTCGCGCGGCTCGGCCGCTTCCGATTCCGGCGACTGGTCCTGGTCGTGCTCCGGGCCCTGATCCGGCTTCGGCACCGGCCTGGCCGAGGTCACCGGGAGCGCCACCGGCTGGACCGGCTGCGGCATCGCGACCACCGCCCTGGTCGGCGGCAGGGCGCGGGCCACGGTCGCCACGACCGGCTGCAGCACGGGGGCGGCCGGGGGCAGGGCCGGCTGGGCGGGGGCGATCGGGGGCGAGTCCAGGCCCTCGCGCGGGGAGCTCTCGGTCATCGCGCGGTCGGTGTACACCAGGGGCTTCTCGACCTCGGTGACGATGTGCTTGACCACCTGCACGTCGCCGTTCACGTCCCAGACCGCGATGCCCGGGGACAGCGTCGGGATGATCTCCACGGCCCAGCGGGGCAGGCCGAGGACCCGGCCGGTGGCGCGGGCCTCGTCGGACTTCTGCATGTAGATCGTGCGGGTGGAGGCCATCTTCAGGATCGCGGCCGCCTCCTTCGCCGCGGCGCCGTCTATCACGTCGGACAGGTGGTGGACGACGGCCACGAAGGAGAGACCGAGGCGCCGGCCGAACTTCAGCAGGCGCTGGAACAGCTGGGCGACCGAGGGCTGGCTGATGATGTGCCAGGCCTCTTCGACGAGCAGGATGCGCTTGCGCCGGTCCGGCCGCAGCCAGGAGTGCTCCAGCCAGACCCCGACGATCGCCATCAGGATCGGCATCGCGATCGAGTTGCGGTCGATCGTGGACAGGTCGAAGACGATCAGCGGCGAGTCGAGGTCGATGCCCTCGGTGGTCGCCCCGTCGAACATGCCCTTCAGGTCGCCGTCCACGAGGCGGTCGAGCACCAGGGCCACGTCCAGGCCCCACTCGCGCACGTCCTCGAGCCCGATGTTCATCTCCTCGGCCGCCTCCGGGCGCGGCTCGCGCAGCGCGTCGACGACGTCGTGCAGGATCGCTTGCTGCCCGAGGCGCTGCGCGTCCGCGTGCACCGTGGTGTGCGCGGCCTTGAGCGCGTAGCCGGAGCGCTCGTCCAGCGCGCGGCCGAGCGCGACCTCGACGATGGTGCGCAGCAGCGCCAGCTGGCCGGTGCTGGTGATCGCCGGGTCCAGCGGATTGAGCCGGATGCCCTGGCCGCCGCGCGCGTGCGGGTCCAGCCGGATCGGGCGCACGCCCAGGGCCTCGGCGATCAGGT
>DASTAE010000315.1:0-41830 GCA_035712985.1 Actinospica sp.
AGGCGGGCGCCGTGACCTCGGGCAGGGTGAGCTTCTACACCCTCCCCATCGAGGGCTTCGCCACCGAGGACGGCGAGTCCGTCAACCTCATCGACCCCGTCAAGGTCCGCACCGACGCCCAAGACCTCATCGCCGGCAAGACTCCGCCGGGCATGGCCGGCGGCGGCACGATTCCCCAGGTCCCGCAATCGGCAGGGGCCTCGGAGAACGCCTTCGGCGACAGTCTGCCGCTGACCCACGTGGCGGTCGAGGCGGCCAAGACACCCGGCGCGGGCACGGCGCAGCACCACGCGGCCGCCGCTCCGGCGTCGGCCGCCCCCGCCGCCACGACACCCGCCGCGCCGACGACGTTCAACCCGCCGCCGGGGGTGCCCTGCGTGGACTGAGAGTCAGCGACCCCCCACCCCGTTCCGTTCCTGTGCCGCCGCCTGCTGCCTGTCCTCCGCGCGGGCGACCGAGGGCTGGCGGTCGACGGGGGAGCGGACGGAGAGGACCTGGCGCTGGGTGCGTCTGGGGCCGGACCAGGGGGCGGCCACGGCGTCGATGCGGTAGGCGAGGGTGTAGGCGAGGGACTCGTAGTTGACGCGCCAGCCTCGGAAGTGGGCCCAGGCCTCCTCGGCGCCGCGCTCCATCGTGTAGCCGGCGTAGCGCAGCATGTCCAAGCCCTGCGAGAACTCGGCGTAGGTGAGCTGGATCTCGCTGTCGGGGTCGGGGTCGGACTCGTAGGGGATCCCCTCGACGTCGGCGATCTCCCTGAGGCAGGTGAATCCGGCCCGCAGGGTCATGCGCATGGTGGCCTTCGGCTTCGAGGGGTTGAGGGCCAGTTCCAGCGCCGCGGCGTCCATGATGGCGAGCAGGGCGATGAGCCAGTTCCTCGTCGCCCTCGGGGAGCGGAAGTGGATCAGCACGGGGTAGCTGGTGTGGCTCTCCGCGATCTGGGCGGCCCAGCGTTCCCAGCCCTGGTAGAGCACGGTCAGCTGGGTGATCAGGCCCGGCACCTGGACGTGGCGCATCAGGATCTCGGGCCCCCAGGCCGGCACGCCCGCCCTGGCCTGAAGCATCGTCACCTCGGCCTCGCGCTGGGAGTAGGCGCTGTACATCGCCGGGAGGTATCCGACCAGCAGGCCGATCATCACCGGACCCGTCGCGGCGGCGCAGAAGTCGACGGAGGTCTGCTGGCTGTCCGAGCTGCTGAGGAAGCCGAGGGTGAACACCGAGGAGCCCGACTCGAGCATGCCCTGGCCGATGCCGATGTCGCCGACGCCGGACAGCACGAAGCCGAAGCCGAGGACGGACAGCGCCAGCCAGCTGAGCAGCGTGAACAGGATGGACAGCGGGGCGGCCCAGGCCAGGATCAGGTCCTTGCTCTCGAACGTCCGGCAGCGGTCGGCGGCCAGTTGGAACGGGCCGCGGACCACGTCGCGGATCATCCGGGTGTAGCGCGACCGCAGTCCGCGCGGCACCACCAGGTTCGCCACCACCGACACCCATGTGGCCAGCACGATCAGCGAGCCGAGTACGACCTCCAGAATCCTCACGCGTTCATTCTGCCGTCGCGCGCGCCCGGGGCGCGCGCCGAGCCGCCCGCGGCCGCCGCGGCGCCCCCCGGCGCACCGCGCGTTCACCGCCGCGCACCCCTGCGCACACGCACGGATCGTGAAACTCCGTAAAGACTCGGAAATCGCCTTGTGACGGGTCTGATTCGTGGTTACTTGTTTATACAAGGCTGCCACCAGGGAGGATACCCAGCCATGAAGTCCGTCAGAACCCGGCGATGCGTCTCGGCCATCGCCACCGCGGGCACCGCCGCCGCGTTGACCCTGTTCGCCACCGGCGCCGCCCACGCCGCCAGCTACAGCGACTACGTCGCCCTCGGCGACTCGTACTCGTCGGGGGTCGGCTCCGGCAGCTACATCAACAGCTGCGACGTCAGCGAGAGCGCCTACCCGTACCTCTACGACAAGGCCGACTCGTCGATCAGCTTCACCGACGAGGCCTGCTCCGGTGCCAAGACCTCGGACGTGATCAGCAGCCAGCTCGGCGCGCTGAACTCGTCCACCGACCTGGTGTCCATCACCATCGGCGGGAACGACGCGGGCTTCAGCACGGTCATGGAGGACTGCGTGCTCGAGGGCACGAGCGGCTGCGTCGCGGCCGTGAACAGCGCCGAGAGCTACGCCAAGAACACCCTGCCCGGCCTGCTCGACACCACCTACGCCGACATCCGCAAGGACGCGCCGAACGCGCACGTCATCGTCATCGGCTACCCCGAGTTCTACGACCTGTCCCAGTCCGGCAGCTGCGTCGGGCTGAGCGGCACCAGCCGGACCGCGATCAACGGCGCGGCCGACGTGCTGGACAGCGTCATCGCGACGCAGGTCGCGAAGTACGGCGACTTCGTGTACGAGGACGTCCGCTCGAACTTCTCCGGCCACGAGATCTGCGACAGCAGCCCCTGGCTGCACTCGCTCAACTGGCTGGACATCACCGAGTCCTACCACCCGACCGCCGACGGCCAGCAGTACGCGTACTACCCGGCCTTCGAGGCGGGCCTGTAGGTCGGCCGCGGCGTGAGAGCGCCGTAACAATGTGACAATACGCTGAGTCACCACGGAGAGCGAAGGACCCTCGAGCCGACGACGGAGTCGGCCCGAGGGTCCTTTTTCGCCTTCGTGTGCGAGGCGGGCCTCAGCCCACGTGCACCACCGGACGCTCGGTCGGCGCCCCGGCCACCGCGCCCTCCTGCTCCGGGTCCTTGCGGATCAGCAGGAAGATGATCACCGCGGCGGCGGCGATCAGCGCGCCGCTGACCGTGAAGGCCACGTTGTAGCCGTGGATCGCGCCCAGCGCCAGGGCCTGGGCCTGGCCGAGTGCCCCGGAGTGCGCGGCGAAGTAGGTGCCGCTCGCCGTGGTGAAGAAGGTGTTGAGCAGCGCCACGCCGAGCGAGCCGCCGATCTGCTGCGTCGTGTTCACCATGGCGCTGGCCACGCCCGCGTCGTGGTCGGCGACGCCGGTCAGCGCGGTGTTGGCCAGCGGGACGAACACGCAGCCCATGCCGTGCGCCATGATCAGCATCGAGGGCATGATCATCGCCGGGTAGGAGGAGTGCAGGTTCAGCTGGCTCAGCCAGAACAGGCCGCCCGCCGCGACCAGCGCGCCGTAGGTCATCAGGATGCGCGGGCCGATCCGCGGCAGCAGCGGGCTGACCGCTCCGGCCGTGACGATCAGCGCGCCGGTGAAGGGCAGGTAGAGCAGGCCGGTCTTCAGCGGCGAGTACCCCAGCGACTGCTGGAAGTAGTACGTGAAGAACATGAACATGCCGAACATGCCCGCGCCCACCAGCACCGAGGCCAGGTAGGAACCGCCCCGGTTGCCGTGCCAGATCACCCGCAGCGGCAGCAGCGGGTTGGACACCCGGGCCTCGACGAAGACGAAGGCCACCAGCATCAGGCCGCCGCCGACCAGGAACAGCAGCGTCTCGCCGGCCGCCCAGCCCTGGCCGGGCTTGGCCGCGTTGGTGAAGCCGTAGACGACGCTGGCCAGGCCCGCGGTCGCCAGGATCGCGCCGGGGATGTCGTACTTGGTGTTGCCGTGCGCCTTGGACTCGTGCAGCAGCGGGACCGCGGCGGCGAAGGCGATGGCGGCCATGATGATGTTCACGAACAGGCACCAGCGCCAGCTGAAGTCCTGCGTCAGCCAGCCGCCCATGACCAGGCCGATCGCCGCGCCGACGCCGCTGATCGCGCCGAGCATGCCGAAGGCCTGCGCGCGCTCCTTGACGTCGGTGAAGGTCACGGTGATCAGGGAGAGCGAGGCCGGGGCGAGGATGGCGCCGAAGGCGCCCTGCAGCGCGCGGGCGCCGAAGAGCATGCCCTCGTTCTGCGCCAGGCCGCCGAGCGCGGAGGCCAGCGCGAAGCCGACGAGGCCGATCAGGAAGATGCGCTTGCGGCCCACGTAGTCGGCGATCCGGCCGCCGAGCAGCAGCAGCCCGCCGAAGGTCAGCGTGTACGCGGTGAGCATCCACTGCCGGTTGGCGTCGGTGATGTGCAGGGCCGTCTGCGCCTGCGGCATCGCGATGTTCACGATCGTGCTGTCCAGTACGACCATGAGCTGCGCGAAGAGCATGACCACCAGGGCCAGCCAGCGCCGCGGATCCTTCGGCGGGGCGTCCGCCGCGAGGAGGTCTGACATGTTCCGGTCCCCTCTGGGGTTACGTTTGAGTGAACAAATGTTCGATACGAGGGGACTGTCGGTCCCCGGCCGGCAGCCCACGCTACGGGGCGCCGCCGACAAGATCACGCGATTTTTCGGTCTCGAGAGCCTCCGGGGGCGTCGCGGCGCCCCCGAAAGGCCTGGTCGGTCAGGGTTTGCGGTACGTCATGACCGGAATCAGAATGTCGTCCACCACGTGCGTGCAGTACTCGTCGTCGAGCGGCCCGATGTTCCACGTGATGCGTCCGGAGATCAGCGAGTGGATCACCTCGTGGATCAGCGTCGGATCGGTGTCGGGGTGCACCTCGCCCCGCTCCGCCGCGCGCCGCACCAGGTCCACGTGCATCTTGGCCTTGTCCGCGAACACCGTCTGGTTCAGCGTCTCGGCCAGCCGCGGATCGTGCGCGGCCGCGGTCAGCACGCCCGCGATGATCTCGCCGATCTCGCTGGAAGCCGCCCCGCAGGCGATCGTCATGATGGCCATCAGGTCGCCGCGCAGCGAGCCGGTGTCCGGTACCTCGGCGGTGTCCCCGAACTGGCACTTGAGCGCCTCGGCCACCAGTTGCGGCTTGTCCGGCCACATTCGGTAGATGGTCGCCTTGCTGGCCTTGGCCTGGTTGGCGATGGCGTCCATCGTCATCCGGTCGTAGCCCACCTTGGCCAGCAGGTCGCACGCCGCCTGGCAGATCGCCGTCCGGCGGCCGGCTCCGCGCCGGGAGGCGGGCAGATCCTTCTCGGCGACGTCGCTGTCGACCATGTCCGACTCCTTTCGCGGCCGATTCCGGTGACGGCCACGCTCGCTGGCCGGATGATACCGCCCGACCTGGAGAACGAAACCGTTTCGTACAGTAGAAACCCTACCTCGACCACCGAATGAACGAAACCGTTTCGTTCACTTGATATGTGTGATCTGGGTCACATTGGGTATCGGGCCAGGTGGAGGCCCTGATTGGGGTGGATCCGGCCGGGTACCCGGTTCTCTCTAGGATGGCGCGCATGGAATGGCAGCAGCATCACCGGGTGCGGACGGGGGATGAGCCGACGCATGCCCGCAGCCCGCTGCGGATGCGCCTGGTGCTGGCCTGCCTGGGCCTGGCCAACGGGCTGCTCGGCGTCGGCATCTTCGGGTTCTGGCTCCGCTCGCTGCCCTTCCTGGCCTTCTTCGCGCTGGTCGCGCTGCTGTCCCTGGGGAACATCGTCGTGGTCGGGGTCCGCATCAGGCAGGGCGCGCATTACCAGCCCGGCCGCGACATCCCGCCCTACCGGCCCGTGGCGCCCGAGCCGAGCGCGCCGAGACCGCCGCGGCCGATCACCGAGCGCCGCAGGCACCTGCGTTACTTCGCGATCATGGGCTGCTGCCTGCTGCTCATCGTGCTGGCCTGGACCTGGGTGCGCTACTACTCCGTCTTCGCGGCGGGCGTGATGAGCGTCGTGGCCGCGCTGCTGCCGCCGCTGGCCGCCGTGGTCACCAACGCCGACAGCCCGATCTTCCGGGAGGGCGACGATGACCCGGAAGAGTGGTTCGGCGACGGTCCGCCACGGGAGTGGTTCGAGCACCGCGACCAGGACCCGCCGGGCAGCGGTCCGTCACGTGATTGATGCCGAGTTCACGACCGGTTAACAAGGCGGAAACGAGGTGCTGTGAGCCTGGTGGGGCCAGAACCCCCTGACGCCTGCTGAGGAATGCCCGTGAGCTACAAGGCCGAGTACATCTGGATCGACGGCACCAAGCCGACCGCGCAGCTGCGGTCGAAGACGAAGATTCTTGCCGACGGCGCCGAGCCGGGCATCTGGGGCTTCGACGGATCCAGCACCAACCAGGCCGAGGGCCACGCCTCGGACCGCGTCCTGCAGCCGGTGCTCACCGTTCCGGACCCGATCCGCGGCGGCGCCGACGTGCTGGTGCTCTGCGAGGTCCAGAACATCGACTTCACGCCGCACGAGTCCAACACCCGCGCCGCCAACGTCGAGGTGGCCGAGCGCTTCGCCGCGCAGGAGCCGTGGTTCGGCATCGAGCAGGAGTACACCCTCTTCGACGGCGAGCGTCCGCTCGGCTTCCCCGAGGGCGGCGGCTTCCCCGGCCCGCAGGGCCCGTACTACTGCGGCGTCGGCGCCTCGAACATCGTCGGCCGCGACGTCGTCGAGAAGCACCTCGACGCCTGCCTCGAGGCGGGCCTGAAGATCTCCGGCATCAACGCCGAGGTCATGCCCGGCCAGTGGGAGTTCCAGGTCGGCCCGGCCGGCACCACCGAGGTCGCCGACCACCTGTGGATCGCGCGCTGGCTGCTGCACCGCGTGGCCGAGGACTACGGCGTGACCGTCAGCTTCGGCGCCAAGCCGGTGAAGGGCGACTGGAACGGCGCGGGCGCGCACACCAACTTCTCCACCAAGGCCATGCGCGAGGCGTACGAGCCGATCATCACCGCCGCCGAGTCGCTGGGCGCCGAGGGCAAGCCGCTCGAGCACGTCACGGGCTACGGCGACGGCATCCAGGACCGGCTCACCGGCCTGCACGAGACCGCCCCGTGGAACGAGTACAGCTACGGCGTGTCGAACCGCGGCGCCTCGGTCCGCATCCCGTGGCAGGTCGAGGTGGACCAGAAGGGCTACCTCGAGGACCGTCGCCCGAACGCCAACTGCGACCCCTACAACGTGACCCGGCTCATCACCGACACCTGCTGCACCGCGCTGGAGAAGGCCGACCAGGTCTGATATCCGACCGCGGGGGGCGCACGATCCTCCGCGCGCGCGGTGAGTGTGACGATGTTTCAGGTCCCCTCGACGTCCCACCTGGCGTCGAGGGGACCTGCGTTTATCACGGAAAGCGGACGCGAAGGGGACTTTGCGTAGCTCGAAAGTGTTGCACTGATGCAAAGTGCATCCGCAATCGCCTCCGCACGGCCTAGTCTCGGTGAGTACAACGGATGACGCGCCGCGAACGAGGCGGACCGTCAGACCGCGCAACCGAGAGGTAGTGGTCTGCGATGCGCACCATGATGCACGAAGCGCCACCGGTCGACGCCGAGGCCGAGGCCGCCGCCGCCCCGGCCGACGGGGTGTGGTGGACGTTCCCGGCGCTGCCGGTGCACGCGAGGCTGGCCCGGATCTGGCTGGAGGGCTGGCTCGACGCGCAGTGCCCCGGCAAGGAGGACCAGGCCTACGGCGCCCTGGTGGCGTTCAGCGAACTGGTGACGAACTCGGTCCTGCACGGCGCGGGGCCGATCACCGTACACGCCCGGCTGGTCTACGGGCCGCGCGAGCTGCAGCGCAACCCGGGCACCGAGCCGCGTCGGCTGCTGTGCGAGGTGACCGACCGCTGCGTGGACCTGCCGATGCTGCTCGACGCGGGTCCCGAGGACGAGCACCATCGAGGCCTGAGCCTGGTGGACGCGTTGACCTCGAGCTGGTGGGTGCGCGCCGCGCCGGGCGGCGGCAAGACGACGTCGTTCCTGGTGGAGCTGGACGAGGGCTGACGCCCCGCCGCGTCAGACCGCGGGTTCGTCCGCGCCCACCGCGGCCTCGGCCCAGAAGCCGAGCAGTTCCGCGACGAGCGCCTCCGGCCGGTCCACGTTGACCGAGTGCCCGCCTCCGGGAATCGCGGTGAAGGGGGCGCCGAGCCGCTCGGCCATCGCCCGCTGCTCGGCCACCGGCCAGGTGGTCTCCTGCGCTCCGCAGAGCACCGCGCACGGCAGCCCGTCCCGGCGCAGCGCCGCGGCCAGCTCGTCGACCCGGTCCGGCTCGGTCAGCAGCCAGCGCGCGATCGCCCGCAGCGAGCGCCGGTCGTTGCCGCGGATCCGGCGCCGGATGAACGACTGGATCTCCGGGTCGCGGTGCCGGTCGAGCAGCAGCAGACGGTTGCCGGCGACCGGGCTCAGCACGCCGGTGACGGCCAGGAACAGCCGCACCCGGTCGGCGGCCGGTCGCGGCACGGCGCCGGGTCCGGTGCCCAGCAGGGTCAGCGTGGCCAGCGGCAGGCCGGGTCCGCCGAGCAGCGCCGTGCGCGCGACGTAACCGCCGAAGGAGTGCGCGAGCAGGTGCACCGGCAGCCCGGACTCGGCCCGCTGCTCGATCAGCTCACGCAGATCCTCGCCGTACCCGCGCAGCGTGTACGGCGAGTCGAGCGGCAGCGCGGGGGAGTCGCACTGTCCGCGCTGGTCGATCGACAGCACCCGCATACCGGCGCGGGCGAGCGGGGCGAGCAGCGGCAGGAAGTCCTCCTTGGACCCGGTGAATCCGGGTACGCAGACGACGTCCCCGCGCGGCTCGACGCCCTCGGGCGGCACGGTCTCGAGCGCGGAGAGCGGACCCGCCGCCACGGACAGCGCGACGCGATGGGTGCCCGCGGGCAGCCCCAGGTACGGCGGCGTGGACAACGGGTCCCCTCCCGGTGCTCGAGTGTCGTGCCGTCAGATCCGGGTCCGCCGCCGGTTCGCGACGGGACCGACGTTCAGCTGGTCCGCCTCCGCCGCCTCCGCCGTGGCCGGCTGCTCGCCCGGCAGGGTCGTGGTGACGTGGTCGCCCGCGGGCGCCTGCGCCGCGACCGACTTCTTCGCCGCGCGCTTGCGCGGGGCCCGCTCGGCCGGACGCTTCGTGCCCTGCAGGATCGGCTCCTGGGTGAACACCGCCTCGGCCAGCTCGACCGGCTCGTTCACCGGCGCGGTGCGCACCGGCTCGGGCTCGGGCAGGGCCGGGTCGGCCAGCGAGCCGGGCGCGAGCCTGATGCTGCCGCCGCGCGCCGCGGAGGCGGTCTTGGCCGTCTTGGCGGTCTTCGCGGGGGCCGTGGCGCGCTTGCGCGCGGCGGGCTTCTCCGGGGCGGCGGTCTCGACGACCTCGGCGGCGGCCGTCTTCGCCGCGGCCGTCTTGCGCGGGGCGCGCTTGCGGACCGGCTTCTCCGCGACCGGAGCCGCCTCGGCGACCGGCTCGGCGACGGGCTCCGCGAGGACGGGCGCCTCGACGGCCGGGGCGACCTTGCGGGTCCGCTTGCGCGCGGGCTTGTCCGCGGCGACCGGCTCGGCGACCGGAGCGGCCTGCACGACCGGCTCGGCGACGGGGGCCTCGACCGCCGCGACCCGCTTGCGGGTGCGCGTGCGCTTCGGCTTCTCCTCCGCGGCCGGGGCCTCGGCCACCGGAGCCGCCTCGACGACCGCGGCGGCCTCGACGACCTCGGGGGCGGCGGCGCGCTTGCGGGTCCGGGTGCGCTTGGGCTTCTCCTCGACGGGAGCGGCCTCGCCGACCGGCTCCAGCCTCGGGGCGTGGAACGGGTCGCTCTGGCTCTGCACGACCGGAGCGGCGCCCTGCGCGGCCGCGCGCTCGGTGTGCACGGCGATGGCGCCCTCGGCGGCCGCCACGTGCTGGCCGCTGCGGGTGCGCCGACGCTGCCGCGGCGTGCGCTCGCGGCGCGGCTCCGGCTGCGGTTCGGCCTCGCCGCGCCGCCCGCCGCGACTACGGCCGCCGCCGCCCGCGTGCCGGCCGGTCTCGCCGAGGTCCTCGAGCTCCTCGGCGTCGAGCCCGGCGCGCACCCGGTCCTGCTTCGGCAGCGCGCCCTTGGCGCCCTCCGGGATGTCCAGGTCGGAGTACAGCTGCGGGGAGCTGGAGTACAGCTCGGCCGGCTCGGCGAAGTCCAGGCCGAGCGCCTTGTTGATCAGCCCCCAGCGCGGGATGTCCTCCCAGTCCACCAGCGTGACCGAGATGCCGGTCCGCCCGGCCCGGCCGGTGCGCCCGATCCGGTGCGTGTAGACCTTCTCGTCCTCGGGGCACTGGTAGTTGACCACGTGGGTCACGCCCTCGACGTCGATGCCGCGCGCGGCCACGTCCGTGGCCACCAGCACGTCCACCTTGCCGTTGCGGAAGGCCCGCAGCGCCTGCTCGCGCGCGCCCTGGGCCAGGTCGCCGTGCACCGCGCCGACCGCGAAGTGCCGGTCCTGCAGCTCCTCGGTGATCCGGGCCACGGCCCGCTTGGTCCGGGCGAAGACCATCGTCAGACCGCGGCCGTTGGCCTGCAGGATGCGCGCCAGCATCTCGATCTTGTCGAGGTCGTGCGCGCGGTAGACGAACTGCTTGATGTTGGCGACCGAGACGCCCTGGTCGTGCGGGTCGGCGGCGCGGATGTGCGTCGGCCGGTTCATGTACTGCCGGGCCAGCGAGATGACCGCGCCGGGCATCGTGGCCGAGAACAGCATGGTCTGCCGGTCCGCGGGCAGCAGCCGGATGATCCGCTCCACGTCCGGCAGGAAGCCGAGGTCGAGCATCTCGTCCGCCTCGTCGAGCACGAGGGTGCGCACCCGGCCGAGGACGAGGTGGCCCTGGTTCACCAGGTCGAGCAGCCGGCCCGGGGTGGCGACGGCCACGTCCACGCCCTCGCTGAGCGCCTTGACCTGCGGCTCGTAGGCGCGCCCGCCGTACAGCGCCTGCACCCGCGCGGAGCGGGTGCTGCCCGCCGAGGTGAGGTCCGCGCACACCTGCACGGCCAGCTCGCGGGTCGGCACCACGATCAGGGCCTGCGGGGTGCCGCCGGCCGGGGCCAGCTTGGCGCCGGAGGTGCCGCCCGGGGCGCGGCCGCGGCGGCGCCGGGAGGAGGAGGACTTGGCGGCCGGGGCCTCCGGGGCCTGCGCCGCGGGCTGCTCGGCGGCGGGCTCGCCCTCGGCCGGGGCGACCAGGCGCTGCAGCACCGGGACGCCGAAGGCGAGGGTCTTGCCGGTGCCGGTCTTGGCCTGCCCGATGATGTCGGCCCCGCCGAGCGCGACCGGGATGGTCGAGGCCTGGATCGGGAACGGGCTGGAGATGCCCTGCGCGTCGAGCGCGGAGACGATGTGGGCGGCGACGCCGAGCTCGGCGAAGCCGCCGGGCTGCTCGCCCTCGTTGGAAGGATTCAAAGTAGTGATGATCGTGACCTCTTCGTTCGCTCGCGGCGGCTTGTTCCCCGGCCGCGTTGGACCGCCGGGTTCGGGCCGCGCGGGACCCGTGTGCGTTGGGGGGTTCGCGTGGCCGCCGGGCGTCGGGAAGAGGGACGTCGTTTCAGCCGCGCGGTCGGAGCCGATCGGGGCGCCGACCGGGCATCCGGCGGATCTCTCGGTCCGCCTCGACGGTCTCCCTGAGACCGCCGGTGTCACCATGTTACCAGCCGGGAAACCCGGGACTGGGTACGCTGCGTAACATGCAGAAGTCTGAGGAGGAACGATTGCTCCACGCGGGATACCAGGCGCTGGCCGACTACGAGCGCTGGGCCGCCCTCGGCGCCCGGGCGCCGGAGTTCGCCGACCGCCTCGCCGCGGCCGGCTCGGCGGCCGCCGCGCACCGCAGGATCGCGCAGGGGACGGAGCCGCAGGCCCCCGACGCGCTGCTGGACGAGGCCGAGCAGCGGGTTCGCCCGGCGGACTGGTGGGAGGCGCTGGCCAAGGCCTACCACTGGCAGCTGCTGTCCGCGCAGGCCTGCGGCGTGGAAATCGACCCGGAGCCGCAGCGCTGGGCCGAGGAGCGCCTCGCCGGGGCCTCGGCCGACCCGGGCATCGCGGACCGGCTCGCGCTCGTCGAACGCCGTCTCGCGGGGGAGGCACTGGTGCTGCGGCACGCGCTCGGCGCGCTGTAGGACTGTTTCAGGCGAATGCCCGGGTCCGCAGATAGCCGGCGAGCCCGGAGACCGCGATCGCCGCGACCACGAGGGCCGCGACCAGGTCGACCGTCCGGTGGTCCGGGCCGAGCACCGCCGCGGCGAGCGTGTTCCCGGCGAGCGCGCCGCCGAGGCCGAGCAGCGGGCTGAGCAGGGCCGGCAGTCGAAGTCCCGGCACGGCGAGCAGCCCGAGCAGGCCGACCAGCAGCCCGCCGAGGGCGGTCCAGAGCAGTTGCATGGGCGTCAGGATATGCCCGGATTCCGGCGGAACCGGGCATATCCCACGCGTCGACCTGCCGGAACTACAGGGCGCCGAAGCCGACCCGGCGCACGGTCTGCTCGCCGATCTCCACGTACGCGAGCCGGTCCGCCGGCACGATGACCTTGCGGCCCTTCTCGTCCTCGAGCACGAGCAGTCCGGCCTTGCCGGTCAGCGCGGCCGAGACCGCGCTCTCCACCTCTTCCGGGCTCAGCGCGGACTCCACGGTCAGCTCACGGCTCGCGTGCTGGACGCCGATCTTGATCTCCACGCTTCCATCCCTCCATCGCGGCGCGCAGGGGCACGCGCCGTTCGTCACCCTGATCGAAAAGCGGGCATCGCCAGCGTAACCGCTGGCTCCCTCGTCTAGCGGAATGTTCGCCGGAGGCGGACTTATTTCGCGGATTCGCGCCCGAGCGGGAACTTCGCGATGCCCCGCCAGGCGAGCTGGGAGATCAGCGCGGAGGCGCGCTCCCGGGTCACCGAGGAGCCGCTGGCCAGCCAGTAGCGGGCGGTGACCTGCGAGATCCCGGTCAGCCCGACGGCCAGCAGCATGGACTCCTCCGGCGTCAGGCCGGTGTCCTCGGCGATGACCTCGCTGATCAGCCGGGCGCACTCGAGCTGCGCGTCGGCCACCCGCTCGCGCACCGCGGGCTCGTTGTTCAGGTCCGACTCGAAGACGAGCCGGAACGCGCCGGTCTCGTGCTCGACGAAGTCGAAGTAGGCGTCCATCGTCGCCGCCACGCGCGTCTTGTTGTCGTGCGTGGAGTCCAGCGCGCTGCGGATCTTGTCCACCATGATCTCGCACTGCTGGTCCAGCAGCGCCAGGTAGAGCTCGAGCTTTCCGGGGAAGTGCTGGTAGAGCACGGGCTTGGAAACCCCGGCGCGCTCGGCGATGTCGTCCATCGCGGCCGCGTGGTAGCCCTGCGCCACGAACACCTCGCGGGCCGCGCCGAGCAGCTGGTTGCGCCGGGCAACCCGGGGCAGGCGCATCGAGCGCGCGCGTCCCTCAACGGTCGGCAGGGCTTCGGCGCTGCTGGTCACGGCGCTCCTCGCTGGTCTTGGTCGCTACAACAGAGCGGCGGATTGTGGGGTCGGCCACGCTTGTTAACGTTCATCCTACGGCTCGGTAACCTGCCATGGGTAGCGTCGGACGGGTTCCAGCACCCGGACCCTTTCGCGGGAATGCGCGGGGCCGTGGCATCGTTGCCGATGAAAGGCGGGTTTCCGCCGCTTTTCGTCAGTCCCGCAACCCGAGAAGGGGGCCGCAGGCCGTGTCCGCACCGCCCGTAAAGCTACCTCCGCTGGTCGAACCGGCCGAGAGCCTGACCATTGACGAGGTGCGCCGGTACTCGCGCCACCTGATCATCCCCGACGTCGCCATGGACGGCCAGAAGCGGCTGAAGAACGCCAAGGTGCTCTGCATCGGCGCGGGCGGCCTCGGCTCCCCGGCCCTGATGTACCTCGCCGCGGCCGGCGTCGGCACGCTGGGCATCGTCGAGTTCGACACCGTCGACGAGTCGAACCTGCAGCGCCAGATCATCCACGGCCAGTCCGACATCGGCCGGTCCAAGGCCGAGTCCGCGCGCGACTCCGTCAAGGAGATCAACCCCCTCGTGCAGGTCAATGTGCACGAGGAGCGGCTCGAGGCCGACAACGTGATGGAGCTGTTCGCGCAGTACGACCTGATCGTCGACGGCACGGACAACTTCGCCACCCGCTACCTGGTCAACGACGCCTGCGTGCTGCTGAACAAGCCGTACGTGTGGGGCTCGATCTACCGCTTCGACGGCCAGGCCTCGGTCTTCTGGTCCGAGTACGGCCCCTGCTACCGCTGCCTCTACCCGGAGCCCCCGCCCCCCGGCATGGTGCCCTCCTGCGCCGAGGGCGGCGTGCTCGGCGTGCTGTGCGCCTCGATCGGCTCGATCCAGGTCACCGAGGCCATCAAGGTGCTGACGGGCACCGGCGAGCCGCTGGTCGGCCGGCTGATGATCTACGACGCCCTCGAGATGAACTACCGCTCGGTCAAGGTCCGCAAGGACCCGGAGTGCGCGGTCTGCGGCAAGAACCCGACGGTCACCGAGCTGATCGACTACGAGGCGTTCTGCGGCGCGGTCTCCGAGGAGGCGCAGGAGGCCGCCAAGGACTCCACGATCACTCCGCGCACCCTCAAGCAGTGGATCGACGAGGGGCAGAACCTCGAGATCATCGACGTGCGCGAGCCCGCCGAGTGGGAGATCGTGCACATCGACGGCGCGAAGCTGATCCCGAAGAACGAGTTCCTGATGGGCGAGGCCCTGACCGGCCTGCCGCAGGACAAGAAGATCGTGCTGCACTGCAAGTCGGGCGTGCGCTCGGCCGAGGTGCTGGCGCTGGTCAAGGCGGCCGGGTTCACCGACGCCGTGCACGTGGGCAGCGGCATCGTCGGCTGGGTCAACCAGGTCGAGCCGACCAAGCCGATCTACTAGGCCTGACAGACGAGAAGGGCCCCCGCCGCGGCGGGGGCCCTCCTCGTCTCCGGTCTAGAGCAGCCCCTTCCGGGTCAGCCACGTGAAGGTGATGTAACCCGGGATGGCCGGCAGGTAGGTGCGCAGCAGCCGGAAGAGCAGCACCGCGAGCACCGCCGTGCCGTAGTCCACGCCGACCGCCTTGAGCGCGAAGGTCATCGCCGTCTCGACCGTGCCCACGCCCGAGGGGACGGGGATGAACGAGCCCGCGGTCTGCGCGGTGAGGTAGACCACCGTGACCGTCGCGTAGGTGATCTTGTTGTTCGGCGAGACCGTGTGGATCGAGGCCCACAGGCACAGCGAGTTGAACAGCGAGAGCGAGATCGTGCCGCCGAGGCCGAGGGAGAGCTTGCGCGGGCTCTGCGCCACGTCCAGCAGCCGGGGCAGCGAGTCGGCGAAGAAGGGCGCGAGCCGGGTCTTCGCGAAGTGCCGCAGCGGCGGCACCGCCATCGTGATCATCACCAGCAGTGCGATGGCCAGCAGGATCGCGATCACCAGGGTCGAGGAGTCGGACTTGCCCATGTTCTGCCCCGCGATGAAGCTGAACGCGGCGAGCAGCGCGATGTGGATGACGAAGGCCACCGCCTGCGAGGCGCCCACCGCGCTCACCGCCGGGCCGGTCGCGATCCCGCGCTTCTGCATGTAACGGGTGTTCAGCGCGACGCCGCCGACCGCCGCCGGGGCCACCAGCGAGACGAAGCCCGCCGCGATCTGCACGAGCAGGTTGTGCATGACCGGCAGCTTCTCCGGGATGAACCCGGTCAGCACCATCGCCGCGGACACGTAGGTCAGCGCCGAGGCCGCGATCGCCACCAGCAGCCAGGCCGGCGAGGTGTGGTGCAGCACGTAGTCGAGGTTCAGTCCCTGCTTGCTCGCCGAGGAGAGCTGGAACAGCAGCACGTACACCGCGAAGCACGCGGCGGCGACCGTCAGCAGCGTCTTCGGGCTCAGCCGCTCCAGTTTCACCGGCTCGGCGTCGGCCAGCGCGTGCGGACGCAGTTCGAGGATCTGCTCGCGCAGCCTCTGCAGCAGGTGCTTCGACTTGCGCACGGCCGTGCGCGTGGTCCGGGTGAGCACCACCGGCTGGAGCATCGGCAGCGCCTGGCCGATCCGCTCCTCGCCGAGCACCCGCGCGCCGACCTTGACCGTGCGCTCGGGACCCGCCTTGAGCGCGAGCGCGGTCATCACCTCGGCGGTGTCCAGCAGCAGTTGCAGGTCCGCCGCCGCCACCTCGCCGTTGCGCAGTTCGGTCAGCCAGACCTCGCCCTGGTCGTCGACCATGATGGAGTCGAGCGCGAGCCTGCGGTGCGCGATCTGGTTGCGGCCCAGGTCCTTGACGACCTGCCAGACCTTGCCGAGCAGCTCGTCGGTGACCTTGTCCCTGGGCACCTGCGAGAGCGGGACCGCGTGCACGCCCTCGTAGGCCAGCAGCGCCGCGTCCGCGTTCAGCTCGCGCACGGCCACCAGCTTGGGCGTGCGGATCCCGGCGTCGCGCAGCGCGTAGGAGATCAGCGCCTCCTGGTCCACCGTGCGCCGCAGCGAGAAGAGGTTGCGCCGCTGCGCCGGCCCGCGCAG
Source organism: Actinospica sp. (assembly GCA_035712985.1). Taxonomy (GTDB): domain Bacteria; phylum Actinomycetota; class Actinomycetes; order Streptomycetales; family Catenulisporaceae; genus Actinospica. Next base: position 16,160 of record DASTAE010000315.1, read on the forward strand.
CCGGATCCGCCGGTAGACGCGGTAGATCAGGCCCACCGCCTGCCGGTCCCGGTCCAGCACGGTCACGTCGAGCGTCGTGCCGTCCGCACAGCGCACCTCGTAGCGGCGCACGTCGTCGTGCTCGCCCTGCCAGCTGCAGGCGACCGGCTCGAAGTCGGCGTCGGCCAGCATCTGCACGACCATCTGCCCGGTCGGCCGCTCGTTGACCACCCCGCAGGCGTACCGCCAGCCGAAGGCCATCAGGCGGCCCAGCAGCAGCGTGACGATCAGGCCGACCAGCGCGCTGTCCCCGCTCATCAGCGTGGCCACGGCGTAGATGCCGATGCTCACCCAGGTGAAGGTGCGCAGCGTCGGCCGGTCGTTGAAGCCGAGGACGGTCAGGAAGGCGATCAGCGTGGCGATGTAGATGTGCAGCGGCGAGGTGGTGCCCGAGTTCACGTGCCGGGTCAGCTCGGTGAGCAGCCACTTCGGCGCGTAGGAGGACTCGATCCACAGGTTCAGCAGGCTGGTCACGCCGTACGCGAGCGCGGCCGCGATGACCGCGTCGGCCACCCGCTTGCCGTCCCGCCGCACCAGCCGCTCGACCGCCAGGCCCACCGGGATGATCGCCGTGGTGATGTTGGTCAGCACGGTGATGCCGCCGAGCAGGAAGGAGGGGGCGAGCTGGACGCCGTTGTGGATATCCGACTCGAGCCCGGAGGTGGTCTGCACCCCGATCCGGCCGAGCAGCAGCACCACGACGATCATCGCCGACTCGAAAAGCAGCCGCATCAGGTCCGGCTGCCGCCTTATCCGGCGCGGCTCGGGCGGCTCGTCCACGCTCACCGCCGGTCCGTCCGTCTCCCCCGCGTCCCGGAGCGCGCCGTTCACGACGGCCGAGGCCGCGGATACGTCCGCGTCCCGCTCCTCGGTGCCCATGACGTTCACTGTGTCCTTTTCGACTTTCGCCCGGTCGGCGCGCCGCACCCCGGGCCCTCCGGCGCTCGACTCGCTCTATGGTCGCTTACATACTCGGTCCTGTGCAGCCCGGGGTGGCCCCCCGGAGTATTTTTCCCGTGTTCATGGTGCCCTGGTGCGCCCTCGCGCTCCATCCACCCGGAGGTTGAAAACGGTGACCGGTTCCATCAGCCGTACGGGCGAGACGCCGGAGTTCGTTCGGCTCGTCCTCGAGGTCGTGGCGGGCATCCCGGACGCCAAGGTGATGACGTACGGCGACATCGCGGAGTTCCTGGAGCGGGGGACGGCGCGTCAGGTCGGGGCGGTGATGGCCGGATACGGCTCCGAGGTGCCCTGGTGGCGGGTCGTCAACGCCTCCGGCCAGCTGCCCGAGCACCTGCGCGGCGAGGCGGCGGCCAACTACCTGTCCGAGGGCACGCCGTACGACCTGGAGCGCGAGCGGGTCAGGCTCAGGGTGTGCCGCTGGGACGGTTCGGCATAAATCGATCTTTCTGTCGGAGCCCTGTGCTCTCATTGGTTGTCGAGAGGAGGTCACGTGACCCAAGCCCCGCCGCCGTACACCCTGGTCCGCCGCGCCGCGGCCGGGGCAGCGCCGCTGCTCGACCCCGGGCAGCGCGCGGTGGTCGCGCACCGCGGCGGCCCGCTGCTGGTGCTCGCGGGCCCCGGCACGGGCAAGACGACGACGCTGGTCGAGGCGGTGCTCGACCGGATGTCGGGCCCGGGCGCGGTGCGGCCCGAGGAGATCCTCGTGCTCACCTTCAGCCGCGCGGCCGCCGCCGAGCTGCGCGACCGGATAGGGGCCAGGCTGGGCGAGACGGTGGGCGTGCCCGGGGCGACGACCTTCCACTCCTTCTGCTTCGCGCTGCTCGGCCGCTTCAAGGATCCGACGCTGTTCTCCGAGCCGCTGCGGCTGCTGTCCGGGCCCGAGCAGGACGTCGTCATCCGGGAGCTGGTCCGCGGCACGATCGACCCGCTGACGGGCTGGCAGGCGCCCGCGGGCCCGCCCGACGGGGTCCGCTGGCCCGGCGCCCTGCGCGCCGCTCTGGGGACGCGCGGCTTCGCCGAGGAGCTGCGCGCCGTGCTGCTGCGGGCGCGGGAGCAGGGCCTCGACCCGGCCAGGCTGCGCGAGTTCGCGGACCGCGCCGACCGGGAGGACTGGCGCGCCGCCGCGCGCTTCTTCGCCGAGTACCTGGACGTCACGGACGCGCGCGGGGTGCTGGACTACGCCGAACTGGTGCATCGCGCGGTGATACTCGCGCAGACCCCGGAGGTGCGCGGGCAGCTGCGCTCCGCCTACCGCGTGGTCTTCGTGGACGAATACCAGGACACCGATCCGGCGCAGGTCAGGCTGCTCGAGGCGCTCGCCGGGGACGGCCGCGAGCTCGTCGTGGTGGGCGATCCGGACCAGTCCATCTACGCCTTCCGCGGCGCGGACCTGCACGGGATCCTCGAGTTCCCCGACCGGTTCCGCACGAACGGGGGAGAGCCCGCGCCGATCGCCGTGCTCCGCACGAGTCGCCGCTCCGGGCCCGCGCTGCTGCGCGCGTCCCGCCGCGTGGCCCGCCGGATGCCGCTGACGAGGCTGCCCGCGGAGAAGGTCCGCGAGCATCGGGAGCTGAGCCCGGTCGAGGGCGCGGAGGCCGGCTCGGTGAGCGTGCTGACGTTCCCGGCGGTCGCGGTCGAGCAGGCCGCGATCGCCGACCTGCTGCGCCGCGCGCATCTGGAGGACGGCGTCGACTGGGCCGAGATGGCCGTGCTCACCCGCACCGGTGCCCAGCTCGGCTCGCTGCGCAGGGCCCTGACCGCGGGGAACGTGCCGGTCGAGGTGCGCGCCGAGCAGCTGCCGCTGGCCCGCGAGCCGGCCGTGGCCACGCTGCTGCTCGCGCTGCGCTGCGCCGCCGATCCGTCCGCGCTCACCACCGAGACGGCGCGCACGCTGCTGACCGGCCCGCTCGCCGGGCTGGACAGCGGGGACCTGCGGCGGCTCGGCCGGGCGCTGCGCGCCGAGGAGGCGCGGGCGGGGGAGCGGCCCGAGGGCGAGCCCGCGGCGCCGCCGCGCCCGGCCGACCAGCTGATCCGCGAGGCGGTCGCCGATCCGGCGATACTCGCGGCGCTGGAGCCGTCGGTCGGCGGCGCGGCGCGGGATCTGGCGCTCGTGCTGCGCGCCGCGGCCGACGCGCTGGCGGACGGCGGCGTCGTGGAGGACGCGCTCTGGGTCCTGTGGAACGGCACGGCGAAGGTCCCCGCGCGCTGGCCGGGCCGGCTGCGCCGCGCGGTGGACCGCGGCGGGGCGGCCGGCCGGCTCGCGGACCGCGACCTCGACGCGGTCATCGCGCTCTTCGCGCTCGCCGCGCGGGCCCAGGAGCGCACCGGGCACGCGGGCGTCACCGACTTCATCAGCGGCCTGCAGGCGCAGGATCTCGCCGCCGACACGCTCGCGGAGAAGGCCGAGCGCGGCGGAGCCGTCCAGCTGATGACGGCGCACGCCTCCAAGGGCCTGCAGTGGAGGCTGGTCGTGGTGGCCGGGGTGCAGGAGGGGCTCTGGCCCGACCTGCGGCATCGCGGCTCGCTGCTGGACGCCGACCGGATCGGGCCGCTCGGGCTCAGCGATCCGCTGAGCACCTCCGCGCTGCTGGCCGAGGAGCGGCGACTGTTCTACGTGGCGGCGACCCGCGCGCGGGAGAGACTCGTGGTCAGCGCGGTGCGCGGCGAGGGCGAGGACGGCGAGACGCCGTCCCGTTTTCTGAGCGAGCTCGGCGTCGAGCCGGTCGCGGCGGCCTTCGCGCGGCAGCGTCCGCTGCGGCTGACGGCGCTGCTGGCCGAGCTGCGCAGGTACGCGACGGCTCCGGCGGGCGCGGTGAGCGAGGAGCTGCGGCAGGCGGCCGTGCTCCGGCTGGCCAGGATCGCGGCGGCCCAGGCCCCGGACGGCGCCCCGCTCGCGCCCAACTCAGAGCCCGAGCACTGGTGGGGCCTCTACGAGCGCACCGACAACCCGACCCCGATCGTGCGCCCCGACCTGCCGGTGCCGCTCTCGGCCAGCGCGGTCGAGGCGCTCGACGCGTGCCCGCTGCGCTGGTTCCTGGAGCGCCCGGCCGCCGCGCAGGAGCAGTCCACCGAGCAGCAGGGCTTCGGCCTGGTCTTCCACGCGCTCGCCGAGGAGGTGGCGACGGGGGCCACCGCCGCCGACATCGACGTGCTGATGGACCGGCTGGACCGGGTCTGGGACCGCCTCCCCTTCGAGGCGCGCTGGCAGTCCGACCAGGAGCGCCGGGCCGCGCGGCGCGCCCTGGAGCGCTTCCTGGTCTGGCACGGCCGGCATCGGGACGGCCGGAAGTTCCTCGCGGCCGAGCTCGAGTTCGACACGACGCTGGCCGTCGGCGGCGTGGACGTGCGGCTGCACGGATACATCGACCGCGTGGAGGTGAACGCGGAGGGGCAGGTCTACCTGGTCGACTTCAAGACCGGCAAGACCCCGAAGACGCCCAGGGAGGCGGAGCGCAGCGCGCAGCTGGCGGTCTATCAGCTCGCCGCCGAATCGGCCGGAATGGGCGAGACGGCGGGCGCCGAGCTGGTCTACCCGCGGGACGAGGCCGACTCGGCCGAGCCGACCGTGCGCCCGCAGAAGCCGCTGCGCGACCAGGAGGATCCGGACTGGGCGCCGAAGCTGCTGGCCGAGGTAGCCGGGACGGTGCTGAAGGAGCGCTTCCACGCCTCGGGCGAGGCGGCCGTGTGCCAGCACTGCGCGCTGCGCAAGGCCTGCCCGCGGCAGCCCGAGGGCAGAGAGCTGCCGCTGTGATGCCGCCGCGCCCCGCCCTCCAGACCCCCGACGAGCTGCGTGACCTGCTCGGCATCCCGTACACCGAGGAGCAGATCGCGGCCATCACCGCGCCCCTGCAGCCCGGTGTCATCGTCGCGGGCGCCGGTTCGGGGAAGACGGCCGTCATGGCCGCGCGCGTCGTCTGGCTGGTCGGCATCGGGGCCGTCGAGCCGGGCCAGGTGCTCGGCCTCACCTTCACCAACAAGGCCGCGGGGGAGCTGCGCGAGCGCGTGCTCTCCAGCCTCGCCCGGCTGGGCCTGGCCGCGGACGAGGACGCCCCGGAGGACGACGCCGGCGAGCCGGTGATCTCGACCTATCACGCGTCCGCGCTAGCGCACGCGGGTCACGATGCAGGCGAGCCCACGATCTCCACGTACCACGCGTACGCCGACGGCCTGATCAAGGAGCACGGCCTGCGCCTCGGCCTCGAACCCTCCGCGCGGCTGCTCGCCGACGCCAACCGCTACACCCTCGCCGCTCGCGCGGTCCGCCGCGCGCCGGGCCCCTTCGAATACCTCAAGGGCTCCGTCGCCACGCTCGCCCGCAAGGTCATCGACCTCGACGCCGAGCTCGCGGAGCACGTCGTCGAGCCGCAGCGGCTGCGCGACTGGACGGACCGCTTCACCCGGCAGGCCGTTGCCGACGGGCTCTCCGCGGGCAAGGGTCGCGCCCCGCGCGGATTCGCCGACTACTGGCTGATCGCGCGCGTGGCCTTGGAGCGCGCCGAGCTGCTCACGCTCGTCGAGGAGTACCGGAAGCTCAAGCGCGCCGGGGACTTCGTCGACTTCGGCGACCAGATGGCGCTCGGCACGCGGCTGGCCGAGCAGGTGCCCGAGGTCGGCCTGATCGAGCGGGACAAGTACCAGGTCGTGCTGCTCGACGAATATCAGGACACGTCCGTCGCGCAGCGCCGGATGCTGTCCGGGCTGTTCGGCGAGGGGCACGCGGTCACCGGCGTCGGCGACCCCTGCCAGTCCATCTACGGCTGGCGCGGCGCCTCGCCCTCGAACATCGACCAGTTCCCCAAGCACTTCCCGCGCGCCGGCGGCGGGGACGCCGCGCAGTACTCGCTGTCCGAGAACCGCCGCAGCGGCGGCCGGCTGCTCACCTTCGCCAACGAGCGCTCGGCCGGCCTGCGCGAGCTGCACGCGGGCGTCCGGGAGCTGCGCGCCAGCTCGGAGAAGTTCCACCGAGGCCGCTCCGAGGCCGCGTTCCTCCCGTCGCACCCCGACGAGGTCCAGTGGCTCGGCGAACGCATCCAGGGCCTCTACGACCACGTGCGCGGCGACTGGTCCCAGATCGCCGTGCTCGTGCGCGCCGGCAACCAGATCCCGGACATCTACGCCGAACTGCACGGCCGCGGCGTCCCGGTCGAGGTGGTCGGCCTGTCCGGGCTGCTGCACCTGCCGGAGATCGCCGACCTCGTCGCCATGCTCGACGTGCTCGACGACCCGACCGCCAACTCCGCCCTGGTCCGGCTGCTCGGCGGCCCACGCTGGCGGATCGGCCCGCGCGACCTGGCCCTGCTCGGCCGCCGCGCCCGCGAGATCGTCCGGATCCCCGGCGAGGAGCAGCGCGGCCTCGACCAGGCCCTCGTCGGCGCCGACCCGACCGACGTCGTCTCGCTCGCCGACGCGATGGCCGACCTCGGCGAGGACCTGGACTTCTCCGAGGCGGCCCGAGCCCGCTTCGAGCGCTTCGCCGCCGAGATCAGGCGCCTGCGACGCTCGCTGTCCGAGCCGGTCGTCGACGTGCTGCACCGCATCCTGCACGAGACGGGCCTCGAGGTGGAGATCGCCGCGAGCTCGGCCGCGTACCGCCAGCGCTGCGCCGAGACCGTCGGCGCGTTCCTCGGCGTGGCGGGCGGATTCACCGACCTGGAGGGCGAGGAGTCGGTCACCGCGTTCCGCACCTTCCTCAAGTCCGCCGCGGCGCACGAGCGCGGCCTCGACGTCGACCTGCCGCCCGCCGAGAGCAAGACCGTCAAGATCCTGACGATGCACAAGGCGAAGGGCCTCGAATGGGAGGTCGTCGCGCTCCCGCACCAGTACGAGTCCCGCACGCGCGTCGAGAAGTTCACCACCGTCGCCGCGAAGCTCCCGCACGAGCTGCGCGGCGACGGCGAATGGCTGCCCGAGCTCGCTCCCGAGCCGACCCGCCGCGACGTGAACCGCTTCAATACCCTGATGAAGGAGCACGCCGAGTACGAGGATCAGCGCGTCGAATACGTGGCGCTGACCCGGGCCAAGGAGTTGCTGCTCGTCTCCGGCCACGTCTGGGGACCGACCCAGAAGGAACCGCGCAACGCCAACGGAACCCTCGAATCGCTGCGCGAATACCTGCAGGCCAACTACGAGGCCGGCCGCGTCGACGCGTGGGCCGTGACGCCCGAGAAGGGCGAGGCCGAGAACCCGCTGCGCGAGCAGCAGGCGGAGGCCGAGTGGCCCGCCCCCCTCGACTCCGAGGCCCGCGTCTCCCGGCTGGCCGCGGCCGCGGCGGTCAAGGGCCTGCTCCGGCTGCCCGCCGAGCGGTGGCCCGAGGACCCGTCCATCGACGACCAGCGCCAACGCAAGCTCGTCGAGGGCTGGGACGCGGACCTCGACGCGCTCCTCGACGAACTCCTGCGGGCCCGCGAGGTCCGCTTCGAGATCCCCATGCCGATCTCGCTCTCGACCACGAAGCTGCTGGCCTACGCGAAGGACCCCGACGCCTTCGCGGAGCAGCTCTTCCGCCCGATGCCCAGGCCGCCGGCCCCGCAGGCGCGCCGTGGCACGGAGTTCCACGCCTGGGTCGAGGACCGCTTCGGCCAGTTGAGCCTGTTCGACGACGCCGACCTGGAGCTCTACGGCGAGGACGAGGACAGCGCGGACCTCGCCGAGCTCAAGGAGTCCTTCCTGCGCAGCGAGTACGCCGAACGCGCGCCGTACCGGATAGAGACCCCGTTCCAGATCTTCCTGGCCGGGCAGATCGTGCGCGGCCGGATCGACGCCGTCTACCGGCTCGGCGGGGGATCGGCGCTCGAGTACGAGGTCGTCGACTGGAAGACGAACCGCAGGCAGAACGCCGACCCGCTGCAGCTCGCCGTCTACCGGCTGGCCTGGGCCGAGCTGGCCGGCGTGCCGCTGGACAAGGTCGGCGCCGCGTTCCTCTACGTGCGCTCCGGCGAGGTGGCCCGCCCGCGGAGGCTGCCGGACCGCGCCGAGCTCGAAAGGCTGCTCACCGTCGACGCGCGCGCTTCGACTACTGCCCGAGACGACCGTCGATCCGCTCCCTGAGCAGGTCGGCGTGCCCGTTGTGCCGCGCGTACTCCTCGATCATGTGCACCAGCACCCAGCGCAGCGAGATGTCGCCGCGCCACTTGTCCTCGAAGGTGATGTCGAGCGAGCGCGCGTCGGCCACGAACCGCTCCGCGAATGCGATCTCCCCGCGCCAGGCCAGCAGCGCCTGCGTCACCGCCTCCGGATCCGCGACCGCCCCGTCGAAGTCCAGATCGGGCTCCGCCTTCGTGGAGAAGACGGGCGTCGCGTCCTTGTCCCCGGCCATTCCGCGCCGGAACCACCCGCGCTCCACGTCCGCCATATGCCGGATCAACCCGAGCAGCGACATCGTCGATGGCTCCACCGCCCGCCGCGCCAACTGCTCGGGACTGAGATCCGCGCACTTGAGCTCGAGCGTCTCGCGTTGCCAGCGCAGGAAGGCGGAGAGGGTGCCGCGCTCATCGGCCTGGGCGGGCGGATCGGTCCTCGGATCGAGGTCGGGTTCGATGAACATGTCCGCGCGCGCTTCGGCTCCAGTCATGCCTGCCATCCTCCGAGCCCGCGATCCCCGGCGCCACCGCTTTTCACGGACGCCGCGCCGCCCACCCGGTCCGACTCGCGTGCACGACCAGGTCGTCCCTGCGCATCAGGCTCTCCGGACCGTCGTTGTTCAGCAGCGCGTCCAGCAGCGCCAGATCCGCGCTGCTCAGTTGGTCAGCGACCCGCTCCCGGGTCCGCCCCAGCGACACCTGCGCATAGCGTTTGGCCCGCTCCGGCAGCGGCGAGCCCAGCTCGGCCTGGAAGGTCCGCTCCTCGTCCACGACGAAGCCGGCGTCCGTCAGCCGCGCACCCCAGTCGTCGCCCATGTGCGGCATGGCCTCGGCGCTCTGCCGATCGATCACCGCCTGGCACCGCGCCTCGAGCCCGTCGCCCAGCGAGGCGGGCAGGAACCGCGGAAAGCCGTTCATCTCGATCACCGCGAGCAGCCCGCCGGGCCGCACGGCGCCGAAGAGCTTGCGCAGGGCCTCGTCCGGATCCGCCAGGTGGTGCATGAACGCCGACGTCCACACCACGTCCACCGCCCCGAAGTCCGGCCACTGCCCGTCCAGATCCGCCTGAACCAGCTGCACCCGCTTCTCCACGCCGAGCTGATGCGCCTTCCGCGCCAGCTGCCCCAGCATGTAGTCCGACCCGTCCACCGCCACGACGGACGCCGAGGGCGACTGCCGCAGCAGCGCGAACGTCCCCGTTCCCGTCCCGCACCCCAGGTCGAGAATCCGCCCCGAGAAGAGCTCCCCGGCGTGCCCCGCGACCCACCCCGTCATCTCCCCGAGGAAGTCCGAGAGCACCTCCCCGTACATGTCCAGCAGCTCGGCCATCCCCGCCTCGCCCCCGGCGTCATGCGAATGGCCGTGCCCGTGCCCGTGCCCGTGCTGGTGGTGCCGCTGCCCGTTCGTCATGTGACCGACCTTATGTCCTCCGACGCTGCTTACACTCTGGAATCCCCATGCACGGATCGCGACATTCCTGATAGAAACGACCCACGTGCCTATCGAAGGGTGTCCCGATGGAGTTCAAGCAGTCGCGGAAGCTGTCCGACGTGCAGTACGACCTGCGCGGACCGGTGCTGCGGCGAGCTAAGGAGCTCGAGGCCGAGGGGCACGCCATCCTGAAGCTCAACATCGGCAACCCGGCTCCGTTCGGCTTCGAGGCGCCGGACGAGCTGATCCAGGACATCATCCGCAACCTGCCCGGCTCGCACGGGTACGGGGACTCCAAGGGCCTGCCCTCGGCGCGGCGCGCGGTCGCGCAGGCGTACCAGACGCGCGGGCTGCCGATCGTGGACATCGAGGACATCTACATCGGCAACGGGGTCTCCGAGCTGATCTCGATGGTCCTCAACGGGCTGATCGACCTGAACGACGAGGTGCTCGTCCCGTCCCCGGACTATCCGCTGTGGACCGGCGCCACCACGCTCGCGGGCGGCAAGGCCGTGCACTACCGCTGCGACGAGCAGGCCGGCTGGGCCCCCGACGTGGCGGACATCGAGTCGAAGGTCACCGACCGCACCAAGGCGATCGTGATCATCAACCCGAACAACCCGACCGGCGCGGTCTACCCGCCGGAGGTCATCGACTCGCTGGTCGAGGTGGCCCGCCGGCACCAGTTGATGGTCCTGTCCGACGAGATCTACGACAAGATCCTCTACGACGGCGCCACGCACCGGCCCACAGCGCTCTCCTGCCCGGACCTGATCTGCGTCACCTTCAACGGCCTGTCCAAGATCTACCGCTCGGCCGGCTACCGGATGGGCTGGATGGTCATCACCGGCCCGAAGGAGCACGCGAAGGACTTCCTGGACGGCCTGGAGATCCTCGCCAACCTGCGCCTGGGCCCCAACGTGCCGGTCCAGCACGCGATCCAGGCGGCGCTCGGCGGCTTCCAGTCGATCGACGTGCTCGTCGAGCCGGGCGGCCGCCTCTACGAGCAGCGCGACCTGACCTGGCAGATGCTGAATCAGATCCCCGGCGTCTCCTGCACCAAGCCGATGGGCGCCATCTACGCGTTCCCCCGGCTGGACCCGAAGGTCTACAACATCACCGACGACGAGCGCTTCGTGATGGACCTGCTCAACGCCGAGAAGACCTTGGTCATGCACGGCACGGCCTTCAACTGGTCCGAGCCCGACCACTTCCGCATCGTCACGCTCCCGCACGTCAAGGACTTGGAAGCCGCCATTGAGGGCCTTGAGCGCTTCCTCGCCACGTACCGTCAGTAGAAGATCGACCGCACCCGTTACCCGTGGCGCTTATGGCAGACATCCGGGAATACGTAGAGGGCAACGCGGCCGGGTTCTTCACCGAACTGAAGGACTGGCTGCGCATCCCGTCCATCTCCGGCGATCCTGACCGGGTCGCGGACGTGCGGGCGAGCGCCGAGTGGTTGGCGGCCAAGCTGCGGTCGATCGGCTTCCCCACCGTCGAGGTGTGGGAGACCGGCGGCGGCTCCGGGCTGCCCGCGGTCTTCGCCGAGTGGCCCTCGGGCGACGCCTCGGCGCCGACCGTGGCCGTCTACGGGCACCACGACGTGCAGCCGGTGACGCCGCTCGAGCTGTGGCAGACCGGCCCCTTCGAGCCGACCGAGCGGGACGGCCGGCTCTACGCGCGCGGCGCCGCCGACGACAAGGGCCAGGTCTTCTTCCACACCCTCGGCCTGCGCGCCCACCTGGCCGCGACCGGGCGCACCGCCCCGGCGGTCAACCTGAAGCTGATCGTGGAGGGCGAGGAGGAGAGCGGCTCGCCGAACTTCGCCGAACTGCTGCGCGCCCACGCCGAGGAGCTGGCCTGCGACGTGGTCGTGGTCTCGGACACCGGCATGTGGGCCAAGGACACCCCGACCTCGTGCACCGGCATGCGGGGCCTGATCGCCGCGCAGGTGGACTTCACCGGTCCGGCCGGCGACGTGCACTCCGGCTCCTTCGGCGGCGCGATCCCCAACCCGATCACCGAGCTGGTCCGGGTGCTCGCGCAGCTGCACGACGCCGACCGGCACGTGACCGTCCCCGGCTTCTACGACGGCATCGTCGAGCTCTCCGACACCGACCGCGAGCTGATCGCCAAGCTGCCGTTCGACGAGGCCGCGTGGCTGGAGAACGCCCGCTCCTCGGCGGCCGTCGGCGAGGCGGGCTACTCCACCCTGGAGCGGGTCTGGGCGCGGCCGACCGCCGAGATCAACGGCATCTACGGCGGGCACACCGGCCCCGGCTCGAAGACGATCGTGCCCTCCGAGGCGCACGCCAAGCTCTCCTTCCGGCTGGTCGCCGGCCAGGAGCCGGGCGTCGTCGCGAAGGCCTTCGAGGCCTGGCTGAACGAGCGGGTCCCGGCCGGGATCACCGCCGCGGTGCACTTCGAGGGCGAGGGCGTGCGCCCGTGCCTGACGCCGCTGGACCACCCGGCGCTGCAGTCCGTGTCCCGCGCGCTGGGCAAGGCCTTCGCCGCGGATCCGGCCGAGCCGCGGGAGATCCTCTACACCCGCGAGGGCGGCTCGGGCCCCGAGGCCGACCTGCAGGACGTGCTGGGCGCCCCGGTGGTCTTCCTCGGCATCTCGCTGCCGAACGACGGCTGGCACGCGCCGAACGAGAAGGTCGACATGGACCTGCTGCTCAAGGGCGCGGAGGCCGCGGCGTACCTCTGGGAGGACCTGGCCTCGGCGGATCTCGGGAAGTAGCACATTCCGTGATATTCGTAAGCTCCCGGGAACAATCGCGAGTTCCCGGGAGTTAGTCGTCACGGGTCGAAGATCCTTCGGGTGTCGGCCCCTGGTGACACACTTGACGCATGCAGAGAGCAGGGGGTGGCGGTCCGATGGCGGACCCGAGGGACGAGCTGACCGGACCGCTCGGCCGTCTCACGCTGGCCAGGTCGGCGGTGGATCGGCAGGCGGAGCTCCGGCTGGACGAGCCCGCGCTGGCGGCCGCGTGGTCGAATCCGGACAGCCGGGTGCTGGTGGTCAGCGAGGGCCGGGCGCTGGTGCTGGACGAGGTCGATCCGGTCGCGCAGGGCAATCCGGACGCGCCGCTGGCCCGCCTGGTGCTGCTCCCCTCGCTGGACGCGCCGGAGGGCGAGCGCTACTTCCTCGGCCGGGACGAGCAGGGCCGCGCCTATTTCGCGGTGCCGGCCGAGACCCTGCCGGGCCGTCAGGACGCGGACGCCCGCTCGGCCTCGCTGCGTGAGGTCGGCATGCTGCTCTCCGACCTGGACGCCGGCCTGCTCACACACGCCGTGGCGCTCGAGTACTGGCACCGCAGCCACCGCTTCTGCCCCCGCTGCGGCCATCCGCTGCAGGTCGCCTCGGCCGGGCACGTGCGCCGCTGCTCCCAGTGCGGCACGGAGCACTACCCGCGCACCGACGCGGCCGTGATCATGGCCGTGACCGACCCGGAGGACCGGCTGCTGCTCGGCCGCCAGTCCGCCTGGGACGCGAACCGCTACTCGGTGCTGGCCGGCTTCGTCGAGCCGGGCGAGTCGCTCGAGGGCGCGGTCGCGCGCGAGGTGCGCGAGGAGGCCGGGCTCACGGTCAGCAAGGTCGAGTACCTGGGCTCGCAGCCGTGGCCGTTCCCGTGCAGCCTGATGGTCGGCTTCCGTGCCCGCGTGGCCGACCCGGAGCGGACCCGCGCGGACGGCGACGAACTGCAGGAGGTGCGCTGGTTCAGCCGCGCCGAACTGGCCGCGGCGATCGAGTCCGGCGAGGTGATCCCCTCCGGCCGGATCTCGATCGCGCGCAAGCTCATCGAGAACTGGTTCGGCGAGGAGTGGGCGCCCTCGACCGGACTCTGAGGTCGCGCCCCGCCCTCAGCGCTGCGCGTGCAGCCGCCGTCCGCTGACCGGCTCGAAGTAGTGGATCTCGGAGGGGTCGAGGGCGATGCCGACCGCGGTGCCGGGCGTGGGGGCCAGCCCCGGTTCGCAGCGTACGATGACGTCCCGCCGACGATCGCCGAGGCCCGCGGCGCAGTGCGCGTAGGAGACGTAGCCGAGGTTCTCGACCGCCTCGACGTGCGCGAACAGCCCGGTGCCCGGCGGCGCGAGCTTGACCTTGTCCGGCCGGAACCCGATGGTGACCTCGGGCCGGGTCAGCTCGGAGACCAGGGAGCGGCCGAGCGGCAGTTCGACCACGTCGACATCGCCGAGCAGCGCCCAGGTGTGCTCGACCCGCGCGGTCAGCAGGTTCATCGGCGGGGAGCCGACGAAGCCGGCGACGTACGCGTTGGACGGGTTCTCGTACAGCACGCGCGGGGCGTCGCACTGCAGCAGCACGCCGTCCTTGAGCACCGCGATGCGGTCGCCCATCGTCATCGCTTCGATCTGATCGTGCGTCACGTAGAGCATGGTGGTGCCGAGCCGCCGCTGCAGGGCCGAGATCTGCCCGCGGACCTGCGCGCGCAGCTTCGCGTCGAGCGCGCCGAGCGGCTCGTCCATCAGGTATACCTGCGGTTCGCGCATCATCGCCCGGCCCATCGCGACGCGCTGCTGCTCGCCGCCGGAGAGCGTGCGCGGCAGCCGGTCCAGCGTCGGCGTCAGGTCCAGCTGCGTCGCCATCCGGCGCACGCGACGGGCGACGGCCGAATGCGGCGTGCCCATGATCGCCATCCGGAACCCGAGGTTCTGCGCGACGGTCATCTGCGGGTAGAGCGCGTAGCTCTGGAACACCATGGCGATATCGCGCTCGCCGGGCTCCACGTCGCTGACGTCCCGTCCGTCGATGTACACCGAGCCGGAGTCCACCGTCTCCAGTCCGGCGAGCATGCGCAGCGCGGTGGTCTTCCCGCTGCCGCTGGCCCCGAGAAGCACCATGAACTCGCCTGATTCCACCGTCAGGTCGAGTCTGTCCACGGCCGGCATCCGGGTTCCGGGGTAAGTGTGCGTTGCCTCCACGAATTCGACACTGGCCACGTTGATCCATCCCATTTGCCCACAAACAGTTACGACATTGTCACTGTGCGTTGGTGCGATGGTGCAGGTGGTGAGGCGAAGAGTTAAGCACACCGGTACAGGGTTCGTCTGCAAGAACGGCTCTGCAGAGCGGAGATTCCGGCGACCGCGCCGCCGAGCGCGAGCCAGCCGACGGGCCCGGCGACCATGACAACACTCGTCAAAAGCAGCGGCCCGGCAGACTTCTGTATCGACTGGGACATCCCGGCCACACCCAAGTACGCAGGTCGGGCGTCGTTCGGGGCCAGTGCGACGGCGAGTTCCCAGGAACTGACGGACCGCATGAGTTCGGCGAGCGTCTGAAGTCCGGTCGCGAGAAGCAGTGCGAGTGAGGCGAATAAGGTTCCGAATTCAGGGGCGGCCGCGATGCAAACACATGTCGCCAAAAGGATGAAGCCGTAGCGCGCGACGGCGGTCGTGGCGTCGAGCGGTCCCTTGGTGGCGGCGGAGATCCGCATCTGCAGCACGACGACGAGCACGGTGTTCAGCGCGAGGAACGCGGGGATCAGCGCGTGCGGGGCCGAGGTGCGCGTGATGAGCCACAGGGGGAGGCCGACGCTGAGGATCGGATCGTCGGTCGTCATGAAGATGTCGAGGAAGACGAAGGCCAGATAACCGGGATCCCGCCACGGATTGGACGCGGTCTTCTCCGCTGCCGGCGCCTCATCGCGCGCATGCGGCCTGGCATCCGTTCGCACCCGCCGCACGAGAAGCGAGCAGACGACGAAGGAGAACGCGTCCAGCAGAATCAGCGCCCGGTAGGCGTCCCGAGTCCCGACGGCGAGCCCGATCGCCGCGATCCCGGCGCCGATCGCGAACCCCGCGTTGGCCACACTGCGGAAAAGTGCCTGGTAGGTGGCGCGTTCGGGGCCGGCGACGTCGGTGGCGAAGAGCATCTCCAGCGTCTTCGCGGCGCGGTCGCAGAAGAACGTGACCGCGACCGCGGGCAGGAGCACCGCGAACCGGGTCGAGGCGAGCATCGCGCATAGCGTGACCATGCGCAGCAGGTGGCAGGAGATCAGCAGCGTGCGGACGGAGTGGCGCCCGGCCAGCCGTCCGGCGACCGGCGACCCGAGGATCCCGGCCGCCGCGCCGACGCCGATCAGCAGCCCGATGCCGCGCGCGTCGAGCCCGGCCACGACCGTGAAGTAGAGGACCTCGGCGGCGTTCCAGACGCCGGTGCCGGTGCGGTCCAGGAATTGCGCGGTGAGCATGATCCGGGCGTCGCGTCCGCCGGGAGGATTCCGCAGTTGTCTGAGCAGCCCCGTGTCTGTCACGGCCAACAGTCTTCATATGGACAATCTTGAAGTCAAGACAATTGGGCGGGCTAGGCTGAGCGCATGCGTAAGTTCGAACCCGGATACGAGGATCCGGCAAGGCTGCTGGCCGAGGCTGCCGGGTGCCCGGATCCCGACGACGAGCGGCGCCGGCAGCCGATCCTCAAGCTGCAGCGGCGCCCGGACGCGGAGACCTTCCTCGCGGTGGCCGAGGCCGCGCGGTCCGCGGACCTCGAACTGCGCCTCGTGGCCGTGGACGTGCTCGGCCAACTGGGATACGCGAGCGGCCGGCCGTACCGCGAGGAGACGCTGCCGATCCTGCTCGCCGAGCTCGACCAGGCCCAGGACCCGCGGCTGCTCCAGGCGGCGATCACCGCGCTGGCCCATCTCGGGGACGGCAGGGCCCTGCCGTCGGTGCTGCGCTGCGCCGCGCACCGGGACGCCGGGATACGCCGCGCCGTCGCCTTCGCCCTGCCCTCCATACGCGACGAGCGCTACCCCGCACCCGACGTGGAGGAAGCGCTCGCCGCCCTCGCCGAGGACGCTGACGAGAGCGTCCGGGACTGGGCCGGTTTCGGGCTGGAGGAACTCAGACGCTCGCGGCCTTGACCTGCGCCAGCGACGGGTTGGTCATCACCGTCTGCTTGCCGCCTGGGGCGATCACCACGAGGGTCGGCACGGTCTGATTGCCGTTGTTGACGCTCGCGACGTAGTCCGCGGCCTCGGGCTTCTGCTCGATGTCGACCTCCTCGAACGCGATGCCCTCGCGGTCGAGCTGGCTCTTGAGCCGCTTGCAGTAGCCGCACCAGGGGGTCGAGTACATGGTGATCTGGGCCGACATCTTCGGGCGCTCCTCGCGTGGCCGGTGGTGGTCTCGTGGACGGATCCGCACCATACAACGATTCCCCGGCCCGATTCCTTCCCCGGGACGCCCCGACTGTCGGACCGGCCTGTCACAATCGGCCCCATGACAGATCCCGACGAGCTCCTGGCCGGACTGGACCGCGAACAGCGCGAGGTCGCCCGCGCGCTGCACGGTCCGGTCTGCGTGCTCGCGGGCGCCGGGACGGGCAAGACACGCGCGATCACGCACCGGATCGCCTACGGCGTGGCCTCGGGGATCTACCAGCCGAACCAGGTGCTGGCCGTCACCTTCACCGCGCGCGCGGCGGGAGAGATGCGCGGCCGGCTGCGCGGGCTCGGCGCCGGGGCGGTGCAGGCGCGCACCTTCCACTCCGCCGCGCTGCGCCAGCTGCAGTACTTCTGGCCGCAGACGGTCGGCGGCCCCACGCCGCGGATCCTCGAGTCGAAGATCCCGGTGGTCGCCGAGGCCGCCGCGGCCTGCCGGATCAAGACCGACCGCGCCGCGCTGCGCGACCTCGCCTCCGAGATCGAGTGGTGCAAGTCCACCCAGACCGCGCCGGAGGACTACGAGTCGGCCGTCGCCAAGGCGCAGAAGACCCCGCCGCGCGAGCCTGCCGAGGTCAGCCGGGTCTATGCGGCCTACGAGGAGCACAAGCGGGACCGCGGATTCATCGACTTCGAGGACGTGCTGCTGCTCACCATCGGCGTGCTGGAGTCCCGGCCGAACGTCGCCGAGCAGGTGCGCTCGCAGTACCGGCACTTCGTGGTCGACGAGTACCAGGACGTCAACCCGCTGCAGCAGCGGCTGCTCGACCAGTGGCTCGGCCAGCGCGAGTCGCTGTGCGTCGTCGGGGACGCGAGCCAGACCATCTACTCCTTCACCGGCGCCACCCCCGAGTATCTGCTCGGCTTCCCCGACCGCTACCAGGACGCCACCGTCATCCGCCTGGTCCGCGACTACCGCTCCACCCCGCAGGTGGTCGGCGTCGCGAACGCCCTGCTCAGCGCTATTCCGCAGGACACCCCGGCCGGCAAGCGCGCGGCCAGGGCGAGGCTCGAGCTCGTCGCCCAGCGCCATGCCGGGCCGCCCGTCGGCTACACCGAATACCCGGACGAGTCCGCCGAGGCGGAGGGCGTCGCCGCGCACATCAAGACGCTGATCGATCGGGGCGCGAGGCCCGCGGAGATAGCGGTGCTGTTCCGGATCAACGCGCAGTCCGAGGTCTACGAGCAGGCCCTGTCCGACCGCGGCATCCCGTATGTCGTCCGCGGCGTCGAGCGCTTCTTCGACCGCCCGGAGGTGCGCCAGGCCGTGCTGCTGCTGCGCGGGGCCGCCAGGTCGGGAGACGCCGCGGCCGCGGACCCCGACTCCGAGGGCCTGGCCGCCACCGTCCGCGCGGTGCTCTCCGGCAACGGCTGGTCGCCCAAGGCCCCCGGCGGCTCCGGCCGAGCCCGCGAACAGTGGGAGTCCCTGGCGGCGCTGGCCGCCCTCGCCGAGGAGTACGAGGCCGGACACCCGCGCGCGGGCCTGCCCGACTTCGTCCACGAACTCGAGGAGCGCGCCGCCGTCCAGCACGCCCCCGTCGTCGACGGCGTCACCCTGGCCTCCCTGCACTCGGCCAAGGGCCTGGAGTGGGACGCGGTGCACCTGGTCGGCCTGACGGAAGGCCTGCTCCCCATCACCTACGCCGAGACCGACGAGCAGGTGGAGGAGGAGCGGCGGCTGCTCTACGTGGGCGTGACCCGGGCCCGGGAGACCCTCCAGCTCTCCTGGGCCGTGGCCCGAGCCCCCGGCGGCCGAGCCTCCCGCCGCCCCTCCCGCTTCCTCGACTCCCTGCGCGAGGCCAAGGCCGCCATGGCCGACGCCGCCGCCGGCGGAGTGGTCCGCCGAGGCAGCGGCCGCGGCCCCCAGGAGCAGGGCAAGTCCAAGCGCACCGGCCCCGTCCGCTGCCGGGTCTGCGGCAAGGCCCTGATCGAAGCGGTCGACCGCAAACTGGGCCGCTGCGCCGACTGCCCCTCGGACCTCGACCAGGCGCTCTTCCAGCAGCTCAGAGACTGGCGCGTCACCCAGGCCCAGGAGCAGTCCGTCCCGGCCTACGTCATCTTCACCGACGCCACCCTGACCGCCATCGCCGAGATAAGGCCCACCACCCGAGCCGACCTGGCCAAGATCCCCGGCGTAGGCGCGGCCAAACTGGACCGCTACGCCGACCAGGTGCTGCTGATCCTCACCGGCTCCGCCCCCGCGCCCGACGAGGAATCACAGGACCCTGAGGACCTGCAGGCGGAGGAGGGCGCCTAGGGGTGGCGCCGCCTCGGCGCTGGGAAGATCGCCGTTCAGCCCAGAGTCACCGGATACGAGTCCTGCTCCGACACCACGTCCGTGCCGTCGATGGCCAGTTCCAGGTCGAGGTAGAGCTGCTCGGTGGCCGGGGGAGCGGTGCCCGAGGGGCAGGCGGACATCTGGAGGTCGAAGTGGGCGGCCAGGGTGGCGCCGGGTTCCAGGGTGCCGATGTACGGCTGTCCGTGGGCGGGGAGCATGGAGGTGATGGTGCACGGGGCGGTGCCGTCGTCGCCGGGGGAGGAGATGGCCAGGGCGGCGGAGTACCAGAGGGGGGAGTCGGATTTCGAGGTCGCGGACCAGTCGACCGTCAGGATGTGGGTCGACGGGTTGTAATGGGTTGACTCAGTGGGGGAGCTGACGGCGATGCCGCCCTGCTGCGTGCAGATGCGTTGCTGCATTTCGGTGCCGTAGCCCTGGCCGGCCTCGGGGTCCACAGTGGCCTGGGCGATCCGGCCACCTGAGGTTCTGGCCCGCACCCGGAGGGTGGCGGAGGGCTCGGCGGGGATGACGAAGGACGGATCGCCGGTGAGGGAGGGGTAGCCGACGGGCGGGGTCTTCGCGCAGTCCACGGTGACCGTGCCGGTCAGGGCGCCGGTCTGGCCGGTGCGCAGGGTGGTCTCGCCGGTCGGTCTCAGGGTGGCGGTGCCCACCATGCCGGGCTCTTGGAGCACCGCGTCCAGCAGTTCCACGGGGCGCGGGCTCTGGCTGACCACGGGGACGATGACCTGCTCCTGGACCTGCGCGTGCCAGGTCGCTGCGAAGCCCAGGTCGGTCAGGCCGGGGATCTGGGGCGGGGACGAGGCCGCGGTCAGCTCCAGGAGGTTCGCGAGCTTCAGGTCCGTCAGGTGGCGGTGGTACGCGGCGGTGAAGGCCGCCGCCGTGCCGCCGAAGAAGAGGGCGAGTGCGATCAGGGAGACGAGGAGGCGGTGGCGGGACGCGCCGGGGGGCAGCATGCCGTCGGTGTACGCGGATTCGAGGCGCTCCTCCGCCAACCAGGATTCGCCGTCCTCGCGGTCGGTGTCGTCCTCGTCCGCGTCGTCGATGAATACGACCTCGTCTTCGTCGTCGTCCTGCATGCGCGCCACATCCTCACGACAGCAGACCACAGGCCTCGCGGACAAGTGTTCCCAGGTCGAAGCCGTCCATCTGGAAGACCGCGGGAGTCCCTCGGTAATACAGCAGCATCTGTAGTTCCACCGTGCCCCGCGCGGTCAGCGGGACGGCGGGGCAGGAGGTCACCCGCAGGGTGAAGCCGGCGGTGACGCTCGCTCCCGGCTGCAGCGTGCCGGTGACCGGGCCCACCGGGACCGGCTCGGACAGCGGCACGCCCGGAGTCAGGGTCTGCGGGGTCGAGACGACCTCGACGAGCTGGTAGCGCAGCGGCTGGGCGGCCAGCGAGTGCGTGGTGACGCTGAGGGTGAAGGTGTGGGCCGTGCCGTTCACGCTCTGCGGGAAGAAGCTCGAGGCCAGGCCCTGGCCCTCCTGGACGCAGATCTGCTGGCGCACCGATTCGCCGCTGCCGTCCAGGTCCACGGAGGCGACGCCCACCGCGCCGCCGGTGGTGCGGGCCTGGATGAGCACGGAGTTGCCGCGGGTGGAACCGGTGTCGGCCGCTCGGATGGCGCAGTCGACGGTGGCGGTGCCGGCCAGCCTGCCGGTCTGGCCGGGGCGCAGCGTGCTCGGGCCGCTCGGGTGCAGGACGGCCGGGCCGGTGAGCCCCGGGCCGTACAGGGTGGCGTCGGGCAGCAGGGTTATCGGATCAGGGCTCTCATTCGTGATGTCGACGGCGACGGAGGCGCTCGGGTCGATCCGCCAGGCTCCGGCGCCGCCCAGCGCGCCGGGGTCGAGGAGGGTGACCGGGTCGCCCACGTCCACGGCGCGCAGCACGAGCGTGTTCGCCGCCTGCTCGACCGCCTCGTCGTGCCGGTAGGCGAGGGTGCCCGCGTAGCCGGCGCCGGCCAGCGCGAGCGCGAAGACCAGGAGCGAGCCGAGCAGGCGGCGCGCGGTGGTGGGCGGCGGCAGGCGCGAATTCTCGTGCGACCGGACGTGCTCCTCGCCGCCCCCGTCGTCCGCGTCGCCGTCCAGCCATTCGACGGCGTCCGGATCCTCATGCGGGTCGATGAACTCGACGCGCGGCGAGTGGTCGTCCATTCGGCCCTCCCACCAGGGAATCCGCGCCAAGGGTGATCGTCAAGGCCCGACTCTAGGGCGGCATCCGCACGCCGTCCAGAGCCCGCTTTACCGGATCGTGTCCGCGAGATCACCGGAAAATGCCGTGCAGGGGGTGACATGGCCCGGTGCCCATGACAGGATAAGTCTCGCACCGGAGGCTTCGGCTTCCGGGCGAACGTGGGGAGCATCCGGAGGCGGATGCGAGAAGCTGTCGGGGGCTTTCCACGAAACCGCAGGTCAAAAATAGATTGCGGGCTTGGGGGATGAGGTTCTAGCCTCTGACTCGCGCCGCCGGAGTTTCGGACGGTGCCCCGCAGTTTGAACCAGGCCGACAGGCCGCCGCGCACGTCGATTCCGGCTCGCCCCCGGGATCGGCCGAGTAAGAGAAGGAGGCGAGAAAAATCCAATGCTGACTCAGATCCAGCTTCCCGAGCCGCAGGCTGCCCTTCTCGCCGCCTGCCCGCGCCCGCGCGCCGTGGCCCCGTCCGTTTCCGTCCTGACCGCTCCGTCCGTCGTTCCGGCGACCGTCATCGCGATGCCCGTGGTGTCGCTGTCGGCGCGTTGGTTCGAGGGCACGCCTGGCTTCGGCGCAGTCGCTGCCGAGCGTGTGGAGCGCGCCCCGCGCCCGGTCGGCTATGTCGCGGCCGGAATCGTCGGCAAGGGAAGCAATGGCATCAGCCGCAAGCAGGACCAGCAGGACAAGCAGCACCTGACCGCCCGTCGGGGCCCCGTTACCTGGAGACCACCGCACTGACCGCCCGTCAGTGCAGCAGCCTCCAGGCCGCGGAACCCGAGAACCGGGATCCGCGGCCTTATTCGTTCCCCGCCCGGGAACGGCGGGCAGCGGGACCATCGATACGACAAGGACCTGACACACCGTGCAGATCGACAGCCTCGACCAGGCTCCGATTGACCCCACGACCAGCCCCGCCGTAGTCCCGAGCCCCCAGAAGGAGCCAGCGATGCAGCTGACCGTCTTCGAGCCCAACACCGCCCTCGACGACCTGCCCTGCCGCAGCGTCGAGCCCGAGCTCTTCTTCGCCGAGTCCCCGGCCGACGTCGAGCTCGCCAAGGCGGTGTGCACCGACTGCCCCATCCGCGAGGCCTGCCTCCAGGGCGCTCTCGAGCGCAAGGAGCCGTGGGGCGTCTGGGGCGGCGAGCTCTTCGTCCAGGGTGTCGTCGTCGCCCGCAAGCGGCCCCGTGGCCGTCCGCGCAAGACCGACGTCGCCGTCGTCGCCTGAACCGAACCACCCCGTACCCCGACCCATTCGATCTAGGAAACAGGAAAACCGATGTCCAAGACCCTGCTCAAGCCCGCCGGCGTTCGCGCCGAGTCCGGTAATCCGCTCGCCCCGTACAACCACGAACCGACCACGCTCAGGAGCACCGAAACCATGTTCACCACGCAGTACGGCTACGCCCAGGAAATGCACAGGGAACGCTTACGACAAGCGGAGGCGCAACGTCTCCGACGCACCGCCTACCGCGCGCGGCGCGGGCTGGCGGCGCGCCTGCTGGGCGGCACGAAGTAGTAGCCCGCCCTCGTAGCACCTGAACAAAACAGCAGATCACGGCACCAACACCCCCTGCCCGGTCCGGGCCCGGAGCGTGAATCAGATCCCCGCGAGAGGGGTCACGCTTCCGGGGCCAGGCCGGGCAGGCAGGGTTCCAGGACCTCGGGCACGGCGATGGTCGAGCCGAGCTGGCAGAGGATGCCGAGGGTGCCCATGCTGACCCGGTGGATCAGCATGTACGCGGGCGGCAGGTTGAAGCGGCGGCCCACCGAGGCGGCCGGGTTGCCGCGGCCGGACAGGTGCGAGCCCTGGTCGCGCAGCCAGGCGCGGCTGTAGGTGAAGATCTCGTCGCGCAGCGGGTCGAGTAGCGGGGCGAGGTAGTCCAGCGCCTCCTGCGGGTCCATCTCGATCCCGGGGCGCACGAAGCCCTCGCCGCTCAGGATGCGCACGACCTCGTCGGCGTCGTCCTGCAGCGCGTATCTGATGGCGGTTCCGATCGCGGGCGGCATGCCGTCGGGCAGCCGGTTCACGGCGCCGAAGTCGAGCACGCCGAGCCGCCACGGGCCGTCCTCGTCCGCGCCCTCGATCGGCATCAGCCGGAAGTTGCCCGGATGCGGGTCGGCGTGCAGCAGGCCCACCTTGCCCGGGCCGGAGAACAGGAAGCCGAGCAGCAGCCGGCCGGCCTCGTCGCGCTGCTCCGGCGTGCCCTCGGAGATGATCCGGGACAGCGGGACGCCGTCGATCCACTCGGTCACCAGCACCGTGCCCTGCTGCGCGACCACCTCGGGCACGACGATGCCGGGCTCGTTCGCGTAGCCGTCGGCGTAGGCCTGCTGGTTGCGCGCCTCGGCCGCGTAGTCGAGCTCCTCGGTGATCCGCTCCTTCAGCTCGGTGAGCAGGGACTTCACATCCATGCCTGGCACCAGGACGCCGAACAGCCGGGAGATCCTGGCCAGCTGGTTGAGATCGGCGATCAGCGCCTTGCCCGCGCCGGGGTACTGCACCTTCACGGCCACGGCGCGGCCGTCGGACCACACGGCGCGGTGCACCTGGCCGATCGACGCGGCGGCCGCGGGCGTGTCGTCGAAGGACTCGAAGCGCTCGCGCCAGTCCGCGCCGAAGGACTGCGCCATCACCTTGTGCACCGTCGCGGCGGGCAGCGCGGGCGCGCTCTCCTGCAGCTTGGTGAGCGCGCCGCGGTACGGTCCGGCCAGCTCCTCGGGCAGCGCGGCCTCGAAGACCGAGAGCGCCTGCCCGAACTTCATGGCGCCGCCCTTGAGCTCGCCGAGGACTTTGAAGATCTGCTCGGCGGTGCGGGCCTGCAACTCGCTCGCGACGGCCGCGGCCGGCGCCCCGACCACGCGTTTGCCCAGGCCCAGGGTGGCCCGGCCGGCCAGGCCGAGCGGGAGCGTGGCCAGCTTGGCGGTCCGGGTCACCGCGTTCCGCGGCAGATCACTCATACGGCCTATTAGAGCAGGTCGGCCGGATCGAGGTCGTCCCGGGCGCCGCAATCGCAGGCCGGATGCGCGGCGACGCCGAGGCGCACCGGAGCGGCGTCCGGCGGCCGCAGGCTGATCAGCGAGCCGAGGATCGGCGGCCTGCCGCCGTCCAGCAGAGTCAGCGCGTAGTGCGCGGCGTACGCGGCGCCGAGCAGCAGGAGCGAGGTGTCGCCGGGCGGCAGCTCGCCGGGCCGGGTCGCGCCGAACTGGGCGAGGAACTGCGCCCAGCTCGGGTCGGACTCGCTCAGCCGCAGGTCGGCGCAGTGCACGCAGGGGGTGCGGCCGGGCAGCACGAGCGGGCCCACCAGCACCTCGTCCTCGGCGGGCCGCACGAGCAGGTGCGGGACGCCGTCCGACATCAGGCTCTCGAAGAGCTCGACCGGATAGCGCTCGACCGGCGCGACGACGACCAGGTCGGCGCGGCGCGTCTCGTGGGTCGGGGCGATGCGGGCGGACGGCGTGTCGCGCTGGATCACCCGGCCGACGGACTCCTGCCGGCGCTTGCCGACGTGCGCCGGGTCGATCGCGCCCGGGCCGGTGTCCCGGTGGTCAGCCGGATTGGCGTCCACCGGCCGCACCACGCCGACCCCGGCCGCCGCCAGCTGCCGCGCGACCTGCGCGCCGAGCAGTCCGAGCCCGTGCACGACCACGTGCTGCCAGGCTCGCCGCTCCAGCGCGCGCGGTCCGCCGCCGGGCAGCCGGTTGCGCAGCCCGAGCGCGCTGACCAGCGGCCCGACCCTGGCGCGCTCCGCCACGCTCAGGCTGGCCAGGGCCGGGGTGGGCAGCGAGGCGTCGTCCAGCGCGCCCTCGAGGGCGAGACGATTGAGCAAGCCCATCGAGCGTTCACTCGTGAGGCCTAATCGCGCGCCATAGGAAAGCAGCGAATCGGTATCCCGGGTGCCGTCCAGCGCCTCGAGAAACATCCGTTCGGCGGAATCGAGCCGATGGATCCGGCCGCGCGCTCCGCGGCCGAGTTGCAGGGTGTTCGCGTCCAGCCAGACGCGGCCCAATCCGGGCTTGAGGACCGGGCGCACCGGGGCGCGGCTCCTTCATCAGCGGGAATGCCGTCACGGACTCAAGCGCGCGAGGGTCGGTATCCGGGAATTCGGATACCGACCCTCGCGGGCGAAGGATTTCGCGGAGCGCGGACGAGGCTCAGGCCTTGCCCAGAATCCGGTTGACCTTGGTGCCGCAGGTCGGGCAGGTTCCCTGGGCCATGCGACGGCCCGACTCGCTGACTTTGACCTCGCCGGTGAAGTGCCGCTTCTCCTTGCACTTCACGCAGTAGGCCTCACCGGTGTATGTCTCGGCCATGGTGGCCCTCCTGTGCTTCTCGCGGTTGGTTCGTCCGATTGGCCGCGTTCGACCCCCGGACGAGAGTCACCATACGCGAGAGCGGAGCGTGTTCTCGCATCGCGGACGCTCGGCGGGGCATGCGCACCCGCGTGTTGGCACGTTCGGGTGAGTTGTAGGACCGCCGGT
>DASTAE010000316.1:0-25318 GCA_035712985.1 Actinospica sp.
GGCTGATCTGGCTCAAGGCGCGGATCGCCGAGGCCCGGGTGGAGCGCGAGACGCTGCTCTCCAGCCCGATCGGGCAGATGCTGCTCGAGTTCGGCGCCGCGCAGGTGCTCGGAGTGCTCGGCTCCCGGCTGTCGGACCAGATCAACGTCAAGCAGCAGGAGCTGAGCCTGCTGCGCCAGCAGCTGCTGATGCCGCGCTGAGCCGCGGACGCGGGCCCGCGGGCGGGCGCGGGCTCAGCGGAACTCCGTGGCCAGACCGGTGGCCACGGCCAGTCCCGTGGAGCGGTCGAGCAGGTAGCCGCTCAGGCTCTCGGTCACCGCGCGCGGCTCGATCACCATGTCGTCGATCCCGGGCCCGAAGCGCGCGGTGAGCCTGGACTCGCACAGCGCCGTGAGATCGGTGTGCGCGACGATGTTGAACCAGTGCCGCACGGCCGCCGGCCATTCCCCCTGGTTGCTGCGCGGGGGCGGGTCGAGCAGGTCGAAGACCACGTCGGGGCCGCACAGGGCCGGGCCCAGGGTCACCAGGCTGACCGCCGCGTGGTCGCCGACCGCGCACAGCGCCTCGTAGGCGATCAGGCCGCCGAGCGCGTGCCCGACCACGACCTGCGTCTCCGGGCCGATGCAGGCCTGGGTGCGATCGCGCAGCTCGTGCCGGAACTTCTTGTCCGTGAGGTAGCGCCGCAGCTCGCGCGCCGTCTCCTCGGGCGCCCGCTGCTGCCGCGCGAAGTGCTCCGTCGCGGCCAGCGCGCGCGGCAGGTCGGCCGGTTCGCCGCGGGCCTGCCCCGAGCGCACCGCGGCGCCCCACCAGCCCTCGAGCAGCCGCCGCTCGATCCGCTCGGCCTCCGCGGCCGGGATCGGCGGCTCCGGAAGCGCGCGCAGGTCGGCGAACTCCACCACCTTGATCCGGTCGGAGCCCGGCACCTGGCCGCGGACCGCCCGCAGCGAGGACAGCAGGGCGGCGGAGATGCGGGGTGGACCCGTCATCGTGTCCGGGTTCGGCACCACGACTATGACCGCCATACGTGGCCCCCTCGGGGTGTGCGCTGCTTCCCTGCCCTGACCGCCGGCCGCGCCCGTCGACGACGCGGCGGCGTACTGTGCTGACTGTGCGTCAGATCATCCTATAGCGCCAGCGTAACCGAAGCACGACCCCCGGTAAGCGCACGTACCCCGGCCCGCGGGAAAACGCACAAGTTGTTACCTAGTGGTTACCGCCGCGGACGGCCGCGAGCCAGTCCCGCGCGGCGGCGAACTCGGCGTCGGTGTTGCCCGGGCGGATCGTCGGGGCCTGCCGGTCGGCGCGCGGATAGGAGCCGAGGAAGCGCAGATGGGCGCTGTTGCGGCGCAGGCCGAGCAGGGCCTCGCCGACCCGCTCGTCGGCGATGTGGCCCTCGCAGTCGATGCAGAAGTAGTACTTACCCATCGCCTCGCCGGTGGGCCGGGACTCGATCCGGCAGAGGTTGACCCCGCGCCGGGCGAACTCCTCGAGGATCTCCATCAGCTCACCGGGGTGGTTGTCGCGCAGGCCGACGGTGATCGAGGTCTTGTCCACCCCGCTCGGCGCCGGGGCCGCTCCGGGCCGGGTGACCACGACGAAGCGGGTCTGCGCGGCCTCGTTGTCCTGGACCTCGTCGGCCAGCACCTCGAGCCCGTAGCGGCCGGCGGTGAAGGCCCCGGCGAGCGCGGCGTCGAACACCCCGTCGCGCACCTGGCGGGCGGCCTCGGCGTTGGACGCGGCCGTCTCCCAACGCACGTCGGGCAGCTGCCGGCCGAGCCAGCGGCGGCACTGCGGCATCGCGACCGGATGGCTGGCCACGGTCTTCACTGAAGCCAGGTCCGTGTCCGGGCGCACCAGCAGGGCGAAGGAGATCGGCAGCAGCAGTTCGCGCACGATCATCAGCGGCTCGCCGGAGGCCAGCTCGTCGATCGTCGCGGTGACCGCGCCCTCCACCGAGCTCTCGATGGCGGCCACGGCGGCCTCGCACTCGCCCGCGCGGACCGCGTCGAAGGCGGCGGGGACGGAGGGGAACTGAACGCCCTCGATCTCCGCGGCTTCGGGCAGGCTCAGCAGGGCGGCCTCGGTGAAGGTGCCCGAGGGCCCGAGGTACGCGTAACGGCGTAGTGACGCAGGCGACATGCGGCTAACCTACCGCGTCCGTTCGGGTTACTCGATCGGGGCGCCCGACAACAGCCGCGCCAGGTCCGCGCGCAACTGGGGAACGGTGATCTGCTCGACCAGCCACTCGATGTGCGCCTTGCCGTCCGAGGTGTACCCGAGGACCTGCAGGCCGTGCGTCACCTGGTAGTCCCCCGAGAAGCTGGTCGGCTTCTCCACATCCACGCCGACGCTCGCGCCGGAGTCGCGGATGACGTCGTACGAGGCGGTCAGGCCCCGCGAGCTCGGCAGGTCGTAGCGCCCCAACCAGGTCTTCATCACGCTCGTGGTGTCGCGCCACGGGTCGGTGGTGATCAGGTCGAAGGTGATCCGCTTCTGGTCGGCCGCGGGCAGTCCGCGCCAGGCCGCGCTGACGTCGGCGACCGTGGTCGGGCAGTCGTCCGTGCAGTGCGTGAAACCGTAGAAGACCAGCGTCAGATCACCCTTGGCCGGCGCCGTGACGCTCGCGCTGCCGCCGTCGCTGGAGCTGAAGGTCCCGGTCGGCAGGCTGTAGGGCTTGGTCAGCACGAAGCCGGTGTACGCGGAGGTCGGGCCGATCCGGGACGCCTGGGCCACCACGGAGCCGCCCGCGGACGAGGCGCTCGAGCCGCAGCCGGCGAGCGCGCCCGCCGCGAGCACCACGGCGGCGCCGATCAGGAGGGGATTCCGCGGGTTCTTCACGCCCCCGATGGTGCCATGTCCGTCTCAGAGCGCTCGCACTGGGGCCATTCGAGCGAATTTCCCGCACCGGATGGGCAGTTTCCGGTCGCATTGATGGCGTAGTGATCCTAGAAGTCGGTAATACCTATCCACGTGTCCTCAAGACGCGGGAGGTAGAGCTCGTGGTGGACGTGAACTGGACCCTGCTGTTGCCTCGTGAGGCGCAGAGCGTGGGCAAGGCGCGACGCATGCTGAGGGACACCGCCGATCTGGTCGGCATGGACCCCGACATCGTCTTCGATCTCGGCGTCGCCCTGACCGAGGCATGCGCGAACGTGATCGAGCACTCCGGACCGGCCGAGGGCTACGGACAGCGGCCGGCCGACGGATACTGGGTGGCCGCCGGGATCAGCGCGGACCGCTGCTGGGTGGACGTCATCGACAACGGCGTCGGCTTCGCCCCGCGGCGGCTGGTCGAGGTGCGCGGCCAGCGGATAAGGCCCACGACGGTGGCGAACACGGCCGACATGGCCGAGAGCGGCCGCGGCCTGATGCTGATCGAGGCCCTGTGCGACCGGGTGGACTTCCGGAACCACCCCGCCCGCGGCGCGATGATCCACTTCGAGCGCGACCTCAAGCCGCGCGAGTCGCTGGCGGCCTGACAGACTGCCCCCATGGCAGCACAGCTGGACGCGATCGTCCTGGCCGGAGGCCTGGCCCGGCGGTTGGACGGCGCCGACAAGCCCGCCCTGCGCATCGGCGACTCCACCCTGCTGGACCGAGTCCTCGCCGCGTGCGCCGAGGCGGGCACCGTCGTCTGCGTGGGCCCCGAGCGCCCGACGCGCGGAGAGGTCCGCTGGACCCGCGAGGATCCCCCCGGCTCCGGCCCCGCGGCAGCCCTGGCCGCAGGCCTCTGCCGCCTGCCGGAGCACCCGGCCCCCTACGTAGCGGTCCTGGCGGCGGACCTCCCCTTCCTGACGCCGGAGGTCGTCCACACCCTGTGGACGAACGCGCAGGGCCGGGACGGCGCGGTCCTGACCGATCGGGCCGGAAGAGACCAATGGCTGGCCGCCTGCTACCGAACCAGCACCCTGACCGCCGCGTTCACCCGCCTCATCGCCGAACACGGCACCGCCGCCGGCCTGTCCCTCAAGCGCCTGCTGGCAGGCCTGAACCTGGCCCGCGTGCCGGATCCCGACGGCCGGGCCTTCGACTGCGACACCTGGGAGGATGTGGCCCATGTTCGAGGACTGGTTGACGGAGGCGGCGGCGATCACCGGCCGCCCCGAACTGAATCTGAGCCCTGACCAGCAGAAGCTGGTCCTGGACCTGGCCCGCGAGGCCGCCCACGGCGTGGCCCGCCCCGCCGCCCCGCTGACCACCTTCCTGGCCGGCTACGCGCTGGGCGCGGAAGGCGGCCTCGACCGCTTGGCCGCCCTGGTAGCCGACCTGAGCGCGGCGGCGCAGGCTCGGAGTGGGGATGGTGAAGGTTGAGGCGCGCCCCCGCGTCCCTCGGGGGCTACGTCCGCGAGCCTACGGCGCCGAGTGGTGGTCGGCCGGGTCGGTATCTGGAAGCCAACCCGGACGCGGTGCTGGAATCTCCACCCAATCCTCCCCGCGACGTTCAACCCAGGCCTGATTGATGAGGTGGAATTTCTCCCCGAAGCAGGCGTCCTCGGCGAGGACGGAGCTGTACGGAACAGGCAAGGCGATACGCCGCCCATCTGGATCATCGCCGTACACCATCACGCGGTGCCGTGATCCCCGCACGTCGACAAGGACACACTGAATGTTCCGCCAGCAGAGCACTCGCCGCCGCCGAAGCGGACGATGCAGAACGAGCGCGTTCTCGCCGAGCTCGACCCGCACTGGAAGCAAGAGCACGCTGAACGCGAACGTGTAGATCGGCACAAACGTCAGCAGCCAGTTCTCGCGAAATACGGCATCGAGATGGTTGACGCTTGGATCGCTGCTGTGTCGCAGCACGTTCGGGAGTTGGATCACCGCGACGACCAGCAGAAGAAGCGGCCCCACCAACCTGTGCCGCGCAGTAGGCGTGATCGAGACAGTGCCGCCATGGGTACCTACTGGCTCAGCCATCTGGGCGCAACGCTCCTGTTCAAGGATTCTCCGAGAAGGCTGTTGGATCAGCGGTCATCCTGTCAATGCTTCACCGTTCCGCCAGTCGCCGACGGGACAACGCTCACAGCGGTTGCCCTGCGCGCCTTATCCCCACAGTCGCGAAGCGGCGATCTTCCTCGAGCAGCCCGCCCCGCCCCCGCCACCCTCCCGAATCCTGGGGGCTTAGGCTGGAGCGATGAAGGCGATCGTAATCAGCGAGCCCGGCGGCCCCGAGGCTCTGACCTGGTCGGAGGTGCCGGATCCGCAGGTCGGGGACGGCGAGGTGCTGATCGAGGTGGCGGCTGCCGCCGTGAATCGGGCGGATCTGATGCAGCGGCAGGGGTACTATCCGCCGCCGGCGGGGGCCAGCGAGATTCCCGGGCTCGAGTGCTCGGGGCGGATCGCGGCGCTGGGGGCCGGCGTCTCCGGGTGGGCGGTGGGCGACGCGGTGTGCGCGCTGCTGACCGGGGGCGGGTACGCGCAGAAGGTGGCGGTGCCCGCGGGACAACTGCTGCCGGTGCCCGCGAACGTGGATCTGGTCGAGGCCGCCGGGCTGCCGGAGACGGTGTGCACGGTCTGGTCGAACGTGTTCCTGACCGCGAACCTGCAGCCCAACGAGACTTTGCTGGTGCACGGCGGTGCCAGCGGGATCGGGACGACGGCGATCCAGTTGGCCAAGTCCTTGGGCGCCCGGGTGCTGGTCACGGTCGGGTCGGAGGAGAAGGCCAAGCGCTGCGTCGAGCTCGGAGCTGATGCGGCGATCAACTATCGGACCGAGGACTTCGTCGAGCGGGTCCAGGAGCTGACCGACGGCCGGGGCGCGGACGTGATCCTGGACAGCATCGGCGCGAAGTACCTGGCGCGGAACGTGGACACGCTCGCGGACAGCGGGCGCCTGGTGATCATCGGGCTCCAGGGCGGAGCCCGGGCCGAACTGGATCTCGGCAAGTTGCTCTACAAGCGCTGCGCGGTGATCGGGACCGCGCTGCGCAGCCGCCCGCTCGCGCAGAAGGCGGCGATCGTCGCCTCCGTGCGCGAGCACGTCTGGCCGCTGGTGGCGTCCGGGGCGTTCCGCGTGGTGGTGGACCGGAAGGTCCCTATGCCCGAGGCTTCCGAGGCGCACCGTGTGGTGGAGGCCTCGGAGCACGTCGGCAAGGTCCTTCTGGTCGCGCAGTGACCCGTAAGTGGGAAAGGATGGTGCCATGCCCGAACTGAATGCGAACACGCAACCCCCGTCGCCTTATCGGGGCGAGAACGTCATCGTCGTCGGTCCGGACGGGCGCCCGGACGATCACGAGCTCGAGCACGAGCAGCCGATCGAGGGCGAGGACCCGACCAGCGTCGCGGAGATGGTCGAGCAGCCCGCGAAGGTGATGCGGATCGGCTCGATGATCAAGCAGCTGCTGGAGGAGGTGCGCGCGGCGCCGCTGGACGAGGCCAGCCGGGCGCGGCTCGCCGAGATCCACCGCTCCTCGATCGCCGAGCTGGAGAAGGGCCTCGCACCCGAGCTGATCAGCGAGCTGGAGCGGCTCTCGCTGCCCTTCGCGGAGGACGAGGTGCCGAGCGAGGCCGAGCTGCGCATCGCCCAGGCCCAGCTGGTCGGCTGGCTCGAGGGCCTGTTCCACGGCATCCAGACCGCGCTGTTCGCGCAGCAGATGGCGGCGCGGGCGCAGCTGGAGCAGATCCGCCGCGCGCTGCCGCCCGGCGTCGGCGACCAGGGTCCCGAGCAGCAGTATCCGGGGCAGCCCTCGGCCGGACAGTACCTGTAGAGAGCCAATCGGGACCTGGAGAGAACCAGCCGGGACCTGCGAAGAGAACTAACGCGGGGACGTGGCCGTCGTCGACGGCCGCGTCCCCGCTGGTCTCATCAGGGTTCTATTCACTCATCAGTTCAACTGGTCAGCACGTGCAGCACCTTGTCGTAGTGGTGGGTCCACCAGACGATCAGTGCCGACTGGTCGGCGAACTGGACGCTGGGCCGCCGGTCGAGCAGCTCGTAGCGCCAGGTGAGCATCCAGAAGTCGGTCAGCCGCTCCCACCACAGCCGGTGCAGCGCGGCGGGCAGCTCGACGGCCAGCCAGGGCCGCTCGTCCAGGTATCCGTGCACATATTCGCGCACCAGTTCCAGGTCCAGGCGGCCGAACTCGACGAATATGATCAGCGCCGAGCGGATCACCTCCTCGAGGCAGGGGGCGATCTCCAGCCGGTCCCAGTCGACCACGGTGCACCTCCCGTCCGGCCCGAACATGATGTTCAGGTCGTGGAAGTCGCCGTGCACGGGGCCGACGGTGAGCGTCACCTCGGGTCCGGGACGCCGCTCGGCGAGGTCGCGCAGCAGACCCAGCCGTTCGTGCAGTCGGAACTCGGCGAGTTCGTCGACCCCCTCGAGTTCCGCTTCCGGAAGCTCGCGGATGAGCTTCAGCAGGCGGTGCGCGGTTCCGGTCGCCTTCTCGACGGAATCGCAGGGTAGGAACAGGGGCTGTTGGACCGCTCCGTAGAGCCGGTCCAGCGCGGTGTGCAGGCGACCCAAAAGTCTGCCAAGTTCCCGGCAGTCCTTCGGGTCGAACTGCGAGCCGCGCTTGTGGTGGTGGTCCTCCAGCCAGGGGTAGACGGCGTAGAGGTGGTCCTCCTGCTGATGCAGGGTCAGATCCTCGTGGTCGGCCAGCGGGGCCGAGACCGGAAGTCCGGCCGCGCTGAGCTCGCGGGTGACCACGTGTTGAGTCCGGATCAGCTCCGGAGTCTGGTTGAGGTAGTCCTTCAGGAAGAACTTCCCGGTAGGGGTTTCGATGACATAGGCCCGGTTGAGCAGGCCTTCCGTGAGAGGCCGCATAGCGTTTACTTCAGTGATCGAATACCGCTGAAGCAGCGCGGCCATGCCAGAGGGGCGCGCCATGGGGCTGAGAGTACGCGCCCGCGTACGCTACCGACCCCGCTCGCGCGCCCCTGGACCGGACCTTGCCAGGACTTCGGGCGGACTTGGCCTTGACCTCGGACTCGTGCTGGTCAGAGCCGCCTTGATCGATCTTCAGGCCCCGGGCCTCAGCCGATCGGCTCCAGCACGTCCTTGCCGAGGAACGGCCGCAGCGCCTCGGGCACCCGGACCGAGCCGTCGGCCTGCTGGTGGTTCTCCAGGATGGCCACGATGTTCCGGGTCATCGCGCACAGCGTGCCGTTCAGCGTGGCCAGCGGGCGCACGCCGTCCGCGTCGCGCAGCCGGACCGACAGGCGCCGCGCCTGGAACTCGGTGCAGTTCGAGGTCGAGGTCAGCTCGCGGTACTTGCCCTGGGTCGGGATCCAGGCCTCGCAGTCGAACTTGCGCGCGGCCGAGGAGCCGAGGTCGCCGGAGGCCACGTCGATCACCCGGAACGGCAGCTCGAGCGCGGTCAGGAACTCCTTCTCCCAGCCGAGCAGGCGCTGGTGTTCCGCCGCCGCCTCCTCGGGGGCGCAGAAGGAGAACATCTCGACCTTCTCGAACTGGTGCACCCGGATGATGCCGCGGGTGTCCTTGCCATAGGAGCCCGCCTCGCGCCGGTAGCAGGAGGAGTAGCCGGCGTAGCGCAGCGGCAGCTTGTCCGCGGGCAGGATCTCGTCCATGTGGTACGCGGCGAGCGGCACCTCGGAGGTGCCGACCAGGTAGAGGTCGTCGTCCGCGAGGTGGTAGACGTTCTCCGCGGCCTGGGCCAGGAATCCGGTGCCCTGCATGGCCTCCGGCTTCACCAGCGAGGGCGTGATCATCGGCGTGAAGCCGTGGCGCACGGCCTGGGCCATCGCCATGTTCGCCAGCGCGAGCTCCAGCAGCGCGCCGACGCCGGTGAGGTAGTACTGCCGGGCGCCGCCGACCTTCGCCCCGCGCTCCAGGTCGATCGCGCCGAGGATCTTGCCGAGCTCCACGTGGTCGCGCGGCTCGAAGCCCTCGGCCGCGAAGTCGCGCGGGGTGCCGTGCGTCTCGAGCAGCGCGAAGTCCTCTTCGCCGCCCTCGGGCACGCCGGGCTCGAGCAGGTTGGACAGCTGCAGCAGCAGTCCGCGCGCCGCGTCGGCGGCCTCGCCCTGCGCGGCGTCGGCCGCCTTGACCTCGTCGGCCAGCTCCTTGGTCCGCGCGAGCAGCTGCTGCTTCTCCTCGCCGCTCGCCTTGGCGACCAGCTTGCCGAGACCCTTCTGCTCGGAGCGCAGCTCGTCGAAGCGGGTCGCGGACGATCGACGCAGCTCGTCCGCGGCCAGCACCTGGTCCACCAGGCCGGGGTCTTCGCCGCGGGCGCGCTGCGAGGCGCGGGCACGGTCCGGGTCTTCGCGCAGTACACGGAGGTCGATCACAGGGCAAAACTTACCCGGTAGGGTGGGTAGATCGGTAATGCATTCGAAGGAGCGCCCGAATGTTCAATCGCGGTCCGGCCGTTCCGACGGTCGAGGTGGAGCAGCTGCCCGCCGACGGATACCTGCTCGACGTGCGCGAGCTCGACGAGTGGGACAGCGGGCACGCGCCGGACGCCGTGCACCTGCCGATGAGCGAGCTCATCGCCCGGATCGACGAGGTGCCGGCCGACCGCGAGGTGTACGTGATCTGCAAGGTGGGCGGTCGTTCCGCGCAGGTCGTCGGCTATCTGAACGGGCAGGGCCGGGAAACGGTGAACGTGGCCGGCGGCATGCTCGCCTGGGCCGCCGCCGGCAAGCCGCTCGTCGCGAACGGCGGCGAGGCCTTCATCGCCTGACGCGCCGGGGCCCGCGCTAGGGCTTGCGCCAGGTCTCGGGCCGCAGGTTCGCCGGAACGCTGCGGATCGCGAGCGCCAGCGCCACGTCCCGGTACTGCTTGCCGCGGTGCACCTGCGCCGCGAAGTCGGTGCCGGTGACCCGGTGCTGGAAGTCCGCCTCGACCTCGCGCACCCGGCCGCCCAGGCGCACCACGTCGATGGTCAGTCCGGTCT
Organism: Actinospica sp.; assembly: GCA_035712985.1. Taxonomy (GTDB): domain Bacteria; phylum Actinomycetota; class Actinomycetes; order Streptomycetales; family Catenulisporaceae; genus Actinospica. The sequence continues at coordinate 9,858 of DASTAE010000316.1, forward strand.
CCACGCCGAAGCCGCGGGCCAGGGGCAGCGCCGCCTCGAAGGTCTCGCGGCTCAGGCACCGCTGCCCGGAAAGCGGTTGGGTGGCCTCGAATCCGACGGCGCGACGGATCCCGTCCTTCGCGAGCTTCACCACGAATCCGTGGCCGCCCCCGGTAGTGCGTTGCGGCGGCAGGATCGCGATCGTCATGCCCGCCTCGCCTTCGCGCACGGGTTCGACGAGCGGCGCCGCGTTGGCCGCCGTGCCCTCGAGATCGGCGTCGAGGAACAGCAGCATTCTGGGACGCTCGGCCCCCTCCCGGGACTCGATCGCCGCGACCGCGGCGGCGCCGGTCTCCATCGCCGCGCCCTTGCCCCGGTTGCGCGGGTGCCTGACCACGATCGCCCCGCGCTCCTTGGCGATCCGCGCCGTGGCGCCCTGGTCGTCGGAGCCGTCGTCGACCACGATGACGAGGTCGACCCCGGGCAGCGAACGGGCGCCGTCCACCGTCGCGCCGATCCGCTCGGACTCCCGGTAGGCGGAGATCACTACGGCGGTGTCTGCTGTGTAAGTCATGGTGCGGCAAGTCTAAGGTCATAGTCTTGTCGCGATTCGGTGAACTACAGGCCCAAACGAATGAACCGGGTATCGCTTCACCGTTCCATAGGACTAGCATCGTCCCGACGCTCGAGTAGTGATCCGCCCCATCCACAGGGTGTTGATCCTCTTGGGGTCCTCCGCCTTAACATTCGCCGCCGGGAGGGCCACCCTGATGCAGGGCACGAACGACAACCGCACCTCGACCAGTTCCCTGCGCCCCAGCCACGTGCGGACCGTCGCGCTCGCCGCGACGATCGTGGGCGTCGTCGTCCTGCCGATCGCGGCCGCGCAGGCCACCCCCTCGCACGGCGGCGTCGCCAAGACGAACGTCACCGGCACCCCGGCCAGCGGCTCGCCGCAGACCGCCACCGCGCTGCTCCCGCAGTACTGCGGCAGCACGGAGACCGGCTTCGGCAGCCAGGTCACCGCGCAGGTCTGCGTGGACGACAGCTCCGGCACCGTCTCGGGCACGGTCTTCGTCGGCAACGCGAGCGCCAAGCCGCTGACCGTCGCGATCAACCTGACCCGCGCCGACGGTTCGCTGGCCAACATGACCTGCACCGTGGTCGCGCACGACGCCAACGGCTCCTGCACCACCGGCGCGCTGAGCGCCGCGGCGGGCAAGGGCGCCTTCGATGCGATCGCCGAGGTCGTCCCGGTCAACGCGCCGGTCGCCGACGGCGTGCTGCGCGCCGACTCCGGATCGGTCACCCCCTCGGACGCCGCCGCGGCCACCGGCGACTCGGCCTCGCCGAGCCCCTCGGCCAGCGCTTCGGCCACCGACGGCGGCGGCGTGAGCGCCGGCCTCTCGGCCGGGGTCGGCTCCAGCGGTACGCCGTCCAGCTGAGCCGTACCGATCCTTCACCCGAAGGTAGTTACCAAGCAGTAGCTTCGCGCGTACGCTGGTCCGGTGAGCACTGTAGGCGACCGGCAGATCCTGAACGCGGCACGCGCCTGCGTGCTCGCGGCGGGCGTGCACGAGACCACCTTCAACGACATCGCGCGCCGCGCCGGTGTGAGCCGCATGACGCTCTACCGGCGCTACAGCGACGTCGGCTCGCTGATCAGCGAGCTCCTCGGCCGTGAATTCGCCCGGATCCTGCGCGAGCACACCCAGGTGCCGCCGGGCAACCCGGCGGATTCCCGCGCGGCCCGGCAGCGGCTGGTCGAGACGGTGCTCAACATCGTCGAGGCGTTCCAGGAGGACCCGCTGATGACGCAGGTCCTCGACGCCGAGCCGGAGATCCTGACGCCCTACCTCTTCAACAAGTTCGGCTCGACCCAGCAGATCGCCATCGACCTGCTCGCGCACCGGCTGAACGCGGGCCACCAGGACGGCTCGATCCGGCGCGGCTCCGTCGCGGTGCAGGCGCACGCGATCGTGCTGACCGTGCAGTCCTTCATCGTCTCCGCCTCCGCGAGCGGCCCGGTTCCCCGGGACCGGCTGCGCTCCGAGCTCGGCCTGATCCTCGACGGATACCTGCGACCCGCCGAGGACGGCGACGAGTCCGCGGCTAGCGAAGCGTCAACTGGCGGTTGGTGAGTCCGGAGCGGGAGCGCCGCTCGGCGGAGGAGAGCGGCGCGTCGGCGGCCAGCGCGTTGCCGAGCCGCTCGGCCAGCGAGGCGGCCGGCTGCTCCCAGCGCTCGCCGGGAGTGTCCACCGCCAGGTCCCAGACGACGATCAGCCGTCCGCAGGCGCGCAGTGAGCCCGCGTACTTGCTGCCCTCGCCGAGCCGCAGCGCGTCGGCCGCGTGCAGCCGGGCCAGCGCGTCGATCAGCGGATCCTCGTCCTGCGGCATGACCCAGCGCAGGTGGCAGCGGTCCGTGGAACGACGCACCCAGTAGGCCGACTCGACCGAGTTCAGCCTGAGGGTGGGCTCGATCGCGGCGTTGGCCCGCTCCAGCGAGATCGCCTGGTCCGCCGAGCCCTGGCCCTCGGACTCGAACCAGTACTCGAAGGTGTCGTGCAGGGTCAGCTCCAGCGCGGCCTTCGGGTCGATCAGCTCGGCCAGCGGCGTCGAGTCGGCGGGCGGCTCGTCGTAGGAGAGGGTCTCGCCCGGCTCGGCCCGCAGCGCACGCTCGAGCGAGTGCGCGAGGTCGCGGCTCGGGTCGCCGGAGCTGTTGAGGGTCTGCGCCGCGACGACCACGTCGCCGTTCCCGCGGCGCAGCGCGGGGGCGGCCAGCGGGAGCACCGTGGCCAGCGTGGCGGTGGCCTTCTCCTCGCCGAGCAGCGTCAGCGGCGCCGTGGCCGAGGGGACGAAGGTGTGCAGCGCGATCAGGTCGAGTTCCGCCGCGAAGTCGGCGAAGGGACGCGGGTTGAGCGGCACGACGTCCGCCTGCTCGCGGCCGTGGCAGGCCTTGTACCGGCGGCCCGAACCGCAGGGACACGGTTCACGGCCGCCGACGACGGGGATGGCCTCGCCGTCCGCGAGCTGCCGCGGACGCGTTACCGATCGCTGCTTCCTGCCCATGTGCCCACCTGGTCTCGAGTCGCCGTGCCGATTGACCGGACCAAGGATAGTGCGCTTCGCGGGCGGCTCAGGCGTGGTTGGGGTAGGTGGGCAGGAAGGGAATGACCTGGGCCGAGGGCCCGCGGGAGCTGCTGGCTCCGGATCCCGGCCGCTCGCCGCCCGATTGCTGCGACTGCGGGTGGGAGGGCAGCGCGGTGATGGTGGCGCCGCCGCCGGACCGTTCGGCCCGCCCGCTGTTCCTGGTCCGGCCGCGACGGCCGGCGTGCCGGGCGCGGACCACGAGCTCGGCCCACACCGTGTACTCGTCGCCGCTCTCCTCGCGCTGGGAGCCCCAGCGGTCGGCCAGCCGGTCGACTATCTCGAGTCCGCGCCCGGCCTGCGCCGAGACGGACATCGCGTAGGGCTTCGTCACCGGGCGGGTGGTGCCGCCTCCGTCGGTGACCTCGATGCGCAGTACGCCTTCCCCCGAGAGGCTCCAGCAGACGCGGATCGTGTCGCTGTTCAGTGCGCGCGCATGGCGCAGTGAGTTGGTGACGAACTCGGACAGTATCAGGACGGCGTCGTCGACCACCGTGCCCAGCACGTCGCGCTCGCTCAGTTCCTGAGCGAGCCTCGCCCGCGCCTGGCGGACGCTGACGGACGAGTGCGGCAGGTTGGCCTCGTATGTGGTGGGCGCGACTCTGACCGCGGGCATGATCACCCCCATCGACCCCTCTTCCGTACTCGGATGCGGGCGGCCGGCCAAGGCCGCCCTTGCGTTCACAAGGAAATCGATGCCCCCGCTCCCGGAGCCGGAAACGGTCGTCCGGTCGGCGCTGGCGGGCTCGGTCCGGCGCGCGGTACGCCGTTCGCGCCCCTTTCGCCGGAAATCTTCGTCTGCTAGGGGGAATCGGCGCAGGTGATATGACGAATCATGAGAATCAGCCACCGGATGTCCGATCGTCGGCCGGGCGGACGCGAATCGCCGAATAACGGAATCTCGTTATCCGGTCGATACGTCGCCGTGACACCCGGCTCAGTCGGCGGAGGTCCCAGCCGCCTCAGAGAGCGCCGCGCGCATCGCCCGCGGCCGGTTGGTGATCACCGCGTCCACGCCGAGGGAGAGGCAGAGCTCGAAGTCGGCCGGTTCGTCCACGGTCCACACGTGCACCTCGCAGCCGGCCTGGTGCCAGCGGTCCACGGACTCGGGCCTGGTGCGCAGGATCTCGATGGAGGGGCCGGCGATCCGCACCCCGGCCGGCAGCGCCCCGCCGCGGGCCCGGTACACGAAGGGTTCCATCAGGAAGACGGTGCGCACCCCCGGGGCCAGCCGGTTCGCCCGGCGCACCGCGGAGCTGGAGAAGCTCATGATCCGCACCGGAGACTCCTCGCCGGCCTTCCGCGGCGCCCAGCCGTACTCGTCCAGCACGGAGACCAGGCTGCGCTCCACCTGCCCGGCGTACCGGCTGGGGTGCTTGACCTCGACCGCCAGCTCCACCCGGCGGTCCTGCGCCTTGACCAGGTCGAGCAGGCGGCGCAGGGTCAGCACCCGGTCCACGTCCCGGTCCGGCTCCTCGGCCGCGACGGCCCGCTCGTCCGTGGGCTTGTGCCAGGAGCCGAAGTCCAGCTCCTCCAGCCGCGCCAACTCCAGCGAGGACACCCTTCCCGAGCCGTTGGAGACCCGGTCCACCGAGCGGTCGTGCACGCACACCAGGTGCCCGTCGGCGGTCAGCCGCACATCGCATTCGAGGCCGTCCGCGTCGGCCTCCAGCGCCGCCACGTACGCGGCATAGGTGTGCTCCGGGGCCTCGGTCGAGGCGCCGCGATGGGCGATGATGCGGGGCAGATGATCCACACCCCCATGTTCTCAAGTCATACCGCCGATTCACGTGCGCAGTGGCAAGCCCGGGTGGAAAATGCTTGCGAACTTCAGTCGACGATTGCGAGAGCGGGAAACCCACATGACCCAGTCCCACGATGCCTCAGGATGGACCGGCCCCCAGTTCCTGGTCGTCACGACGAACGACGTGCCCGGGTACCGGATCGACCAGGTGTTCGGCGAGGTCTTCGGCCTGACCGTGCGCTCGCGCAATGCGTTCAGCCAGATGGGGGCCGGATTCAAGTCGATGTTCGGCGGCGAGCTGAAGGGCATGACGAAGGCCCTGGTGGACAGCCGCAACGAGGTGATGGGCCGGATGATCGGCGAGGCGCAGTCGCGCGGCGCGAACGCGATCGTGGCGATGCGCTTCGACACCTCGGAGATGGGCGACGTCTGGACCGAGATCTGCGCCTACGGCACGGCGGTCCGGATCAGCCCGCTGCAGTAGGCGCAGACGCCCGGCGTCCGCTCATCGCTTCGCGTTCACGGTCATCTGCGCGAAACCGATGATGTGGCCGCTCATGGTGAACGTCGCCACCTGGGCCGGGGTCGAGGAGGCCAGGCCCAGGCCGGCGACGTCCAGCGCGTAGACCGTGATCCGGTAGTGGTGGGTGATGTCGCCGGCCGGCGGGCACGGCCCCAGGTATCCGGCGATCCCCGCGGAATCGGTCCCCGCCACGGCGCCGCTCGGCAAGACGCCCGTCAGCTGCCTACTCGTCGCGGGGATGTCCCAGACCAGCCAGTGCCAGAAACCGCTGCCGGTCGGCGCATCCGGGTCGAACATCGTGACCGCGTAGCTCTTCGCCGCGGACGGCGCACCGGACCAGTCCAGCGTGAACTGCTCGTTCCCGCCGCTGCAGCCGAACGCGTCGGCGAACGCGGAGGCGGGGAAGGTGCCGCCGTCGTGGATCTCCGGGCTGGTCACCGAGAAGCGCGCAGCGGAATCCGGGATCCCGCTGCGCACCGAGGTGAACCCGTACCCGCCGTCATGCTGCGCTCTCGCCTCCGCGACCGCGCTCGCACCCATGACGACGACAGCCAGACCGACGACCGACCGGATCACATTCTTCGAAATCTTCATGCCATGGACGATCCCGGCCGCGCCCGAACGCAGGGAGATCGCGCGCATCCTGGCATCCGGAGTGCCACCCGGCCGCGTGGACGCCGCGTGCCGCGTCCGCGATGATCGACCCATGAGCCGGAAAGCGGAGCTCGGCGCATTCCTCCGCGCGATGCGGGCCAGACTCGCGCCCGAGGACGTCGGCCTGCCCCGGCACGGCGTCCGCCGCACCCCGGGCCTGCGCCGCCAGGAGGTGGCCCAGCTCGCGGCCGTCAGCATCGACTGGTACATCCGCGTCGAACAGGGCCGCGCAGGCACACCGAGCGCCGCGGTCCTGGACGCCATCGCCGAGGCCCTCCAGCTATCCCCGACCGAACGAACCCACCTGCACCTGCTGGCCCGCGAAGAGCACCCGCTGCCCCGAGAGCCCCGGGCCGAGCCCCTCCCCGCGTCCATCACCTATGTGCTCGACGGCATGCCCCTGGTCCCCGCCTACGTCGTCGACTTCCGCTTCGACGTCCACGCGCGCAACGACGCGGCCGCCGCGCTCTTCGGCGAGGACTTCGGCACGCCGGCCGGCCACAACGCGGCGGCCATGCTGTTCGAGATTCCTGAGGTCAGGGCCGCGCAGCTCGACTGGCGCCGCGTGGCCCGCGAGACCGTCGGCAACCTGCGCGCCAACCAGGCCGGGCACCGCGACGACGAGCGGCTCGCCGCGCTCATCGAGCGGCTGCGCGCCGACCCGGATTTCGAGCTCTGGTGGGAGGACCGGACCGTCGAGGAGCGCGCGCACGGCGTCAAGCGGTTGCGCATCCCCGGCGTGGGCGACCTGACCCTGTGCTACGACTACCTGTCCGTCGGCGGCCGCCCCGAACTGCGCCTGGTGACGCTTACGCCCGCCGACGCCGAGTCCGAGCGGCGGATCAGGACCCTCGTGGCCCGGCGCACCCGCGACCACGGCTCCGGAATCCGCACTATTGCCGCGTAACCGGCCCGCCGCATGCGCAATCCCCGTCGCATGCCCGATGATTGTCCGGTGGACGACGCGTCACGCAGGGCACTGAGAGACCTGGCACGCCGAGCCGAGTGGCGCGGCCACGCCGGCGCGGCCGGAGCCGCGCAGGACGCCGACGCCCTGCGCGAACTCGGCGCCCGACTGCGCGCCGCGCTGCAGAGCGAGCCGGACCAGGACGCGTCCGCCTGGGGCTACCAGGCCGCCGAACGCCTGTCCGCCTACTGCCTCAAGGCCCGCGCCGACTGGACCCCCGAGCAGGTCGCCGAGCTGGCCCGGCTGCGCGAGGACGCGATGATAGCGCTGGCCCCCGGCCCCGGGGAGTCCGACGCGCTGCCCCCGAAGGCCCGCCCCGGCCTGACGGCCCTCGCCTCGCGCCAGGCCCGGCTGGTGGCCCTGGTCGCCGCGGGCTGCGTGGTCCTGGTCGTCCTGCTGCTCCTGCTCCCGCACTTCCTGAGCAGCGGCGACTCCGCCGAGCCGGCAGCCTCCACGAGCACCAGCGCCGCCCCGGCGTTCACGACGACGACCGCGTTCCCCACGGCACCCCCGTCGACCGCCGCGTCCGCCACCGCCACGTCGACGTCGTCCGCCTCCCCGAGCGCTTCCTCCGGCGCATCGTCCAGCGCCGGGGCGACCTCGACGGGCCCCGCGTCCACCTCGCGCGTGACCGGGATCCAGATCACCAACACCGACAACATCCCCGGCAACCCGCCCGAGGTGATCCTCACCTACTCGGTCACCACCTCGGGCACCGGCGACGCGCTGCTCTACATCACCGTGGACGGCTCCGTACCCACCCAACTCGCCTCGATGGAGCCGATCGACGAGTCCGGTCAGACCACGTATTCGAACCTGACCCAGACCATCGACCTCAGCCAGTGGTGCGGGAAGACGGTGACGGTCGCGATCACCGCGGGCTCGATCTCGAAGTCGGTGAGCGTGCCCGTCTCGGGCTGCTGACCGGCCTCGTCGCACTCAGCCGAGGAACTTCAGGACTCCGTCACCGGCCTCGGCGCACGCGCGGTAGAAGTCGCGCAGCGCGTGGAAGGCGTGGAGCGCGGACTCGTCTGCATGGGGATCTTCCGGCGCGTCGCCGTAGAGACCGGTGAAGCTCAGCGTGCGGAACCGGGCCGTAAAGGCCGTATCGCCGATGGTTTCCAGTGACGGAGCGATCAGCGCGACCTCGCGTGGCGACAGGATGTACCCGCCGCCGTACTCCGCTTCCCGGGGGTCGTCGATGGGCCAGCCCCCGCCGACGGCGATCGCCGGGAGGCCGGGCTGGAACCCCGAGGGGCCGGCGAGCACGCGGAACAGGACCTCCCACGACTTGCCGACCCGTTCGGTCTTCCGAGTCCAGGTGTACGACTCCACGGGCTCGTCGGACATGATGCGCTCGTACAGCCTGGGCGTGATGCCCCACAGGTTCAGGAGGATGCTCACCGTGCCGTCCCGTCGTTCACGCGGCCAGGCCGAAATCGCTCTGCAGCATCCCAGAGACGTCCAGCGGCGACAACTCCTCGAGCAGGCCGGCAGAGTCGACGGCGGCGCCGCCGCCCACCTCTCCGGTCGCGACCAGTGCGGGCACCTCGACCTCGGGCGCCAGGACAAGGCCCGCGATCAAGACGCCGCCGACCACGATCACTCCGCCGACCAGCCACGGGCTGAGGCTGTGCTGTCTGGCCAGATCCGGCGCGGAGAGGCTGATGGTCACGGGCGTCTCGGTGAGCGTCTGGACGCAGATAACCGGAAGCGCGCCCTGCTTGCCGAGAATCCGCGCACTCATCGCGGCGAACTGGGCGAGAGCCTGATCCTGGCTTTGCTGGCCCTTGCTGTCCGGCCTCACCAGCTTGTAGTAGATCAGGCCCTTGGTCGCGGAGAGCGGCGCCACATCCCTGGTGTACTCGGTGGGCCCGACCTCCGGGATGCCGAGCTTGTTCCAGTCGGAGCCGTTGAACACGACCATCGTGCCGCTGACACCCGCCTCGGCGGGATCGACGTACGGGGTGACCAGCGGCAAGATCGGGATCGGTCCACCGAGCACGGTCGGCCCCCAGCCCGCCGCCTCGAGCCCCTTGGCATAGCCCGCGAGCTTGAAGACCGAGGCCGACCAACTCCGACCGTAGGCGCTGGCGGGCTTGACGTCCCACACCGCGTTGCCGGTGCCCTGCTGGGTCTGGACGCCCCGCACCACAAGGTCCGGCTTCGCCTCGCTCGACCAGTACGTGGGCACCCTGAGCGTCTGACCTCCCGTGATGGACCGCCCGTTCGGGATGTCGGCGTACACGTTGGACGCCCCATGCACCGAGACCTCGTACTCATAGACGAGCGAGAGAGCGAAGTTGTGCTGCAGTCCGCCGTCACTGGCACCGGCCCACCAGCCGTTGCCCGGTGCCCACGGGGACAGGCCGGTCGGGTCGATCTCGGTCGTCGGCGTGTCGTTCGCGTACTCGTACGCCGAGACGGACGGCGTGGCCGGACGCAGACCGATCGGATCGCGGCTGGTGAAGCTTTCGTTTGCCGACGAGTACTCACGGGCACCGAGGTCGAGGTAGCTCGGCTCGGCCGGGTTCGCGGGCGCTCCGGTGTACCCGAACGGCTGCGTCGCGGTATTGGGCTTCGCCGTCGATGTGGCATTGCCGAAGGGATCGTAGGAGTACGCGGTCTGGTCGGCGCCGGCAGTCGAGAAGACATCCGACACTGAGCCGGTCCAGTCATGCGCGTCTAGCGTCGTCGTGGCGGACGCGGCGTTGATGGACGACTCGTCGACCAGCGGGGTGTCGCCCGGGCCGGAGTAGAACGCCGCGTTGCTCGACTTGCTCGAGTTAGCCTGGTCCGTCGTGTAGCTGCTGAACGCCTCGTTCACCAATTGGGGCTGCACACCGTTCTCATCCCAGGTGAGACCGGTGGTGGCGATCGTTCGGATCGGGGGGCAGACCGCACCGCACGGGGGGGTGCTACCGGACACCGAGGCCAGGCTGCCCTGCGCATCGTACGTGAGGTGCTCTCCCGTAGTGCTGGTGGAAACCGAAGAGAGCTGATCCGCGGCGTTGTACGAGTACGTCGCGTTCGCGTCCGACGTCCGGTTGCCGTCGGCGTCGTAGGTGTAGTTGACGGTGGTGGAACCTGTGACGGACTTCGTCAGCTCGTCGGCGATGTTGTAGGTATTCGCAGTCGTCGTCGAGCTGGCCGTGGTCGAGGTGAGGTTGCCGACCGCGTCGTAGCCGTACGACGTGGTGGTCGACCCGGTGGGGCAGCCCGTCTTGCCGGCCACGCCTACGCACCAGGACGTCAGTCGTCCGTCGCTGTCGTAGCCGTCGGTCTGCGGTGCTTGGGCGGTGCCCGCGCGGGTGCTGGTCACGGTGGAGGGCTCGCCGTCGCTGTCCCGCGTGACCTGCCAGCTGTCGAGCGTGCTGGACGACTTGGTCTGCGCGATGGAGGCGAGCCGGTTGTCGGCGTCGTAGCCGCGGGTCTCGACGAGCCCCGACGCGGACGGGTAGGTCGTGCTGAGCAGGTTCCCGGCGTAGTCATAGGAGAAGGCGAACGCGTTCCCGTCGGCTGTCTCGGCGTTCACGTTCCCATCGGCGTCGTAGCCGTACGTCGTCTTGTGCCCGGCCGGATCGGTCCGTGACTGAAGCTGATCGGCAGAGTCGTAGCCGTAGGAGAACCCTGTCGTGCCGGGCCCGGTCGCGGTCAGCTCGTCGCCGTCGTTGTTGTACGTGTACGAACGCGTGCCGGTCGCGTCCGTGACGCTGCTCGGCCGCCCATCGGCGTTGTAGAGGTAGCTGACGCTCGGAGTGCCGTCGGAGTAGGTGGTCCCGGTCACGTGGCCGTCGGCGTCATAGGCATTGGTGACCGTCCCGCCGCGGGCGTTCGTCGTCACTGTCTGGTTGCCGTCGGCATCGTAGCCGTACTGCACCTTGTTGCCCAGCGGATCGGTGACGCTCGTCTCGTCGCCGTTCGCGTCGTAGCCGTAGGACGTCGTGTTGCCGTCGGCGTTCTTCTCGCTGGTGATGTCCCCCAGCACGTCGTAGCCGTACGTGGTGGTCTTAGTGAGCGCATCGGTCACAATGGTCGGCTCGTTGTCCGCGTCGTACGCGGTCTTGGTGACCCGGCCCAGCGGATCGGTGACCGACACTGCGTTGTTGTCGGCATCGTACGTGGTCGTAGTGATCTTGCCCAGCGGATCGGTGACCGTGGTCTGGTTCCCCGCGGCGTCGTATCCGTATTTGGTGATCTCAGTTGGACTGGCACTCGCCTGTGGAGCGTCGACCTGCGCTATACGCGCGTCCGAGTCATACGTCCACTTCGTCTCCGCACCGCGCGGGTCGGTCTCTGTCGCGCGCGTGCCATCCGGGTTGTACGTGTAAGACGTCGAACGGCTGTCCTGGTCGGTGGACTCCTTGAGCTGCTGATTCGCGAAGTAGGAGTTCACCAGCGTCGCATTGTTGGGGTACGTCACCTGGATGACGTTCCCGTCCGCGTTGTATTCGGTCGCCGTCACGTGCTTGAGCGGATCGGTCACGCTGACGGCCTCGTCGTCCGCGTTGTAGGCCGTCGTCGTCACATTCTTCAGCGGATCGGTGACCGTCGTCTGGTTGCCGTCCGCGTCGTGCCCGTACTGCGTCGTGTACGCGGACGCCGTCGCACCTGAGACGTTTCCAAGCGGGCTCACCTCGGAGGTGAGTCGGTCCGCGAGGTCGTAGAAGTAGGTCGTCTCGTTGCCGAGGTCGTCCTTACTCACGGTCTTCAGGCCGGCCGAGTTGTACGTGGTCGAACTGGTGTCACCGAGCGCGTCCTTGACGCTCGTCTGGCGTCCGTCGCCGTCGTAGCCGTATGAGGTCGTGTGATGCAGAGCGTCCGTGACGCTGGTCTGCTCGCCGTCTGCGTCATAGGCCGTGGTCGTCACGTTGTTCAGCGGATCGGTGACCGTCGTATGGTTGCCGTCCGCGTCGTACCCGTACTGCGTCGTGTACGCGGACGCGGTCGCGCCGGACACGTTGCCGCGCGGGTCGGTCACGCTGGTCTGCTCGTCGTCGAGGTTGTAGCCCGCAGTGGTGACCTCACCCATCGGTGAGGTCGTCGAGACCACGTCGCCGTCACCATTGAGCTTGTAGGACGTGGTTCCATCCGGCGTCTGGACGGCAGTGAGTCGGTTGTCGCCGTCGTATGTGTACGTCGTCTTGGCAGCGACCTGGTCGGTGACGGTCGAGACGTTGCCGGCGGGGTCGTAGGTCATGGTGGTCGTGCCGTTGAGCGCGTCGGTCTCCGTCAGCACCCTGCCGAGGGCGTCATACGTCTTCGTGGTCTTGAAGTGGAGCGGGTCCACGATGGAGGTCTGATCTCCTGCGACGTCATAACCGTAGGTCGTCGTGAAGGCTGCCGCCGTCGCGCCCGAAACGTTGCCGAGCGGACTCACCTTCGAAGCGAGTTCGTCTTTGCCGTCGTATTTGTAAGTGGTCTTGTCACCCATGGCATCCGTGGTCGACGTCAGGTTGCCGTCGCCGTCGTACGTCGACGTCGACTCGTGCCCGAGTGGATCGGTGACGCTGATCTGGTCGCCTGCGTCGTCGTAGCCGTACTTAGTGGTTGCTCCCGTCGGATCCTTCACCGAGGTCTCGTTGCCGTCGGCGTCGTATCCGAAGGTGGTGACCCGGCTGAGCGGGTCCGTGATGGTCAGAACCTGTCCCGCGTTGTTGTACGTGTACGTCGTCGTATACGTGGCGGCGTTCGCTCCCGCGACGTTGCCGAGCGGCTGTGTCAACGAGACCAGTTCACCCGACGAGTTGTAGATCGCCGTCGTCTTGTTGCCCATGGGATCGGTCACCGAGTTGACGTCGCCGTACGCGTCGTAGCCGTAGTCGGTGGTGCCACCGGCTGCGTCGGTGGCGCTGGTCACCTCATCGGCCGAGTTGTATCCGAACGTCTGCGTCCCGTTCGCGCCGTCCACGATCTTGGATGGCAGTCCGGGCGCCGCGTACGTCAGCGTGGTCGTCTCGTTGTCGAGCACCGCCTTCGAGATGTCCCCCGACGTGTCATACGTGTAGCTCGGGCCGTACGTCGATGAGGAGACCTGGCCTGAACTCGTGTAGCCCGTCGTGTAGGACTGCCCGAGTTGGTCGACCATGTCGATCTCATTGAGGTTCGCATCGTGGTATTCGGTGATCAGCTTGCCCAGCGGGTCGATCGTCTGCGAGAGCACATTGCCCTCGTAGATGTCGGACCAGACTCCGCCGCCCGGCATCGTCGTGTCCGTCTCCGTGCCGCCACCGGACACCGGGGAATAGGAGAAGCCCGTGGTGGCCCCGGTGGCCCCGATCTGCGAGATCACCTGTCCGGCGGAGTTGTACGTGTTCTGCACCAGCTTGTTGCCGAGCGGATCGGTGATCGATGCCAGCAGGCCAGCGGTGTTATACGTGTAGCCGGTCGTGCCTCCGGTGACGCCCGTGACCGAGGTTAGTAGTCCGCCCGTATAACCGTAGGAGACGGTGCGGCCGTCGGCGAGCGTAACCGTCTTGAGCAGGCTGCCGGTGTAGCCGAGGGTCACGACGCGCCCGCCCGCATCAGTGATCGTGCTGACCTGACCGCCTGAGTACGCGTACGTCAGCCCTTGGCCGGTGGCGTCGTACTGTTTCGTCAACTGGCCCGAACTGTTGAACACCGAGACCTGGTGGTCCGGCGCGGTGAGTGTGTAACCGCCCCCACTCACCGCCGCGAGCGTCGAGTGCATCGACCCGTCACTCGAATACGTACCTCCCGAATCAGTGAACACGAATTGCGCACCGCCCGGATCGGTGTAGGTCACATTGCCCGTCGACGCGACCGCGAGCGAGGCCGACCAGGGCAGCGTCCACCCGGTTCCCAATGGTCCGGAGGCGGTGTTGTTCGACGAATAGGAACGATCAAGGCTGAAAGGCACGCCGGTTCCGGGCACTGACACGTCCTTGGCAGCCTCGCTGTAGGCGCCTGTCGCCGTGTTCACCGGATCGCCGCGGAAGTCTTCCTGCCGGTTCACCGCCGTCGCATCGGTGAAGCACTCGCAGCCGACGGTCTCCTCCCACGCGACGCCGAGCGACTCGTAACCGCCGACATCCACGCCGCCCCCGTCCACATTGCCGTCGGCGTTGTCGGTGACGTAAGCCTCCACGTTCACGTAGAAGTTGTCGATGGCTCCCGCGGCGCTTCCCTGAGCACACTGCGTCGCACTGACCGAGAACGAGAACGACACCGCCGGATCTTCGATATCGAACCAGTTGTCGTAAAGGGAGGAGGAGGTCTCAACCGTCTGGCCCTCGTCGTATGTGTCGTCGACGCCGTTGCAGTCGATCTGCCACACGACATGCACCTCGTGCTGCGTGTTCTCGGGCACGAGGTTGGAGTCCGTCAGGTCGGCCGAGTTCGCGATCCACGCGGTCGCGGTCATCGTCTCGCCGGGAACGGCGAAGCCGTCACCGAATCCGCCGACCTGGTTCACTGGAAGGCCCGCGGCCGTGTTGTCTGCCTCGCTGCCGCTGGAAAACCACGAGTACTGCCCCTGCGGGCCGGTCACCATGACCGTCTGCGGAACACCCCACGCATCAGTCGTCGACGAACTCGCGGTCGTAGCCGCGGTCGTGCTCACCAAGGCCTTCGACGACCGGCGCTTCTTCTGGTCGGCCAGATAGGTCTGCCGCGCGTCGTCAGCCGCCGCCCTGACCTTGTCGGCGGACGGCCGCGCGGCAGGCTTGCCGCCTGCCTTGGTCGGAGTGATCTTCTCTTTCGACTCCTGCGCGACCTGCGCTCGGCGCTGCGCGAGCGTCATCGACTTCGCGGCCGCTATCGGCGCGGAACGGGTTCCCGCCACAGCCTTCGCCGGCGCCGCCGAGGAAGCCGCGCTCGACGCCCCGTGCCCGGCCGAAGCTGCCGCGGCCTCAGCCTGAGCCCCCTGGCCCGCCATCCCGAAGATCAGCGCTATGGAAACGAATAACGGCAGCACACGTCGATTGGCCTGCACTGGAATCCCACCCCTGATTTACAGCCCGTAGCCGATGCCTCACGGTAACATCGGGCTGTCATAGTGCACAAGGACTCAAACGTAAAGTCCTGTCACTCTCTGTCAAGGCCGTGTCCGCACGCGCGAGCGAGCCACTCCCACCTCAGGGCCACCGCACATGCGTCGCGGCGGATGGGTACACATGAGTACGGACCATGACCGCCGATACGATCACGGCCGGTCCCGGGAATCCCGGAACCGGCCGTAAGTTGATCCTTTGAATAGCTGAAAGCGGAGGGCGTGGGATTCGAACCCACGAACAAGGATCACTTGTTAGCGGTTTTCAAGAGCGCCCGCGACACTTCGCCGACCAGGCTGTATTCACCAGCGTCCGCGAACTGGGTCGCACATAGGTCGCGATCACGGTCTCGGCACTCGTCTACTCAGCTGTTGTCCCTACGGGCACGCATCTGGCACGGCCGCGTGGGCATCATCCTGTTGTTCGTGCAGCGCA
>DASTAE010000317.1:0-38342 GCA_035712985.1 Actinospica sp.
CCGACGGGGTCGCGTAACCCAGCCCGAACGTCTTGTCCAAGAACGCCCACAGGAACACGAACCCGGTCCCGACCCGGATCACCGCGATCGCCACGTCACGCAGACCGGCCCCGGCCAGGGCCGTGGTACCGGCCGCCGCCTCGGCTTCGGGCCGCCGGCCGAGGTGGATGTGCAGCCCGTGTTGCGTCGCCATTTCTCTCTCACGCTCCTCGATAGGAATCGATTGCGGAACCCGCCTTCACGGGGCTCCACCCACAGCGTCGGCGCGCGCATCCTTCGACGCAGCGGGCCGAAGGTCCCTTGTCGACGGGCCGTCAGTCACGGCGGCCCGGGCGCCGGCGCGGCGGGGCGTCGGCGGCCGCGCGGACGACGTCGTGGACGGTCACCAGGCCGATGGCGCGCTGGTCGTCGTCGAGGACGGGGATGGCGTCGAGGTCGTACTCGACGAGCATCTGGGCGCAGGTCCGCAGCGAGTCGAGCGGGGACAGGGCGATCCACGGAGCGCCGCAGAGCTCGCGGACCGGGATCTCCTCGTCCCGGCGCAGGTCGAGGCGGTGGGCCTGGGCGATGTGCCGCGGTCCGATCACGCCCGCGCAGCGGCCCTCGCGGTCCAGCACGATCAGGTGGCGCCCCGGGCCCTGCAGGAAGCGGCGCAGCACGTCCCGGACGGTGGCGTCCTCGGTGATCACGCTGTCCACCGGGCTCATCAGGTCGCGCGCGGTCGGTCCGCCGCGCGCGGCGGGCCGGTCGGTCTCGGGGGTCCGTGTCGTCGTCATGCCCTTCACCGTGCGGCCGCCCCGCGCGGGCCGTCAGGGACAAGCGGCCGTCGAACACCGGGACCTTCGTCACTGGGCGGGCGCGCTCCGAGGGCAGAGCGTGGTGGCGAGTGGCCCCGACTCCATGGAGGACATCATGAAGGCCTTGGTTTACCACGGGCCGGGCAGGCGGTCCTGGCAGGACTTCCCCGACCCCGACCTGATCGACCCGACCGACGCGGTCGTGCGGGTGGACGCGGTCACCATCTGCGGCACCGACCTGCACATCCTCAAGGGCGACGTGCCGGAGGTCGCGCCGGGCCGGGTGCTCGGCCACGAGGCGGTCGGCACGGTCGTGGAGACCGGCACCGCGGTCGGCGGCCTGCGCGTCGGCGACCGGGTGCTGATCTCCTGCATCAGCTCCTGCGGGCGCTGCGAGTACTGCCGGGTCGGACGCTACGGGCAGTGCCGGGGCGGCGGCGGCTGGATCCTCGGCCACCTGATCGACGGCGTCCAGGCGGAGTACGTGCGCGTGCCGTTCGCCGACACCTCCACCTACAAGCTGCCGGAGTCGGTCACCGACGAGGCGGCGCTGCTGCTGGCCGACATCCTGCCCACCTCCTACGAGGTCGGCGTGCTCGCCGGCCGGGTCGGCCCCGGCCAGAGCGTGGCCGTGGTCGGCGCCGGGCCGATCGGGCTGGCCGCGATCACCACCGCGAAGCTGCTGAGCCCCAGCCTGATCGTCGCGATCGACAAGGCGCAGGCCCGCTGCGACGCGGCCAAGTCCTTCGGCGCCGACGTGGCGCTGGAGCCGGACGAGCGCTGCGTCGAGCAGGTCATGGCAGCCACCGACGGCCTCGGCGTGGACGTGGCGATCGAGGCGGTCGGCGTGCCGGAGAGCTTCGAGCTGTGCACGCGGCTGGTCCGCCCGGGCGGCCACGTCGCGAACGTCGGCGTGCACGGCAAGCCCGCCACGCTGCACCTGGAAGACCTGTGGATCAAGGACGTGACGATCACCACCGGCCTGGTCGACACCTCGTCCACCGCGACGCTGCTGAAGATGACCGCGGCCGGCCGCTTCGACTCCGGGGCCTTCGTGACGCACCGCTTCGGCCTGCACGAGATGCAGGAGGCCTACGACGTGTTCGAGCGCGCGGCCGAGACCGGGGCCCTGAAGGTAGCGCTGTTCCGCTCCTGACGCGCGACCTTGGTCCCCCCGACGGCGGGCCGGAGCGATCTGCCCGGCCCGCCGCACGCGCACCACGCTGACGGTAGACCGCCCCGTCCGTCCCATCGAGAGGAGACGCCCGCCATGTCCAGCGTCTACGTATACGACTTCGCCCAGGGCCGCGCCGGCATGGCCGACCTGCTCGGCGGAAAGGGGGCGAATCTGGCCGAGATGGCCTGGCTGGGCCTGCCGGTGCCGCCGGGGTACACGATCAGCACCGAGGCCTGCCGCGGCTATCTGCGCACCGGCCGGATGCCGCTCGGGCTCCGCGAGCAGATCGACGCGCACCTGGACATGCTCGAGGAGCGCGCCGGGCGCCGCCTCGGCGACCCGGATCGGCCGCTGCTGCTGTCCGTCCGCTCGGGCGCGCGGTTCTCCATGCCCGGGATGATGGAGACGATCCTGAACATCGGGGTCTGCGACGCCACCGTGGACGGCCTGGCCAAGCTGTACGTCGACGAGCGCTTCGCCTGGGACTGCTACCGGCGTCTTGTGCAGATGTACGGCCGCACCGTCTTCGGCGTGCCGGCCGAGGTCTACGAGCGGGAGGCGGCGGAGCTCGGGCCCGAGCCCGGAGCCGATCGCCTCAGGGCCCTGACCCGCCGGTTCCTGCAGCTGACGAAGCAGCACAGCGGCCGCGAGGTGCCGCAGGATCCGCGCGAGCAGCTGATCGGCGCGGTGCGCGCGGTCTTCGAGTCCTGGAACGGCGAGCGCGCCCGGGTCTACCGCGCGCGCGAGCGGATCCCGGAGGACCTGGGCACGGCCGTGACCGTGATGCAGATGGTCTTCGGCAACCTCGGGCCGGACAGCGGCACCGGGGTCGCCTTCACCCGCGACCCGGCCACCGGCGCCCCCGGCGTGTACGGCGACTACCTCACCGACGCCGAGGGCGAGGACGTCGTCTCCGGCGTGCGCAACACGCTGAGCCTCGAACGCTTCGGCGAGCTCGACCCCGAGTCGCACACCGAGCTGCTGCGGATCGCCGACCGGCTCGAGGACCACTACCGCGACATGTGCGACCTCGAGTTCACCGTGGAGCGCGGCCGGCTGTGGATGCTGCAGACCCGCGTCGGCAAGCGCACCCCGGCCGCCGCGTTCCGGATCGCCGCGACCCTGCTGGCCGACGGCGTGATCGACGAGGACGAGGCGCTGCGCCGGGTCTCCGGCGAGCAGCTCGCCCAGCTGATGTTCCCGTGCCTGGACCCCGGCGCCGCCTTCGCCCCGCTGACCTCCGGCGTGCCCGCCTCCCCCGGCGCGGCCGTCGGCCGGGCCGTGTTCGACTCGGGCGACGCGGTGACCCTCGCCGCCCAGGGCCAGGCCTGCGTGCTGATCCGCCGGGAGACCAACCCGGACGACCTGCCCGGCATGATCGCCGCCGCCGGGATCCTGACCGGCCGCGGCGGCAAGACCTCGCACGCGGCCGTCGTGGCGCGCGGCATGGGGCGGGTCTGCGTGTGCGGCGCCGAGGAGCTGGAGATCGACGAGCGGGCCGGGACCGCGACCCTCGTCGCGGGGCCGAACAAGGGCGCGGTGATCCGCTCCGGCCAGGTGATCTCGATCGACGGGGCGAGCGGCGCGGTGTACCCGGCCGAGGTCCCGGTGATCGGCTCGCCGCTGGTGCGCTACTTCGAGGGCGACCACGACAGCGCCCTGGCGGACCCGGTGGTCGGCGCCGTCGCCCGGATCCTGGCGATCGCGGACCGGCGCGGCCGGCTCGGCGTGCGCGCCAACGCGGACACGCCCGAGGACGCCGCGCGGGCCCGGCGCTTCGGGGCGCGCGGCATCGGACTTGCCCGCACCGAGCACATGTTCCTGGGCGAGCGCCGTCCGATCGTCGAGCGCCTCATCCTCGCCGAGACGCAGCACGAGCGCGCGCTGCACCTCGGCAGGCTGCTCGAGCTGCAGCGGGCCGACTTCCTCGGCCTGCTCGCCGCGATGGACGGGCTGCCGGTGACGATCCGGCTGCTCGACCCGCCGCTGCACGAGTTCCTGCCCGACCTGACCGAGCTCGCCGTCGAGGTCGCCGCGCACGAGGCCGATCCCGAGCGGATGCGGCTGCTGGCCGCGGTGCGCCGCTGGCACGAGCAGAACCCGATGCTCGGCCTGCGCGGCGTGCGGCTCGGGCTGGTCGTGCCGGGCCTGTACGCGATGCAGGTGCGCGCGCTGGCCGAGGCGATGGTGCGGCGGCGCCGGGACGGCGGGAGCCCGATCGCGCATCTGATGATCCCGCTGGTGGCCGACGCGCGCGAGCTGGAGCTGGCCCGCGAGGAGGCCGTCGGCGTGCTGCGCCAGGTCGATCCGACGCTCGCCGTCGAGGTCGGCGTGATGATCGAGCTGCCGCGCGCCGCGCTGACCGCCGACAAGATCGCCGCGCACGCCGAGTTCTTCTCCTTCGGCACCAACGACCTCACCCAGACGACCTGGGGCATGAGCCGGGACGACGCCGAGGGCGCGTTCTTCCCCGAGTACCTCGCCCGGCGCGTGTTCACCGTCTCGCCCTTCGAGTCGGTGGACCCGGACGGGGTCGGCGCGCTGATCCGGACGGCGGTGCGACTCGGCCGCGCGGCGCGCCCGCACCTGGAGATCGGGGTGTGCGGCGAGCACGGCGGCGACCCCGCCTCCATCCGCCTGTTCCACGAGTTCGGGCTCGACTACGTCTCCTGCTCGCCCTACCGCGTGCCGGTGGCCAGGCTCGAGGCCGGACGAGCCGCCGTCCTGGATCATCAGGACCCTGACGGGGACGGCACCCGATGAGCACGCTGCGGGCCTTCGAGACGGCCGTGCGCGGCCGCCCGTTCACCGAGCCCGCCGCACTGCTCTCCCATCTCGAGGGGCCCGACCGGGCCGCCCACGTGGTGGCCGCGTGCCGGGCCGTGGAGGCCGCGCGGCACGCCTGGGCCCCGGACCAGATCGAGGAGCTGCGGCGGCTGCTGTGCTGCGCGTCCTGGATCGAGGGGCACGCGACGCACCTGCACCGCGTCCAGCTCCCCGAGCTGCTCGGCCACCCGGACGTCGCGGGCTTCGCCGCGCGCGAGCCGGCGGCCGCCGCCCGCGGGCTCGAGCTGCACCGGGCCGGCCTGAGGCTGTCCGTGGCGGTCGGCGAGGGCGTGCTGCGGGCCGGCGGTCCGTATCAGACCCCGCATCGCCGTTCCCTGACCCGGCTGCGGCCGCAGCTGGACGACGCGCTGGCGGCCGCGGTCGAGACCGCGCACTGGGTGTCCGGCGTCGCGGTGCCCGAATCGGTGCTCGACGTTCCGCTGCTCGCCCTGGACGACCCGGTGACCGGGCCGGTCGGGCACGGCCGGGCCCGCTATCCGACGGACGGCGGCGCGGGCGTGCTCGCCAGCACCGGCCTCGGCTTCCCGCTGGACGAGTTCGAGTCCTTCGTCCAGCGCGCCCGCAGCGGGCCGCTGAGCAGCGGGCGCGCCACCCTGCGCGGGGCCAAGGCGAGCCTGACCGGCCCGCTGGCCCGCAACGCGCTGTGCGGGCACCTGCTGGGCCCGGTCGCTTTGGGCGCCGCGCGCCGCGCCGGGCTGACCGCGCAGGAGCGCAATCCGTACCGCTCCGCCCTGATCCGCGCCGTGGAGCTGGTGCACGCGCTCGAGGAGGCGGCGGCCCTCGTCGACGGCTACGAGCCGCCGGAGCCGGCGCCCGCGCCGGCGGGCGGCAGCGGCCGCGGGCTGAGCGCCGTGGAGGGACCGTCAGGGCTCGTCTACCAGCGCTACGACGTGCTGGCCGACGGCGTCGTCGGCGCGGTCCGGCTGATCGGCCCCGACGAGCTCAACCGCAGCGCGATCGAGCTGGATCTGCGCCGCACAGAGCGCTCGGCGCGGCGGCGCGACCCCGAGATCGACTCGTCCCGGCTGGCCGAGCTGCGCGCCGTGCTCACGCACAACTACCAGCCCCGGGTCCCCGGTCCCGCGCGAACCGGGACCAACGGCCCTGACCGCCCGGCGCACGCGGCGGGACCGTACAGGTGACAACCAGTTTCCCGACATCTCCGGAGTCCGCAATGACCGAGAACAAGGATGAAGAGAGCCCCCGCCGCGTGATCGTCGGTGTGGACAGCTCAGAGAACTCAGCGCGCGCCGCGCAATGGGCAGCGCGCGAGGCCCTCTCCCGCGGCGTGCCGCTGACCGTCGTGCACGCCGTGCACCTGCCCGACGCCGCCGCGATGCCGCTCGAGCCGCCGCAGTACGCCGAGCGGCAGCGCGAGCAGGGCGACAAGCTCGTCACCCTCGTGGCCCGCAACCTCGCCGCCGAGTTCCCCGGCCTGGAGATCGGGACCGAGGTCTCGGACCTGACGCCCGCCCGCACCCTGAACACGCTGAGCCTCGAGGCGAGCCTGGTGGTCACCGGGACGCGCGGGCACGGCGGCTTCGCCGGGATGCTGCTCGGCTCGGTCAGCCGCAAGCTGGCCGCGCACAGCCACTGCCCGCTGGCCGTCGTCCGCGGCTTCGAGTCCGAGGACGTGCTCGACGAGGTCGTGCTCGGGGTGGAGCCGAACCAGTCCGCCGCCGCGATCCGCTACGCGTTCGACGCGGCGCAGCGCCTCGGCGCCGTGCTGCACGCGGTGCGCGCCTGGTCGCCGCGGCCGACCTACGCCGCTCCGACCGGCCCGTACTTCGCCGAGCTCGAGGAGTTCCGGGCCCAGGAGCGCAAGGAGGTCGAGGAGCTGATCGCGCCCTTCCGCAGCGCGTTCCCCTCGGTGCAGGTCGAGATCACCGCCGCGCGCGGCAACCCGGTCCCGATCCTGGTGGAGACGGCGCGCGACACGCGGCTGCTGGTCGTGGGCGCGCACCGGCACCGCGGCCCGCTCGCGGTGGGCGCCGGCTACGTCGTCGAGGGCCTGCTGGCGCACTCCCCGACGCCGGTGGTCGTCGTGCCCGCGCACTGACGCGCAGCGCACGCCTGAGGGGCGGGTCCGCTGGGACCCGCCCCTCAGGGTTTTGCCGCCGCGGCCTCAGAACAGCGGCCCGACCTGCGGCTTGCGGTCGTCGGTGCCCCAGCGCAGCAGGTCGACGACGTCGACGACGCCCGCGACCCGCCGGGTGGCCTCGACGGCGTACTGCGCGTCGGAGGCGAAGCGGACCGGGCCGTCCAGGGTCACCACGCCGCGCTCGACGCCCACCTCGACCGCGTCCGGGTCGTCGAGCCGGTTCGCCAGGACCTGGGAGAGCACGTCCTCGCGGATCAGCTTGTCCTCGCGCACGAACTCGCCGATCAGGTCGCCGCGCGAGACGATCCCCATGACGACGCCGCGCTTGTCCACCACGGGCAGGTGCGACACGTCGTGCCGGCGCATCAGATACGCGGCGCGGAACACGGTGTCGTCCGCGGTGACGGTGACCGCCCGATGCGACATCAGCCGGACCGCGGTGGCCCCGTGCGAGGCCTCCTCGGTGCGCCGGCCCCGGGCCGTCACACGCTCCCAGACCGAGCCGAGCGGGCCGTGGCCCAGGTGCGCGCGCTTGGCCAGCAGATCGGTGCGCGAGACCATGCCGACCGGGTGGCCGAGCGCGTCGACCACGGGCAGGGCGCCGACGTCGTGCCCGAGCATCGCCGAGGCGACCATCCGGAACGAGGTGTAGGTGCGCACGGTCACGACGTCCTTGGTCATGACCTCGCGGACCAGGCGGGTCTTCATGGCGGAATCCTCCTTCACTGGTGGGCCACCGGGATGCGGCCCTGGAACGGGTAGAGGGCCCGGCCGCCGTGGAGCGCTTCGTGCCGCTCCGGCTCCGGCCGGTCCCGGCCGAGCGTCGCCGGCCCCTCGGGCACCAGCACCACCGGGCACTCGGCCGAGGCCGTGCAGGCGCGGGCGACGGAGCCGACCGCGGGGACCTGCGGGTAGGGGGCGCCGGCGTCGTGCCGGTGCCGCCGGGACTGGCCGAGCACGAGCATCCGCGCGCCGCGGGACCGGTGCACCAGCACGCGTCCCGGCACGCCGATCTCGAGGTCGAGCTCCAGCGGACCGACGTCGGCCCGCTCGATCAGCTCCTCGACGCGGGCGACGGCCTCGCGCCGGGAAGGACGGCCGCGCGCGCCGGAGGGCGAGTAGACCGCCTCCGTGGCGCGCGGGTCGAACACGTACACCGCGGTGAGCGGCGCGTGGTGCGCGGCCGCCTCCCGAGCGGCCCAGACGAGGGCTCCGACGGAGGCCTCGGTCGGGTCGAGGCCGACCACGACGGGAGGCTCCTGGACCTTGGTCACGGTGATCAACTCCTTCGTATCCGTCGCGTTCGGGCGCGGATTCGCTTCTCCTGCCTTCACCGTCCCGCCGCCGCGGCGCCCGGGACAGGGTCCTTCGTCCCACCGGCGCGGGGGCGCAGGCCGGGATGCCGTCGCCGTCTTCCCGGGACCAAAGGCCCTGCCGACCGTCGCCGCGCGGGGCGACGCTGAGGTCGGAACCGAGACTTCGGAGGTCTGACATGAGGATCGCGATCAACGGCTTCGGCCGGGTGGGCCGGGTGTTCCTGCGCATCGCGCTCGAGCGCGGCCTGCAGGTGGTGGCCGTCAACGACGTGACCGACCCGGCCACGCTGGCCTACCTGCTCGCCCACGACTCCACGTACGGCCGGCTCGGCCTGCCGGTGGAGCGGCGCGGCGACACGCTGCGGGTGGACGGGCGGGAGATCGCCGTGTTCGCCGAGACCGAGCCGGCGAAGCTGCCGTGGGCCGATCACGGCGTGGACCTCGTGATCGAGTCCACGGGCCGCTTCCGCACCCGCGAGCAGGCGGCCGAGCACCTGGCGGCCGGGGCGCGCAAGGTGCTGATCTCCGCGCCGGCCAAGGGCCCGGTGGACGCGACCGTCGTGATGGGCGTCAATCAGGACACGTACGACCCGGACCGGCACGACGTGATCTCGAACGCCTCGTGCACCACCAACTGCGTCGCCCCGATGGCCGACGTGCTGCACCGGCACTTCCACCTGCGCCGCGGCTTCATGACCACCGTGCACGGCTACACCAACGACCAGCGGCTGCTCGACTCGCCGCACAAGGACCTGCGCCGCGCCCGCGCGGCCGCGCTCAACATCATCCCCACCTCGACCGGCGCGGCGAAGGCCGTGGGGCTGGTCATCCCGGAGCTGGCCGGGCGGCTGGACGGCATCGCGCTGCGCGTGCCGGTGCCGACCGGATCTCTGGTCGACCTGACCGCGGTGCTCGACCGCCCGGCCACCGCCGAGCAGGTCAGGGCCGCGTTCGCCGCGGAGGCCGCCGGGCGGCTGCGCGGCGTGCTGCGGGTCACCGAGGAGCCCGCGGTCTCCACCGACGTGCTCGCCGACCCGGCCTCCTGCGTGTTCGACAGCACCCTGACGCAGGCCGAGGCCGACCTGGTCAAGGTCTACGGCTGGTACGACAACGAGTGGGGCTACACCGCCCGGCTCGCCGACCTGGCCGAGTACGTCGGCGGCAGGCTGCCGTCGATCGCCTGAAGTAAGGAGCGACACCATGTCCGAGACCACGCGCAGGAGCCCGCTCGTCCCGTTCCTGCCGGAACTGAGGGATTTCTTCGACCCCTTCCCGGCGCTGATCGGCTTCGGCACCGGAACGCTGGCGCCGCAGACGATCCGGGTGGAGGCGCACTTCGAGCCCGACGCCTACGTGCTGCGCGCCGAGCTGCCGGGCGTAGACGCGGAGCGGGACGTCGACGTGACCGTAACCGAGGACGTGCTGCGGGTGCGCGCCGAGCGGATCGAGGAGAAGACGGAGAAGCACCACAGCGAGTTCCGCTACGGCTCCTTCGCCCGCACCCTGCCGCTGCCCGCCGACGCGAAGACCGAGGAGATCACCGCGTCCTACGACGCCGGGATCCTGACCGTCCGCGTGCCGCTCAGCAAGCGGGCCAGGGCCGAGGCGCGCACCGTGCGGGTCACGTCGGCGAAGACGAAGCAGGGAGACCGGTCATGAGCACCCTCACCTCCGTTCGGCGGCACCGGCGCGGCGACGCCGCGCGCGGCGAGCAGGCCGTGGTCCGCTGCTGCGCCCACCACCTGTTCACCACGACCTGGTCGGCGGACTCCGCGTTCACCGTGGGGCGCTACGGGCCGATGCGCTTCCAGCGCTGCCCGGTCGCGCACCACTGGAGCCTGGTCACCCGGGCGGCGTCCGAGGAGCTGACCGAGGAGCAGCGGCAGGCCGCGGCGGCCTTCCGCGACGCGCGGATCGGCTGATTTTCCAGAGAATCCGGGACCTGCGGCCGTACCGCGCCGCGCCGGTCCGCGACAGGCTGCGGATATGCGCCGACCGGCGGCAACCGGCCGTGGACGGGCGCGGAGGGAAGGCGAGATCACCATGAACGAGTCCCGTCGGCGCATCGTGGCCTGGACGGACGCCGCACCGGAGGCGTCGCACGCGGTCGCCTGGGCCACTAGGCACGCCGAGGCGCTCGGCCTGCCGCTGCGCGTCCTGCGCTCGGTCGCGGCCCCGGTCGGGGCGGCCGGGGCCGCCGGGTACGCGGCGCCGGACCCCGCGAACCTCGAGCCCGCCGACGTGCTGGTGACCGACCCGGACGGATACCGCAGGCTCGGCGGCAGCGTCGTGCCGGTCGTCGTCGTGCCGGCGCGCTCCCTCGGGGACGCGGGCGGCGGGCGCCGCGTGCTGCTGCTGGCCGGATCGCGGCTGTCCGCGCGCGGCGCGGACTTCGCCTTCGGCGCCGCCCAGGATCTGCGCACGGCCCTGGACGTGGTCCGGATCGCGCCGCAGGACGTGGCCTTCGGCGAGGACTACTGGATCGACGCGGCGCGCTCCGACTACCGGACCGAGTCACGGCTCGAACTCGAGCTCTCCCGGCTGCGCGCCCGCTTCCCCGCGGTCCCCGGCGCGTTCGCCACGCTGCGCACCCGGCCGTGGGCCACGCTGCGCTCGATGGCCCGCTCGGCCCAGCTCATCGTGCTCGACCGGCCCGACGCGGCGCTGGACCCGCAGCGGGTCCTCGACCTCGGCGGCTGCCCGGTCGTGATCGTCGCCGAGGGGTGACCGGGGCCCGGAATCCGGGCCCGACGGCCCCGCCGGGCACGGACCAAGGACTCTCGGCACGGCCCGCCGCCTCCAGCAGAGTCGATAGCGAAGCAGACACCCCGCTATCCGAAGGAGCGCCGCGGTCATGGAGAACGAGAGCCACCCCCGGGTCGTCGTGCACGTCGACCACTCGCTGTCGGGTTACGCGGCCCTGCGCGTCGCGGCGGGCGTCGCCAAGGAACGGCGGGTCCCGCTGCAGGCCGTCCGCGCGATGCCGGGCATCGGCGCCGCGGACATGGAGTACATCGACGAGGCGTTCCGGAAGGCGCTCGGCGGCTTCCCCTCGGATGTCGAGCTGAGCAAGACCATCGCCTTCGACTCCACGAGCGGGGCGCTCGCCCGGCACGCGGCCGACCCGAGGGACCTGATCGTGGTCGGCAACGACGGCAAGGGCATGATCCGGGCCCTGTGGTCCGGATCCGTCGCGCGCTACCTGCTCAAGCACGCGCGCTGCCAGGTGCTGGTCGTGCCGGCGCCGGAGATGCAGCGCGCCACCCGGCGCTCGCTGCGCAAGCTGCGGCGGCACCGCGCCGACGTGTGGGACCGCTTCGAGACCGAGGTCCCGCAGCTGCGCGGCCGGCCGTTCCAGGGCGCGTAGCGCGGCCGGGACTCCCGGGCCTCGCGTCGTGGGACCAAAGACCCTGATCCCGCGGCCCGGCGCGATGGAGGATGCCGGTGACGGAGCCGAGGAGCGGAGTCGACGATGTACCAGATCAGACTGCACGGGCGGGGCGGCCAAGGGGTCGTCACCGCCGCCGAGTTGATCGCCGCGGCCGCGATCCACGACGGCCGCTACGCACTGGCCTTCCCGAGCTTCGGATCCGAGCGCACCGGCGCCCCGGTCGAGGCCTACTGCCGGATCGACGACGCGCCGATCCGCGGCCGCGAGCCGGTGGACGCCCCGGACGCCGTGCTGGTGCTGGACGCGACGCTGCTCGCCCGGCCGGGGATCTTCAGGGGACTGCGACCGCACGGACTGGCGCTGGTCAACAGCGCGAAGGACCTGGACATCGCCGAGGTCCCGCAGCTGCGCACGGTGCCCGCGACGCGGATCGCGCTCGCCCGCACCGGACGCGCGCTGCCCAACGTCCCGATGCTCGGCGCGTTCGCCGCGGCCTCGGGGACGATCAGCCGCGAGGCGATGCACACGGCGATCGAGCTGCGCTTCCCCGGCGCGCTGGCGCGGGCCAACCGCGACGGCGCCGACGAGGCCTACGTCCGGATGACCGCCGCCGAGAACGAGGACGAGGCCGTCGAGTTCGACGTCCCGGCCGCGCTGGCCGCGGAGCGGGAGGCGCACCATGTCGTCGGTTGACCTGACCCTCGCCCCGCTGGGCCGGCCGCTGGAGGGATCGCGCGCCGTGGCCGAGACCGTCGCCCGCTGCCGTCCCCAGGTGGTGCCCGCCTATCCGATCTCGCCGCAGACGCACATCGTCGAGGGCGTCAGTGCCCTGATTCGCGGCGGCGAGCTCGAGCACTGCGAGTTCGTCACCGTGGAGTCCGAGTTCGGCGCGATGTCCCTGTGCATCGGGGCGAGCGCGGCCGGCTCCCGGACGTACACCGCGACCTCCAGCCAGGGGCTGCTGTTCATGGCCGAGGCCCTCTTCAACGCCGCCGGCCTCGGCCTGCCCGTCGTCATGACGGTCGCCAACCGCGCGCTCGGCGCGCCGATCAACATCTGGAACGACCAGAGCGACTCGCTCTCCCAGCGCGACAGCGGCTGGATCCAGCTGTACGCGCGGGACAACCAGTCCGCCTGCGACCTGCACCCGATCGCGTTCCGGCTGGCCGAGGAGCTGTCCGTGCCGGTGATGGTGTGCATGGACGGGTTCGTGCTCACCCACGCGGTCGAGCGGCTCGACGTGCCCGCGCAGGCCGCGATCGACGCGTATCTGCCCCCTTACACCCCGGGCCAGGTGCTCGATCCGGACGCGCCGCTCTCGATCGGCGCGATGGTCGGCCCCGAGGCCTTCACCGAGGTGCGCTACCTGGCGCACCACCGGATGTGCGCCGCGATCCAGCGCCTCCCCGAGCTCGCGCGGCAGTACGCCAAGCTCGTCGGCCGCCGCGCCGAGGGCCTGGCCCGCGGCTACCGGCTGCAGGACGCGCGCACCGTGTTCGTCGCGATGGGCTCGATCGTCGGCACCCTCGAGGACGCCGTCGACGAGGCCCGCGCGGCCGGGCTCGCGGTCGGCGCGGTCGAGCTGACCTGCTTCCGCCCCTTCCCCGCGGCGCGGCTGCGCGAACTGCTCGCGGACGCCGAGCACGTCGTGGTGCTCGAGCGCGCGCTGTCCACCGGCGCCGGCGGGATCCTCGGCGCCGAGCTGGCCGCCGCGGGCGCCGGCGGCCGGGCGCAGCTGACGAGCGTCGTCGCCGGGCTCGGCGGCCGGCCCGTCACCCGCAAGGCGCTGCGCCGGCTGATCGGCGACGCCGTCGCCCGCCGGCTGCCCCCGCTGTCCTTCCTCGACCTCGACCACGACCTGCTGCGGCGGTCCCACGCGAAGGAGAACGGACGATGAGCGCCCCGCCGAAGGTCCGGTTCTACCAGGTCGGCTCGTTCGCCGTGGGCAACCGGCTGCTGCCGTCCTCCGCGCGCTCGAACCAGTCGGCCGCGGACCGCGCCGACAGCATCGTCTCCGGGCACCGCGCCTGCCAGGGCTGCGGCGAACTGCTCGGCGCCCGCTACGTGCTGGACACCGCGATGCGCGCGAGCGGCGGAAAGCTGCTCGTGGTCAACGCCACCGGCTGCCTGGAGGTGACCACCACCCCGTTCCCGCAGAGCGCCTGGCGGGTGCCGTGGCTGCACTCGCTGTTCGGCAACGCCCCGGCCGTCGCCTCCGGCGTGGCCGCCGCGCTCAAGGCCCAGGGCCGCACTGATATCAGGGTGCTGGGCCAGGCCGGGGACGGCGGGACCGTGGACATCGGCCTCGGCTGCCTGTCCGGGATGTTCGAGCGCGGCGACGACGTGCTGTTCGTGTGCTACGACAACGAGGCGTACATGAACACCGGGGTCCAGCGCTCCGGGGCGACCCCGGGCGCGGCGCGCACGGCGACCACCCCGGTCGCCCCCGGCCACCCGGGCAACGAGTTCGGCCGAGGCAAGGACGTGCCCGCGATCGCGATGGCGCACCGGATCCCGTACGTCGCGACGGCCACCGTCGCCGACCTGCGCGACCTGGAGGCGAAGGTCGAGCGGGCGATGGGCCTGCGCGGCCCGCGCTACCTGCACGTGCTGGTGCCCTGCCCGCTCGGCTGGGGCGCGGCGCCCTCGCAGACCGTCCGGCTCGCCCGGCTGGCGACCGAGTCGGGGCTCTTCCCGCTGATCGAGGCCGTCGACGGCGAACTGGAGGCGGTGACCCCGATCCGGCGGCGGGTCCCGGTCGAGGAGTACCTGCGCGCGCAGACCCGCTACGCGCACCTGTTCGGCGAGCGCGGCAGGCCGGACCTCGTCGCGCACATCCAGGAGATCGCCGACCGCAACATCCGCGTCTACGGGCTGGAGCCGGAGTCATGACCACGCGTCCGTTCGCCATCACCCTCGACCCCGGCAGCAGCGGTCCGAACGAGACCGGCGCCTGGCGGATCGAGCGCCCCGTCTACCGGCACGCGCTGCCGCCCTGCCAGGCGTCCTGCCCGGCCGGCGAGGCGGTGCGGGACTGGCTCTACGCCGCGGAGGACGGCTCCTACGAGCCCGCCTGGCGACGGCTGATGCGGGACAACCCGCTGCCCGCCGTGATGGGCCGGATCTGCTACCACCCCTGCGAGACGGCGTGCAACCGCGGGCAGCTCGACGAGGCCGTGGGCATCAACTCGGTGGAGCGCTTCCTCGGCGACGAGGCGATCCGGCGGGGCTGGACCGTCGAGCGCGCCGCCGCGCCGACCGGTCGCAGGGTGCTGATCGTCGGCTCGGGCCCGGCCGGGCTCTCGGCCGCCTACCAGCTGGCGCTGCTCGGGCACGAGGTGACCGTGCGCGAGGCGGAGGACAAGCTCGGCGGCATGCTGCGCTACGGCATCCCGCGGTACCGGCTGCCGCGCGAGGTGCTGGACGCGGAGATCGCGCGGATCGCCGGGCTCGGCGTGCGCTTCGAGACCGGCACCGCGGTCGACGATCTGGACGCGGCGCTCGGCGACGAGGGCTTCGACGCCGTCTTCCTCGCGGTCGGCGCCCCCAACGGCAGGCACGCCGAGATCCCGGCCGGCGACGGCGCCCGCATCCTCGACGCGCTGTCCGTGCTCGCCGAGGTCGAGGACCGCTGGCCGGTCGCGCTCGGCCGGAGCGTCGCCGTCTACGGCGGCGGCAACACCGCGATGGACGTCGCGCGCACGGTCCGCCGGCTCGGCGCCGCCGACCCGATCATCGTCTACCGGCGCACCAGGGACCGGATGCCCGCGCACGCGGAGGAGCTCGAGGACGCGCTCGCCGAGGGCGTGCAGGTGCGGTGGCTGACCACGATCGCGAACGCCGAGGCGGGCGAGATCACCGTGGAGCGGATGGAGCTGGACGAGTCCGGCTTCCCGCAGCCCACCGGCGAGTACGACACCCTCGCCGCCGACACCGTGATCCTGGCCCTCGGCCAGGACGCCGAGGTCGGCTGGCTCGCGGACGCGGACGGCGTCCGGGCGGACCGCGGCGTCCTCGACGTGGACGCGAGCACGCTGGCCACCGGCCGCCCCGGCGTCTACGCGGGCGGCGACGCGATCGGCGGCGAGCGGACCGCGACGCACGCGGTCGGCCACGGCGCCCGGGCCGCGCGGGCGATCGACGCGTATCTGCGCGGGCTGCCGGCGCCGGTCCCGGCCGCGGAGACGCCCGTGCCGCTGGACCGGCTCAACACCTGGTACTACAGCGACGCGCCGGCGACCGTGCGGCCGCAACTCGAGGCAGCGCGCCGCGCGGACACCTTCGCCGAGGTCGTCAGCGGCCTGAGCGAGCGGGACGCGCTGTTCGAGGCGCGCCGCTGCCTGTCCTGCGGCAGCTGCTTCGGCTGCGACAACTGCTACGGCGTGTGCCCGGACAACGCGATCGGCAAGCGCGGCTTCGACGCCGAGGGACTGCCGGTCTACGAGATCGATCTCGACCACTGCAAGGGCTGCGGCCTGTGCGCCGCCGAGTGCCCGGCCGGGGCCATAGCCATGGTCCAGGAAACCACCGAGGCCGAGGAGGCCCGATCATGAAGAACCGTCTCGTCAAGGACTTGATGACCCCTGCGGACCTGGTCGTCTCCGCCACCCCGGACACCCCGTACAAGGTCGTCGCCGAACTGCTCTCCGCCAACCGGGTCAGCGGGCTGCCGGTGCTCGGGCCGACCGGCCGCGTCATCGGCGTGGTCAGCGAGTCCGACCTGCTCGCCAAGGAGATCCACGCGAACGGCCCGATCCCCGGGACCTCGGCCCTGCACCGCGCGCCGCGCGCCGACGACTACAAGGCCAGGGCGCTGACCGCGATCGACCTGATGACCGCGCCCGCGATCACGGCCTCGCCGCACGAGGCGGCCGCGACCGCCGCGTCCCGGATGGAGCTGCGCGGGATCCGCCGGATGCCGGTGGTCGACGGAGGCGGGCACCTGCTCGGCATCGTCAGCCGCCGCGACCTGCTGCGCCCCTACCTGCGCCGCGACGAGGAGATCCGCGCCGACGTGTACTCGCTGCTGGGCGACCAGTTCGGCTACGTGCCGCAGTGCTGGACCGTGGGCGTCAAGGAGGGCATGGTGACGCTTCGGGGCGACCTGCCGACCCGGAGCGACCTGCGGGCGATCAACGCCGCGGTCCGCCGGATCGACGGCGTCGTGTCCGTGGAGAGCGACCAGACCTACGCCGTCGAGGGGGCCTGGGATGACTGAGCACGCGTCCCGCGGCCGGATCCTGGTCGGCGTGGACCCGAGCCCGCACGCCGCGAGGGCGATGGCCTGGGCGGCCCGCGAGGCGGCGGACCGGGGGATGCCGCTGCACCTGGTGCACGCCCTCGGCCTGCCGGCCGGCGGCGAGGGCCTGCTGGTCCCCGCCGACTACGTCGCGGCGGGCCGGGCCGCGTCGAAGGTGCTGCTCGACCAGCTGGCCGGGCAGGCCCGGCGGCTGGATCCGGACCTGCCGATCACGACCGAGACCTCCGAGTTCGGCGCCGCGGAGACGCTGGTGACGCTCGGCGGCCAGGACGACCTGATCGTCACCGGCACCCGCGGCCACGGCGGCTTCGCCGGGCTGCTGCTCGGCTCGGTCAGCCTGCGCACCGCCGCGCACGCGCACTGCCCGACCGTCGTGGTGCGCGGCACCAGGGCCGAGGAGCCGCGCGAGGAGATCGTGCTCGGCGTCGAGCGCGGCGAGGACGAGGCGCCGATCCGCTTCGCCTTCGAGTCCTGCGCGCGCCTCGGCGCGCGGCTGACCGTCCTGCGGGCCTGGCTGTCGGCCCCGTCGTACGCCGGCTACTACCTGACCCGCGAGCCGGCCACCGACGCCGAGCAGTTGGACGACGTCGAACGGCTCGTCGCGGCGGTCCGCTCCGAGCATCCCGACGTCCAGGTGATGCTGCGCACCGTCCGCGGCAACGCGGTGCCCTCGCTCATCGACGCGGCCCGCGGCGCCAGGATGATCGTCATCGGCGCCCACCGCCGGCGCGCGCCGCTGTCCGTGGGCGCCGGATACGTCGTCCAGGGGCTGCTCTCCCACGCGGCGACGCCCGTCGCCGTCGTCCCCATCGCCTGAATCGAGGTGCCCACCCATGAACACGAGCCCCGACACCGTCACCCGCGTCCTGGTCGGCGTGGACGCCTCGGAGAACTCCGTGCGCGCGCTGGACTGGGCCGCCTCGCTGGCCGCCACGCTGCACGCGCGGCTGACCGTGGCGCACGCACTCGACCTGCCCGACGTGAACCCGAGCGCCCGGTCGACCGAGCCGTCGCGGCACGCCGAGCGCCGGCACGCCGAGGGCGAGCGGGTGCTGTCCCGGATGACCAGGCGGGCGCGCGAACGGCACCCGGGCCTGGCCGTCGAGGCCGAGCTGTCCGAGCGCGACCCCGCGCAGGCCCTCGCGGTCCTCGCGCAGGACGCGGACCTGGCCGTCACCGGCACCCGCGGGCACGGTGGCTTCACCGGCATGATGCTCGGCTCGGTCAGCAACAAGCTCGCCGCGCACGCTCCGTGCCCGGTGGTCGTCATCGGCGTGGACGTGCCCTTCGAGACCCGCCCGGAGATCGTGCTCGGCGTCGCGAAGGAGGAGGACCCGGCGCCGATCGAGTTCGCGCTCCGGCTCGCCGACCTGCTCGGCCTCTCGGTCCGCGCGGTGCGCGCGTTCGAGCCGCTGATCGCCTACGGCGGCTACTACCAGCAGCTGCGGCCCGAGGTCGAGGAGGATCTCACGGCGCTGTTGAAGGAGCCGCGCCAGCGGTACCCGCGGGTGGATGTGGAGATCGAGCCCTGGCAGGGCGTGCCGGTCCCCTCGCTCGCCCGGGCCGCGCAGGGCGCGCGGCTGCTCGTCGTCGGCTCGCACCGCCGCCGCGGGCCGCTCTCCTTCGGCCCGGGGCACATCGTGCACGGGCTGCTCTCGCACTCCGACACCCCCGTCGCCGTCGTCCCGATCGACTGAGGAGCGCCATGATCACGCTGGGCACCAACACGGCCGCGGACTCCCGCGGCGCGGCGGACTGGGCCGCGCGCGAGGCCGCCGAGCTCGGCACCACCCTGACCGTCGTGGACTCCCGCGACGCGTCCTCGCGCCCGCTGCTGCTGCGCAGCCTCGACGCGGAGTTCGTCGTCCTCGACGCCCGCGGGGGTGCGGACCTGCCCCGCGAGCTGCGGACGCACTGCCCCGTCGTCTTCATCCGCGACGCCCGGCCCGAGCCGGCGAAACCCGTCGTCGTGCTCGGCCTCGAACCGAACGAGGACCCCGCCCCGATCGAGTTCGCCTTCCGCTACGCCGCGCGCCTGGGCTGCGAGGTGCGGGCGGTGCGGGCCTTCGAGCCGGCCTCGGCCTTCGACGGCGGCTATGTGGACGACGTCGAGATCGGCCGGCGCGACGCCCTCATCGGGATGGGCAGCCTGCTGCGGCAGTTCAGCTGGGCCTTCCCCGAGGTCCCGGTGTCCGCCGAGGCCCAGTGCGCCGATCCGGTGCACGCGCTGTCGGTGGCCGGCCGGGAGGCGCACCTGATCGTGGTCGGGGCGCGGCGCCGGCTCGGCCGCACCGTCCGGACGCTGCTCGCGCGCGACGGCGCCCCGGTCGCGGCGGTGCCCGTCCGCTAGGCCCGTCTTCGCATCGGGGCCCGGCCCTCACTCCACCGGCGCGCGACGCAGCCTTCGCAGATAGGGGTTCTCCGTCGGCGCCGGTGCCAGCGCGCCCGAGACCGCGGCGGCCGTGCCGTCGTGGAAGTCGACGCGCAGCGCGGCGAGCTCGGGGCAGGCCTCGAGCAGCACGGACAGCCTGAGCAGCGCGAACTTCTCCAGGCCCTGATCCGCCGCCAGGGCGGCAGCCTCCCGCGCGTCGAAGGGGATGAGCACGGTCCTGGCCTCGCGGCCGTGGTTCGCGGACAGCAGCGGCCCGAAGACAGGGTCCTGCCAGGCCGTCACCGTGGCCGCGGGTCCGGCCGCCGGCTCGGTCGCCGGCACGCCGACGGCCGCGAGCAGCCGCGCGCACTCCTCCGGGGCGAGATCGCGGCCGAGCGGGTCCTCGGCAAGCCAGCCCTCGATCAGCGTCCGGGCCGCGCCGAGGTCCAGCTGCTCCAGGACGGCGGGCTCGGGCACCGGCCTGCGCAGCACCTCGGCCGCCCGCACCAGCGCCGCCAACGCGCCCGCCGCGGCGGCGGAGTCGTCGTAGCAGGGCAGCCGGACCGCGGAGTCGCCGTCGGAGCACAGGATCCTGACGGACTCGGGCTGATCGGCCCGCACCGCCAGCACGGCCGTGTCCTGGCCCGCCGCCGCGGCCGCGGCCAACGGGTCGAGGGCGTGCGGGACCGTCGGCGCGAGGGCGATCAGCAGGGCGTCCGCCCGGCCGGCCGTGGCGGCCACGGCTTCCGTCAGCGCCTCCGGGCCGGCCGCGGGGGTGAGGTTCACCGTCGCGGCGACCTCGAGACCCGCCCTGAGGCAGGCCTGCGCGGCGAGCGTGACCATGCCGTGCGTGGTGCCGAGCACCGCGACGCGCGATCCGTCCGGCAGCGGCTGGTGCTCGGCCAGGGCGGCCGCGTCCACCAGGGCGCCGAGGGAGGGCAGCGCGACGATGCCGGCCTGGGCGTAGAGCGCGGTCCTCGCCTCGCTCGGCGCCTGCTCGGGATCGACGGCCAGCAGCGGGATACGCCGCGAGAGCCGCCGCGCGGTGCGCGCGAACTTGCGCGGATTGCCGAAGGACTCGACGTGCAGCAGGCCGAACCGGGTCCGCCCGTCGTGCTCCCAGTGCATCAGCAGATCGTTCGCGCTGACGTCGTACTTCTCGCCGACGGCCGCGAAGGTGCTCACCCCGATGCCGAGCCTTCGCAGATGCCTGAGCAGCGCGAGCCCGACCCCGCCGGACTGCACGGCGACCCCCGCGTTCCCCGCCTCCGGCGCCTCCTCGGCGAGCAGCGCGCTGAATCCGCGGTCGCCGCCCGGGGACGCCACGCCGAGGCTGCCCGGCCCGACCAGCCGCATGCCGGACTCGTGGCACACGTCCAGCAGCTCGCGGCCCAGCTCCGGCGTGAAGCCCGTGGCCGTCACGATCAGGGCCCTGGCACGCGCCCGGGCGCACCGGCGCGCCGCGGGGACCGCCCACTGGGGCGGCGAGGTGACCACGGCGAGATCCGGCCGGGCGTCCTCCGCGAGCAGCTCGCCCAGCGAGCCGTCCCGGAAGACCGGTCCGTCGAAGCCGGCGAGATTGCGCAGCACGGCCTCCGTCCGCGGATCGCCGCCCTCGCCGAGCACCGCGATCGACCCGGGCGCGAAGAGGGCGGACAGGCTCGCCTCGTCGGCCACCGACTCCCGGCGGGCGGCCGCGTCCAGCGCCGCCTCGCCCTCGAACGCGGCGTGGTCGATCGGAATCGTCCACAGGCACTCGCTGCCCTGCCAGTCCCGGCCCACCGGCACCCCGAGCGCTAGGAACACGCCGATCATCGGCCGGTTCTCACCCAGCGTGATCGCCGTGAGCCGGCGGATCCCGGCGCGGTGGGCGGCCAGCATCAGGTGCTCGGCCAGCAGCGTCGCGACCCCGTGGCCGTGCAGCGCGTCGGAGACCTCGAAGGCGATCTCCGCCTCGTCCCGGCCGCCGGTCCGGTACCACTCGGCCAGACCCACCGCCTCCCCGTCGAGCAGCGCGATCAGCGCGCCCTGGGTCGGCGGGCTCTGCTCGACGCGCGGCGAGCACAGCACGTCGGCCAGCGTCTCGCCGGGATGGCTGGGCACGGAGAAGAAGCGGCGGTAGAGGCTCTCGCGGCCGAGGGTGGCGGCGAAGTCGTAGACGGCCTGCCAGTCCTCGGGAGTGACCGAGCGCACGTGGACGCACCGTCCGTCGGTCAGCAGCGCGTAGGCGTCCGCGCGGTCGGTCGTGGTGCTCATACCTCAAGGCTCATGCCGCTCAGCCCGCCCGGACAGGGTCCTTGGTCCCTGCCCAAGGCCGCGGCCCGGCCCTAGTTTCCGGGATATGAGGATCATCGACCCCGCACAGATCGCCGCCCACCTGCCCCGGCCCAGGGCGGCGGCGCCGCGCGTCGTCGCCGCCGGCAACCACGCGACCCCGTGGCGGCTGCTCGAGGCCGTCGACAAGGCCGTCCCCGACTACCGCCTGTTCATGCTGGGCGCCCAGCGCGGCATCCCGGTCCGCGAGGGCGTGCGCCACGAGACCCCGTTCGTCGGTCCCGGCATGCGCGGGCTGTCCACCCTCGACTACCTGCCCACCCGCCTCTCGCTCGTCCCGCGGATGCTGGCGGGCACGCACCGCCCCGACCTCGTCCTGCTGCACGTCGCGCCGCCGCGCAACGGGCGGCTGTCCCTCGGGATCGAGGCGAACGTGCTGCCCGCCGCCATCGAGGCGTGCCGGGCGCACGGCGGCCTCGTCCTGGCCCAGATCAATCCACTGATGCCCTACACGTACGGGGACGCCCAGATCCGGCTGGACTCGGTGGACCTCGCGATCGAGGCGGAGGAGCCGCTCGCGGCGGCCGAGCCGGCCGCGGGCGCGCGGCCCGAGGTGACGGACCGGATCGGCGAGCGGGTGGCCGAGCTGGTCGCCGACGGCTCCACCCTCCAGGTCGGCATCGGCGCCGTCCCCGACGCGGTGCTCGCCGCGCTGACGGAGCGGCGCGACCTGCGCGTCTGGTCCGAGATGGTCAGCGACGGGATCCTCGATCTGGAGAAGGCCGGCGCGCTGGACACGACCCACACGCTGACCACGTCGTTCCTCTTCGGCTCGCCCGAGCTCTACGCGTGGGTCGACGGCAACCCGCGGATCAGGCTACTGCGGACCGAGACCGTGAACGACCCCTCCTGGATCGCCGCGCAGCAGGCGATGACGTCCATCAACACGGCGCTGCAGGTCGACCTGTACGCCCAGGCGAACGCCTCGTACGCGCACGGCCTGATCCACTCCGGCTTCGGCGGCCAGTGCGACTTCGTCGTGGGCGCCCTGCACTCCCCCGGCGGACGCGCGATCATCGCGCTGCCCTCCTGGCACCGGAAGTCCGGCTCGTCCACGATCGTCGGGCGGCTGCCGTCGCCGGTGACCTCGTTCCAGCACTCCGCGATCGTCACCGAGCACGGCTGCGCGGAGCTCGTCGGGCACGCGCAGCGCGAGCAGGCCCGGAACCTGATCGCGCACGCGGCGCACCCGGACGCCCGCGAGCGGCTGCGCGAGCAGGCCGCGATGCTCGGGCTCTGATCCGCCGTCAGCCCTCGCCGGCGAGCGGAACGCTCCAGACCAGCACGGTTCCGCCGTCGGCGCCCGGGTCGGCGCTGAACCGGCCGC
Organism: Actinospica sp.; assembly: GCA_035712985.1. GTDB lineage: Bacteria > Actinomycetota > Actinomycetes > Streptomycetales > Catenulisporaceae > Actinospica. The sequence goes on from DASTAE010000317.1 coordinate 22,922, forward strand.
CCAGCTGCTCGGCGCGCTCGGCGAGGTTCGCCAGGCCGCTGCGGCGCCCCCTCGCCGGGATGCCGACGCCGTCGTCGATCACCCTGAGCGTGCCGTGGGTGCCGTCCACGGCCACCTCGACGTCGAGCGTCGAGGCCCGCGCGTGCCGCGCCGCGTTGGACAGCGCCTCCTTGAGCACCGCGACCAGATGCTCGGCCACCTCGTCGGGGATCAGGGTGTCCACGGGGCCGGAGAAGCGCACCGAGGGGTTGAAGCCGAGCTGTTCGGCGACGCGCTCGCAGGCCTCGATGACCTGCGCCCGCAGGCTCGGCGCGTCGTCGTCGCCGAGCTCGTGCGCGTGCAGGGAGAAGATGGTCGAGCGGATCACCTTGATGGTGTCGTCGAGGTCGACGATCGCCTGCGCGACCCGCTTGGCCACGGCCGGCTTCTGGGTGATCTTGTAGGCGCCCTGCAGTGACATCGAGGTGGCGAAGAGCCGCTGGATCGCCAGGTCGTGCAGGTCGCGGCCGATCCGGTCGCGGTCGGCGTAGAGCGAGAGCAGTTCGCTGTCCCTGCGACGGTCGGCGAGCTCGAGGACGACCGCGGCCTGGACGCCGAGGTCGGCGGTGAGCTGCAGCGTCGCGTCGTCGAACGGCGCCGCGCCCGCCTGGCGGACGACCGAGAGCACCCCGCGGACCTGGCCCGCCGCGCCGAGGGGGACGACCAGTCCTGGCCCGAGAACCAGGTCGGGCACGAGATCGGTACGCACGCGCGGGTCGGCGGACATGTCGGGCACCAGCTCCGGCTGCCCCGACTTGAACACGGCGCCGATGAGCGAGGTCTCCATGCCCATCGCCGTCCCGCGCAGCGCCCGCGCCCCGCGCCCTTCGGCGGCCACGACCACCAGGTCCTCCTGCTCGGCGTCCGGCAGCGCCACGACGACGAGATCGGCCTGGGCGAACACCGTGGCGCGCTGCGCGAATCCGACGAGCGCGTCATCGAGCTCCTGCCCGGACAGCAGCCCGCGGGTCAGCTCGTTGGTCGCCTCCAGCCACTGCTGGCGGCGGCGCGCCTCGTCGTAGAGGCGCGCGTTGTCGATGGCCACGCCCGCGGCGGCGGCCAGCGCGATCAGCACCGCCTCGTCGTCGGCGTCGAAGGGGACGCCGCCCTGCTTCTCGGTCATGTAGAGGTTGCCGAAGACCTCGTCGCGCACCCGGATCGGCACGCCGAGGAAGGAATGCATCGGCGGATGGTTCGCCGGGAACCCGTAGGACTGCTGGTGGGTCGTCAGATCCTCGGTGCGCAGCGGCTGCGGATGCCGGATCAGCTCGCCGAGCAGCCCGTGGCCCTCCGGGAAGGGGCCGATCGCGGCGATCTGCTCGGGGCTCACGCCGACCGTGATGAACCGGGCGAGCCGATGGTCGCCGCCGAGCACGCCGAGCGCCCCGTACCGGGCGTCCACCAGCGTCGTCGCAGCCTGCACGATGCGGGTCAGCGCGGTCTCCAGATCGAGTCCGCTGCCGATCGCGACCACGGCCTCGAGCAGCTGGCGCACCCGGTCGCGGGAGGAGCGCACGGCGGCGAGCCGGGTCTGCAGCTCGTCCAGCAGCTCGTCGATGCGCAGCTGCGGCAGGACCCGGGAGACCTCGTCGCCGAGCCGATCGTTCACCGAGACTCTCCGCTCCATCGGCGCGGCCGCGTCCAGGCGCCGAACAGCGCGCGACGGACCGCCGTCGCCGCCCACGCTACCGGTCGCCGTTCAGGTGCGCGAGAGGGGAATCGTCGCTCGGCTCGGTGCGCGCGCCGGTCTCAGCCCGCTCGGCGCTGATCCGGCGGCCGGACACCAGGGTGAGCGGGATGCGCAGCAGGAACTCCTTGCGGCCCGAGGCCCAGGGCTCGGGGCCGAGCAGCCGGGCGCGCTCCACCGTCCGGGGGTCCCTGACCAGCTCGGCGACCCCGAGGACGAGCACCGACCAGCCGGTGCGGGCCAGGTGGTCGATCCGGTCGACCTCGAAGGCGACCACCGCGCCGCGCACGGCCTGCCACATCGAGGAGTCCGAGGCGGTCCAGATCCAGATCGCGCCGTCGCGCAGCGCGTAGTTGACCACGGTGACGGCCGGCAGAGCCCGGCGCGTGTAGACCAGCCGCCCGATCTCCCGGGTCGCCAGCAGGGCTTCGGCCTCGTCCGGTGAAAGCGTCGTCAGCGGCTTGGCGTCGTCGGTGTCCATGGGGACGATGCTCCGCTCCCGCACCGGGCGCCAGTAGGGGCTTTGGTCCTCAACGCCTGGAGTCGCGGGCCCCGGCGGAGGGCCCGTGGTTCGCCTCGCCGCGTATCTCGGAGACCATCACCGCCGCCTGGACGCGGCGCTCGACGCCCAGCTTGGACATCAGCGAGGAGACGTAGTTCTTCACCGTCTTCTCGGCCAGGAACATCCGCTCGCCGATCTGCCGGTTGGTCAGCCCGTCCCCGATCAGGTCCAGGATCCGCCGCTCCTGCGCCGTCAGCGACGCGAGCGGGTCCTTCCGGTCCCCGGTCCGCAGCCGGGTCATCACGGTCGCGGTCAGCTTCGGGTCCAGCAGCGAGCCGCCCGCCGCGACCGTGCGCACCGCCCCGACCAGGTCCATCCCGGAGACCTGCTTGAGCAGATACCCCGAGGCCCCGGCCATGATCGCGTCGAACAGCGCCTCGTCGTCCGAGAACGAGGTCAGCATCAGGCACGCGAGCTCCGGCATCCGCGAGCGCAGCTCCCGGCACACCGAGACCCCGTCCCCGTCCGGCAGACGCACGTCCAGCACCGCGACCTGCGGCTTGAGCGCCGGAACCCGGGCCAGCGCCTCCGCCGCGGTCGACGCCTCGCCGACCACCTCGAACTCGCCCTCGATCTCCAGCAGATCCTTGATACCCCGACGAACCACCTCGTGGTCGTCCAACAGGAAGATGCGTACCGGCTGCGTCATGCGCTCACCGTAAGCCCGTCGACGGCGGATGTGCACGGGCCGAAGGTCCCGAAAACACCCTGACCGCTCACCACGCTCACCGGCCCTCGCCCAGCACGTACTTCCCGCTCGCCTTCTGCAGGGCCGTGAGGTAGCCGGTCCGGTCCCGATCGGCGTCGACGCCGCGGGCGGCGTCCCCGGCGAGCCTGCCGCGCACCTGGTCCAGATCCTCGAAGCCCTTCCGGCGCATCCACGCGATCAGCCCGGACAGCAGCGTTCCCGCGTGCTCGGGGCCGTGCCGCAGCAGGGCGGAGGTGGTCATCACCACGTCGGCGCCCGCGAGCAGGTAAGCGGCCACGTCGGCGGCCTGGTCCACGCCGGTGCTGGCGGCCAGCGACGCGCCGACCAGGCCGCGGAGCCTGGCGATCCAGGCGCGGCCGAACGCGGCGTCGGCGGGGCGGGAGAGTTCGAAGGCCGCCTCGACGTTCAGCGCCTCGGGGTCGATGCCGGTCTGCATGAAGCGGTTGAACAGCACCAGGCCGTCGGCGCCGACGCGGTCGAGCCGCAGCGCCAGCTCGCCCGGGGAGCTCAGGTACGGGGCGATCTTGACCGCGACCGGGATCGTGACGGCCGCCTTGACGCTGGTGAGCACCTCGATGTGCCGCTGCTCGAACTCCCGGCCCGGCAGCAGCGGATCGGCCTGCGGAAAGTACAGGTTGAGCTCGACGGCGCGGGCGCCGGCCTCCTGCATCTGCGCCGCGTAGGAGGTCCAGCCCCCGGTGGTGCAGCCGTTGAGGCTGGCGATCACCGGCACGTCGACCGCGGCGGCCGCCTTCCTGATCAGCTCGAGGTAGCCGAGCGGGCCGTGCCGCTGGCCGCCGGTCGGCGCGGACTCGCCGCCGCCCCGCTCGAGCTGCTCCTCGAACAGCGAGGCGAGCACGACGGCGCCGACCCCGGCGTCGGCCAGGCGCTGCACGCCCTCGACGGTGCGGCCGTGCGGTCCGGCCGAGGCGACGATCGGATTGCGCAGGTCGAGGCCCAGATAGCGGGTGGTCAGGTCCATCGCTCTCTCCCGTCTCCGTGGTGGATGGCACCACCAGTCGAACAGCACCCGGGACCGCCCGCCAGGGACCAAGGTCCCGTCCCCGAGGCCGCGCCGGGACCTTGGTCCCGGCGCGAGGGGCCGGAGTGCCCTGACCGGGCCCGGCCGTCGCGACGATGCTTGCAGCGAGCCCGCGTACGGGCCGTGACCCGCTCCGGAGAGGATCGCCGCCGTGAACGCGCTGCTGCTCGCCCGCTGGCAGTTCGGCATCACCACCGTCTACCACTTCCTGTTCGTCCCGCTCACGATCGGCCTCGCCTTCCTGGTCGCCGGCCTGCAGACGGCCTGGCTGCGGACCGGGAAGGACCACTACCTGCGCGCGACGAAGTTCTGGGGGAAGCTCTTCCTGATCAACTTCGCGCTGGGCGTTGCCACCGGCATCGTGCAGGAGTTCCAGTTCGGCATGGCCTGGAGCTCGTACTCCCGGTTCGTCGGGGACGTGTTCGGCGCGCCGCTGGCGATCGAGGGACTGCTCGCGTTCTTCCTCGAGTCCACGTTCCTCGGACTGTGGATCTTCGGCTGGGACCGGCTGCCGCGCCGGGTGCACGCCGCCTGCATCTGGCTGGCCGCGATCGGCACCACGCTCTCCGCCTACTTCATCCTCGCGGCGAACGCCTGGATGCAGCATCCCGTCGGCTTCGTGCTCGATCCGGCCACCCGCACGGCGCGGCTGACGAGCATCTGGGCGGTGCTCTCGAACTCGACCGCGATCGTCGCCTTCGCGCACACGATCGCCGCGGCGTTCCTGATCGCCGGGATGCTGATGGTGGCCGTGAGCAGCTGGCATCTGCGCCGCGGCACGCACACGGACGTCCTGCGCCCCTCGCTGCGCCTCGGCCTGTGGAGCTCGCTGGCGGCCTCCGTGCTCACGGCCGTCACCGGGGACATCGACGGCAAGATCATGACCGAGCAGCAGCCGATGAAGATGGCCGCGGCCGAAGCCCTCTACAACACCGCCAAACCCGCCTCCTTCTCGCTGTTCACCGTCGGCTCGCTGAACGGCAGGTCGGAGGTGTGGTCGATCCGGCTTCCCGGGGTGCTCTCCTTCCTGGCCACCGGCTCGTTCCACGGCCAGGTGCAGGGGATCAACGACGTGCAGGCGGCCGAGGTCGCGAAGTACGGGCCCGGCGTCTACACGCCGGTGATCCCGGTGACGTACTGGTCCTTCCGCCTGATGATCGGCTTCGGCCTGCTCGCCGGGCTGCTGGCCGTCGCAGGGCTCTACCTCACCCGCGGCGGACGCACGCCCGGCGCCGACCGCCGCTGGTTCCACCGGTTCGCGCTCTGGGGCGTGCTGTTCGCGCCGCTTGCCGCCAGCTTCGGCTGGATCTTCACCGAGATGGGGCGCCAGCCCTGGTCCGTCTTCGGAGTGCTGGCCACCCGGGACTCCGTTTCGCCGACCGTCGGCGCCGGAACGGTCTGGACCTCGCTGATCGTGCTGACCCTGCTCTACGCCGTCCTCGCGGTCATCGAGGTCGGGCTGATGATGCGCACGGCGCGCACCGGACCTCCGCCGGGGGCCGGAACCGCGGGTTCCGATGAAGACGACCACTCCGCGCTCGGCTTCGCGTACTAGGAGAGATCCCATGACCCTGCAGAATCTGTGGTTCACCCTCATCGCGGTGCTCTGGTGCGGCTACTTCCTGTTGGAGGGCTTCGACTTCGGCGTCGGCGCGCTGCTGTTCCGCGTCGGACGGGACGAGGCCGAGCGCGGCGTGCTGCTGCGCACGATCGGCCCGGTCTGGGACGGCAACGAGGTCTGGCTGCTGGTGGCCGGCGGCGCGACCTTCGCCGCTTTCCCGCAGTGGTACGCGACCCTCTTCAGCGGCTTCTACCTCGCGCTGCTGCTGATCCTCGTGGCGCTGATCCTGCGCGTCATCGCCATCGAATACCGCAACAAGGAGGCCGACCCGGCCTGGCGGCGGCGCTGGGACCTCGTGCACACCGTAAGCGCCCTGATTCCGGCGCTGCTCTGGGGAGTCGCGTTCGGGAACATCGTGCGCGGCGTGCCGATCGACGCGGCGCACAACTACACCGGCTCCTTCTTCACACTGCTCAACCCCTATGCGCTGCTCGGCGGCCTCACGACGCTCAGCGTCTTCACGCTGCACGGCGCCGTGTTCCTCACCGCGAAGACGACCGGGGAACTGCGCGACCGCGCGCGGCGGCAGGTGCTCTGGCTGGGCCCGACCTCCGCGGCGTGCGCCGTGGCGTTCCTGACCTGGACGCTCGTGCACCTCGGCGCCTCCGCCGACCGGTTCGCCATCACGCTCGCCGTCGCCGCCGCGGCGGCGGTCGCCCTGCTCGGCGGCCTGTACGCGACGTGGAAGGGCCTCGACATCTGGGCCTTCGCCGGCACCGGCGTCGCGATCGTGGCCACCACCGTCGCGCTCTTCCTCGCCCTGCACCCGAACGTCATGCCCTCGACGACGAACGCGGCATACAGCCTCACCGTCACCAACGCGTCGTCGAGCCATTACACGCTGACCGTGATGAGCTGGGTCGCCCTGATCTTCACGCCGTTCGTCCTGCTGTACCAGAGCTGGACCTACTGGGTCTTCCGCAAGCGCGTGACGAGCGCCGCCTCGTGAGGCCGGTGGACCCGCGGCTGCTGCGCCGAGCACGCTCGGTCAGGGTGCTGATCACGGCCCTCTCCGTCCTCGGCGTCCTCGACGCGGCGGCGCTGGTCGGCCAGGCGACGCTGCTGGCTGACGTCGTCAGCCGCTTCGTCCTCCATCCCCGGCCGGCCGCTTCGGTGAACACTGATATCGCGGTCCTGATCGCGATCGCGGCCGCGCGCGGCGGGCTCGCGTGGCTGCGCGAGACGCTGGCCGTGCGCACCGGGACGCGGGTGAAGTCCGCGCTGCGCTCGGACCTCGCGGCGGCCTTCGCGCGAGGACCGGCGCGCGCCGCCGATCGGGCCCGCACCGGCGAGCTCGCGGTGCTGGCCACCACCGGCGTGGACGCGCTGGACGGCTACTTCTCGCGCTATCTGCCCCAGCTCGTGCTCGCGGCGGTCGTCCCCGCGCTCGTCGGCCTGCGCATCCTGGCCGCCGATCCGCTCTCCGCCCTCGTGATCGCGCTGACCGTGCCGCTGATCCCGCTGTTCATGGCGCTGATCGGATTGCGCACCCGGGACGAGATGGATCGGCGGTTCGCGGCGCTGGAACGGCTCGGCGGCCATTTCCTGGAGGTCGTCGCCGGCCTGCCGACGCTGGCCGCCTTCGGCCGCGAGCTCGGCCAGCAGCGGCAGATCCGCCGAGCCGCCGACGCGCACCGCCGCAGCACGATGCGGACCCTGCGGATCGCCTTCCTGTCCTCGCTCGCGCTGGAGCTGATCGCCATGCTCTCGGTCGCCGTCGTGGCGGCCGGGATCGGACTGCGGCTGGCCGACGGGGCCCTCGACCTGCGCACGGGGCTTCTCGTGCTGATCTGCGCGCCCGAGGTCTACCTGCCGCTGCGCCAGGTCGGCGCCCGGTACCACGAGGCGGCCGAGGGACTGGCGGCGGCCGATCGGGTGTTCACGGTGGTCGCGGAGACCCGCACCGCGGATTCGGTCAGCGACACGCCGCGGCTCGGCCCGATCCGCTTCGAGCGGGTCCGGGTGGCGCGCCGCGACGGGAGCCGGCCGGCGCCGCTCGCGGTGGACCTGACGGCGGCCCCCGGGCGGATCACCGGGGTCGCGGGGCCCAGCGGCGTCGGAAAGTCCACGCTCGTGCACCTGCTGCTCGGTTTCGACCGGCCCGCATCGGGCCGGATCACCGTCGGCGGCGTCGATCTGGCCGGCGTCGATCCGGCGGCGTGGCGCGAGCTGATCGCGTGGGTGCCCCAGCAGCCTCGGCTGACCGGCGACACCGTGGTCGACGCGATCCGCCTCGGCGCGGCGGGGGCGACGGCCGAGCGCGTCGCGGAGGCGGCGCGGATCGCCGGGATCGACTTCCCGCTCGACAAACCGATCGGCGGCGAGAAGAGCGCGCTGTCCGGCGGCCAGCTCCGGCGGGTGGCGCTGGCCCGGGCGGTCCTGCGCGACGCGCCGATCGTCGTGCTCGACGAGCCGACCGAGCACCTCGATCCGCAGAGCGAGCAGCGGATCCTCGCCGCGCTGCGCGCCTGGCTGCCCGGACGCACCGCGCTGATCGTGTCGCACCGTTCCGAGGTCCTCGAGCTCTGCGACGACGTGGTCCGGCTCGAACCCGCGCCCCGGGGACCGGCCGACACCGTCCGAAGCGCGACCCGCCGGGCCGCCCGGCCGCGGGAGTTCGACGATGCCGCGGCGGGTCGCGGACTGCTGCCGCGGATGCTCGGCGCGGCCGGCCTGGGCGCGGCGGCCGCCTTGTGCGCGGTGGGACTCGCCGGCTCCTCGGCGTGGCTGATCGCGACCGCCGCCGCCCGACCCCCGGTGCTCACGCTGCAGGTGGGCATCGCGGCGGTCCAGGCCTTCGGCTTCGGCCGGGCGCTGCTGCGCTACGCCGAGCGGCTGGCCGGGCACGACGCGACGCTCCGGCTGCTCGGCGAGGTCCGGGTGCGCGTCTACCGGGGGCTGGCCGGACGGGCTCCGGCTGGAATGTCCGCCGAGCGCGGCGGCGACCTGCTCGCCGCGATGACGAGCGACGTCGAGGCCGCCCAGAACCTGTTCCTCAAGACGCTGCTGCCCTTCGCGGGCGCGGCGACCGCCGGTATCGCGCTGCTCGCGCTCACGGCTGGAGTGCTGCCGACGGCGGCGATTCCGCTCGGGCTCGGCCTGCTCACGGCCCTGTGCGCGGCGCCCGCGCTCACCCGCTTCGCGGCCCGGCGCGCCGAGCGGCGCACGGCCGGGGCCCGGGCGCTGTTGACCCGCCGAACCGTCGAGATGCTCGACGCGCTCCCCGATCTCGTCGCGTTCGGCGCGGCGGACGCCGAGGGCGCGAACCTGCGCGCGGCCGATGCCGAGCTGGCCGTCCTGGAGCGACGGGGCTCGTACGGCGGCGGGTTCGGGTCGGCTCTCATCGCCCTCGCCTCCGGCACGACGGTCGCGCTGCTCGCGGCCGCGTGCGCCCACGCCGCGGCGGCCGGCCGGATCGGCGGCGCCATGGCCGCCGCGGTCGTCCTCGCCCCGCTGGCGATGTTCGAACTCTGCGGAGGCCTGCCGGACGCCGCGCGCGCCCTGGATTCCGGCCTCGCCGCGTGGCGCAGACTGCGGACCCTCGCCGAGGCCGAGCCGGTCGTCCACTCCCCCGCCGCGCCGGTTCCGGTGCGGTGGACGCCCGGTTCCGTCCTCGAGTTCGACGCGGTCTCCGCCGCGTGGCCGGGAACGGAGCGCGTCGCCGTGCGCGACGTCTCGCTCCGGCTGCGCGCCGGAGAGCACGCCGTGATGACCGGGCCGAGCGGCATCGGGAAGTCCACCGTCGCCGCGCTCGCCGCCCGCCATCTCGACCCGAGCGCCGGACGCGTGCTCATCGACGGGACGGATCTGCGCGAGACTGACCCGGCCGGGGTCCGGGAACTGGTCGCCGTGATCGACCAGGACGCCCACCTGTTCGACACCTCGATCCGGGAGAACCTCCTGGTGGCGAACCCCGCCGCCGACGAGCGGGCCCTGTGGTCCGCGCTCGCCGCGACGGATCTCGACCGCTGGGTCAGATCGCTGCCCGACGGCCTCGACACCCCGGTCGGCCGGTCCGGCGACGCGGTCTCCGGCGGCGAGCGCCGCCGGATCTGCCTCGCCCGCGGGCTGCTCACCCCGGCTCCCGTCCTCGTGCTCGACGAACCGACCGCGCACCTCGACCCGGCCACGGCGGAGCGCGTCACGGCCAACCTGCGCCGCGAGCTCGCGGACCGCACGGTCCTCTGGATCAGGCACGCCCCGAGCCACGCGGCGACCCGCGGATGATCGGCGCCCCGCCGTCGCCGCTCGTGCGCGCGGTCAGCCGACGGCGCGTTGGAGCTCCGCCTTGGTCATCGTCGAGCGGCCCTTCACGTTGCGCCGCTTGGCCTCCGCGTACAGCTGACGGTAGGTCGGGCCCGCGGAGCCGCTGTGCGAGCGCTTGCCGCCGCGGTGGGCAGAGGAGACGTCGCGCACCGACTCCTTGCTCGCCGTCTTGGACTCGCCGCTGCGCGCCCGCTCCTTGTTGACGGTGCGCGCGGCGATCTCCTTCGCGCGCTTCGGGCTCGCGCCGCGGGAGCGCTCGCTCTTCTCGATGTGCTCGTACTGCCGTTCCCGCTTCGGACTGGAACCTCTCGGCATCTGCGTGTCCTCCTTCGCGCTCGTCGCCCGCCGCCGTGGCGGACGCGGGCGCGCGGGTGCCCGGGATCCCCGGGGGCAAACCGCGCGGCCGGTCCGGGCTACCCCGAACAGCTCACGGCCCGGCCGTGGCGCCGCGCGTCCGGGTTTGAAAGCCGCCAACCCGGCAATACCCGGCGCAACCATGGGACACCGGGACAGGACCGCGAGGTGCACGATGAGCGTGACGGCCACGCAGCCGCAGATCCGTCCCGTGCTGCGCGCCGCCGCGGTGATCGTCCCGGCGCACGACGAGCACGAGTTGCTCGGCAGCTGCCTCGACTCGCTCGAGGCGGCGGCCTGGCCGACGCGCCGGGCCGGCTGGCGGGTGCAGGTGATCGTGGTCGCGGACGCGTGCGTCGACACGACCCGGGCCACCGCCCGCGCGCACCGGGTCCCCTGCCTGACCGTGCACGGCCACAACGTCGGCGCCGCCCGCGCGGCCGGCAGCGCGCGAGCCCTGGCCCAGCTGGCCGAGGAGGGCTACCGCGCGGCCGAGGTCTACCTCCTGCACACGGACGCCGACACCGTGGTCCCGTCGCTGTGGATCATGCGCCACCTCGTCGCCGCGGGCGGGTACGACGCCGTGCTCGGCCCGGTCGAGGTGCGGGACTGGACGACCCGGCGCGAGGGCTGCGCGCGGCGGTACCGACTCGCGTGCGAGCTGGAGCCCGAGGCCCACCGCGTGCACGGCGCGAACCTCGGCGTCCGCGCCGACTCCTACCTGCGCGCCGGCGGCTTCCCCGCGCTGGAGGTCTCGGAGGACCGGGCGCTCGTCGACACGCTGCGCGCCGCCGGGGCGGCCGTCGCCTTCCGGCGGGAGCTGGCGGTCTCCACCTCGGCCCGGGTGAGCGGACGCGTGCACGGCGGCTTCTCCGACTTCCTCTCCGGACTCGAACGCGAGACGACCGAGCTCAGATGAACCCGCGGCCGGGACCGCGCGCCCGCATGAACCGCGCGGTTCCGGGCACCCGAGGGCGACCGGAAAGGAGAACACTCCGATGTCTGTATCCGGCACGATGCGTCAGTTCGCTGACAAGACGAAGGGCAGGGCCCTGCAGATGAGGGGCCGGATCACCGGGAAGCGGCGGACGGAGGCGCACGGCGAGCTGCTCGACGCCCGCGGCGACGCCCGGGCGAGCGCGCGCCGGCTGACGCGCAGGCTCCGCGGACTCGCGCACCGGTGAGCCCCCGCACCACAGGTGACCCCGCGAGCGCGGGACCTGACGACGGGTCGGCGCGCACCGCGTTCGTCCTCGGCGGCGGCGGAGTGCTCGGAGCGTGCGAGGTGGGCATGCTCCGGGCGCTCCTCGAGGCCGGCATCTCCCCCGACCTGGTGCTCGGCACGTCGGTCGGGGCGATCAACGGCGCCGTGTTCGCGGCCGATCCGAGCCTCGAGGCCGTGTCCAGGCTGGAGAAGGTCTGGACCGAGCTCGACGTCCGCGGCGTGTTCGAGGGCTCCCTGCTGACGCGGATCGGCACCGCCGTGCGCACCCGGACCCATCTGCACGCCAACGAGCCGCTGCGGCAGCTCCTCGCGGAGGCCCTGGGCACCGCGAGGATCGAGGAGCTGCCGCTGCGCTTCGAGTGCGTGGCGGCGTGTATCGAGCGCGCCGCGGAGACCTGGTTCGCCCGCGGTCCGGCGACGCAGGCCGTGCTGGCCTCGTGCGCGGTGCCGGGCCTGCTCCCGGCGGTGGAGGTGGACGGCGAGCACTACCTCGACGGCGGTCTGGTCGACAGCGTTCCGCTGGGCCGGGCCGTGGAGCTCGGCGCGCGCCGGATTTTCGTGCTGCACGTGGGCCGGGTCGAGCAGACGCTGCTCGTGCCGCGCCAGCCCTGGGAGGTCGCCGCCGTCGCCTTCGAGATCTCCCGCCGCCACCGGTTCACCCGCGCCCTCGCGGAACTGCCCGAGGGCGTCGTCGTGCACTTACTGCCGAGCGGGAGCGCGCCGGGAGACACCACCGGCATCGGCAGCTACCTGAGATACCGGGACCACTCGCGGGCCCACCAGCGGATCGAGAACGCGTACCGGGTCTGCACCGAGTATCTGCGATCGGTGCGTCCGTGATGGCCGGGTTCCTGCTGCGGCACACCGGGCTACGCCGCCTGTGCACCTTCGCCGCGCTCGCGCTGGTGTGCGCGGTCGCGATCGTGCTCGTGCCTCTCGCCCTGCTCGTCGGGCGCGGCGGCCAGGCGCGCACGGCCCGGTTCGCCGCGTTCGCCGGCGCGTATCTGGGCGCTGAGCTCGCGGGCCTCGCGGGCGCTGCGCGGCTGCGCCGCGACGACCGGGAGCGGCACTACGCGCTGCTGGCACGCCTGCTGGCCCGGCTCTTGCGCACGTCCCAGCGCGCCTTCCGACTGCGTGTCTCGACGCCGGACGGGGAGTGCGCCGTCCCCGACGGACCGCTGATCGTCCTCAGCCGGCACGCGGGCCCCGGCGATTCGTTCCTTCTCGCGTACGCGCTGCTCGCGCTCGGCCGGCATCCGCGCATCGTCGCCAAGGAGACGCTGCGGCTCGATCCCCTCATCGACGTGGTGCTCGGGCGCACCCCGAACTGCTTCGTCGGGCACAGCGAGCCGGCCCGCGCCGCCGCGGCCGACTGTATCGGCACCCTGTCGGCGACGCTCGGACCGCGCGACGCGCTCGTGATCTTCCCGGAGGGCGGCAACTTCACCACCGCGCGGCGCAGCAGGCTGATCCACCGCCTTCACCGACGCCGCGACCGCGCCGCCCTGTCCACCGCCGCGTCGCTGAGCCACGTCCTGCCGCCGCGCCCCTCCGGAGTCTTCGCCGCCATCGACGCCGCGCCCGCGGACTCCCGGGTCGTCTTCCTCGCGCACACGGGCCTCGACCACCTGGAGACCGTCGCCGAGACCTGGCGCGCCGTCCCCCTCGGCGAACCGCTCCGGTTCACCTGGTGGGACGTGGGCCTGTCGCAGATCCCGGCCGAAGAGGACGCGCGTCAGGCCTGGCTCAACGGGCAATGGGAGCGCATCGACGCCTGGCTCGACCTGCGCCACGACGAACTTGCGGCCCAGCGGGTCCGCGACGCTCTCACCACAGGCCGCGCTCCATCAGCGTGAGGCTGGAGGCGGGCCATCCGCCGTACCCCGGGTCGACGAGGACGGCTCTGGCCTCGGCCGGAAGCAGGTACGCGCATCCGTCGTCGTTGCCCGCGCCGTCCACGTAGAGCCGCTCCCGGGCGCCGACCGCCTCGAGCAGCTCGTTGACGACGATCAGCGGGCGGACCGTCGCGAGGTACCACCCGGCGTCGCCTCGCCCCTCCTGCGCGGTCCACACGCGGCAGAGCGCGCCGTTGATCTCGATGACGTAGTCGGAACCGGCAGCCGGCGACCCCGGGTCGTACGGGTCGCTCAGCACGGCCACGTCGAGGGCGAGTCCGAGCTCGGCGAGGCTCGGCGCCAGCTCGTCGAGGAGGTGCATCGCGCCGCGTTCGAACAGCTCCTCGCCGTCCGCGAAGAACTGGCGGTCCCGGTAGTCGAGCCCGTGGCGCGGGGCCGCGCCGGTGAGCTCCACGCGGCGGCGCTCCTGGGCCCGGAGGTCCGGCGGGAGACGGTCCCAGAGCCCTGCGGCGTCCAGGCGGGCCGCGTACCGCGCGCGCCCCGCGGGGTCGAGGGCGCTGGTCCATCCGGGGTTCGGCGGATCGAGCTCGAGCGGCAGGTACGGCACGACGGGCCGACCGCCGTCCCGCGCCGGCAGCACGCTGAGCGCGCGCAGGCGCCGGCCCGCGTCGGCCACGGCGGCCGGCCCCGGCAGCGTGCGCCAGAACGGGTGAAGCCTGATCTCCCGCGACGCCGTCCGGTAGTCCCAGGCCGCGTCCGGCGAGGTGTCGCGCCAGCCCTGCTCGCGGCTCCGGGCGAGCTTCCGGTAGGCCGCGACGAGCTCCGCCGGGAACACAGTCGAATCGTTCATCGATCGCCGATTATGCCCCGCGGGACGTTTGCCGCGCTGTCGTCGGGTACCCGCGCCGCGAAGCAGACAAGCGACAGGAAGGGTCGGAACGCCATGAGCTTGATGGGCGAAGCGGACAACGAGCGGGCGCACGCGAGCAGGCTCGTCGAGGGCAGCGTGATCGCGGTGCTGCTCACGCAGCACGCCAGGATCCGGCAGCAGATCGCCGCCGTTCAGGTGGCGCCGCCCGGACAGCGGCAGGAGCCGTTCGACAAGCTGCGCGAGATGCTCGCGGTGCACGAGGCGGGCGAGGAGATCGTGCTGCGGCCGGTCTCCCGCAAGGACGCCGGGGCGCCGATCGCCGACGCGCGCAACGGCGAGGAGGGCGAGGCCGCGCGGGTGCTGGCCGAGCTCGAGAAGATGGACGCCGCGGACGAGCGGTTCGGGCCGAAGTTCAACGAGTTCGCCGACGCCGTCGCCGCGCACGCCGAGCGCGAGGAGACCGAGGAGTTCCCGGCCGTGCAGACCGCGCACTCGGACCAGGAGCTCGTGGACCTCGGCGACAGGCTGCTCAAGGCCGAGTTCTCCGCGCCGAGCCACCCGCACCCGGCGACGGCCGGCTCCCCGGTCGCCCAGCGCGTGGCCGGGCCGTTCGTGGCGCTGCTCGACCGGGCCCGCGACGCCTACCGGCGCTGACCGGCGCGCCCGCGGCGAGCCCCCGGCGCCGGTCGACGCCGGGGGCTCGCCCCGTGTGCATATCCGCTGAGGCGAATATCATGGGCAGGGCGTCTCGGTAGGCACGCGGGCACACGTCACGATGCGCGGAACGGTTGGCGCGATGAACGTCGAAGATCGGCCGGAGTCGGACCCGGGGCGACTGGACCGGATCTGCCTGTTCAACCTGCTCTCCTCGTGCGCCGACACGATCTTCTTCAAGGACCTCGAGTCCCGGTTCATCCGGGTCAGCCGGAGCGAGGCCGAGCTCACCGGGGCCGGGACGCCGGCCGCGATGCTCGGCCGGACCGACTTCGACTACTTCTCCGTCCAGCACGCCGCGGAGGCGTACCGCAACGAGCAGGAGATCATCCGCACCGGCAAGACCATCGTGGACCTGCACGAATACAACGCCCGTCCGGGTGAGGACCGGGTGCTCAGCTCCACCAAGCAGCCGCTGCGGGACTTCGACGGCCGGATCATCGGCACCTTCGGCATCACCCGCGACATCACCGCC
>DASTAE010000318.1:0-19173 GCA_035712985.1 Actinospica sp.
GTGCAGGGCAACCCGCTCGGCCTGGAGGCGCACGTGTGCGTCCCGTTCAACCTGGCCGTGCCGGACTACGAGCAGGCGCCGCGCTCCTTCGACGAGCTGCGCGAATGGCTCGCCGCCCTGGAGTCGCGCTACGCGCCGGGCCACCTGGCCGAGGGCGTCGTCTTCCACCACCCGGACGGGCGCCGCGCGAAGATCAAGCGCAAGGACTTCGGCCGGGCGCGGTAGCCGAGGGCGCGAAGAGGATCCGATGCGCATTCGCCGCGTCGGATCCTCGGCGTATCGGCGCCCGAAGGGCGCCCTACATCGTCGCCGCGACCGGGTGGGTGGGCTCGTAGAGGTGGATCTCGCCGCCGCCGGGCAGCCGGAAGGCGGTCTCCCGGCCCCACGGGTGCTGGGTGACGGGCTTGGTGAAGACGATGCGCTTGCCGGTGAGCTCGGCCATCGTCGTCACCAGGTCCTCGCACACGAACATGAACTGATGGTGCTCCTCGCCCTCGGTCGGATGGATGCCCATCTCGGTCGGCGGCAGCTTGAAGATGAGCCAACCGCCGCCCGCGTCGACGTGCGGGTACTTGAGGACCTTCTGGAAGAACTCGCGGTCCGCCTCGGGATCGCGGCTGTAGAGGACGACGTGTCCGGCTGTGATCATAGGCACACAGAATACTCACTACCGTGCCGTGCGTGAGCGTCGAATCGCTTCGACGATTTCGTCGAACAAATGCGAATTCCAAATTTCCACCAACCCATATTGACAGTTCAATGGCCTGGTCGCAGACTTCGAAGCGCTTCGATGATTTACCTACCCACAGCACGAAGGAGAGTTGCGCAATGACGCGCATCCGCACAAAGCTGCTGCGCCTGGCCGTCGCCGGGCTGTTCGCCGGCACCGCCACGGCCGTCGCGATCGGACCCGCCCAGGCCGCCACGTGCACCACCTCGGCGCAGTACGGTTCCTGCACCAGCGGCTCGTACACGATCTACAACGACGAATGGGGAAGCGGGCACGGCTCGCAGACCCTCTGGGTCAACAGCTCCAGCAACTGGGGCGTCTACTCGACCCAGCCGAGCACCTCGGGCATCAAGGCCTACCCGAACGACTCGATCTCGGTCGGCACGTCGCTGAACTCGCTGTCCAAGGTGTCCAGCTCGTTCAACGAGACCGTGCCGAGCTCCGGCAACTTCGAGTCCGCGTACGACGTCTGGCTCAACTCCAGCTCGTACGAGGTGATGATCTGGACCGACACCGTGGGCAACGTCAGCCCGGCCGGTTCCTCCATCGGCGACGTGACGCTCGACGGCAACACCTGGAACGTCTACGTGGGCAGCAACGGCTCGAACCCGGTCTACTCGTTCTGGCGCACCTCGAACGAGAGCAGCGGCACGGTGAACATCCTCGACATCCTCAAGTGGATGGAGAACACCAAGGGCTACTTCTCGAACCCGACGCTCTCCACGGTGCAGTACGGCTTCGAGATCAGCGGCACCGGCAACGTCCAGGAGGACTTCACGGTGAACTCGTACTCGACGTCGATCAGCTAGCGGCCGGCGAGGCCGGGCCGCCGCGCATGGTCACGCGCGGCGGCCCGGCCTCGTGGCGTCGATGCTCAGCTCGTCAGATCGAGCGCCGCGAAGGCGCCGTCCGGGACGGCGGGGGAGAGCGGGGCCACCGGCTTCAGGCGGCGGTACTCCTCGCCCTGCGCCGGGCGCTGGTCCGGCTCGCCCTTGTTCGGCCACAGCGACATCGCGCGCTCGGCCTGCGCGGTGATCGTCAGCGAGGGGTTCACCCCGAGGTTCGCGGAGACCGCCGAGCCGTCCACGACCGAGATCCCCGGGTGGCCGTGCAGGCGGTGGTAGGGGTCGATGACGCCCTGGTCCGGCGCGGCGGAGATCGGGCAGCCGCCGAGGAAGTGCGCGGTCAGCGGCATCCCCATCAGCTCGCCCAGGTTCGTGCCGGGCAGTCCGCCGATCTGGTCGGCCAGCAGCCTGGCCGCCTCCGCCGCCTCGGGGATGTGCACGGGGTTGGGGGCGCCGTGCCCCTGACGCGCGGTCAGCAGGCCGCGCCCCGGCCGGCTCTTGCGCAGATAGGTGCTCAGCGAGTTGTCGTGCGTCTGCATGACCAGGCCGATGATCGAGCGCTCCGACCAGTGCCGCGTCGCGAGGGTGCGGGCCACGAGGACCGGGTGCGAGAGGTAGGCCCACGCCGCCGAGAGGGGCTTCGGCACGCGGCCGCCGACCTTGTACTGCGGCACGCACATCAGGGCCATCGTGTTCGAGCCCTTGCCGTACCGCACGTTCTCGATGTGCGTGTTCGCGTTCGGGTGGATCGACGAGGTGATCGCGACGCCGCGCGTGAAGTCCGGCTTCTCGCGCCGCCCGAGCTTCCTGCGGTACGGCCGCGGCGCCGTGATCGCGCCGACCAGCGACTCGGAGTTCGTCCGCGTCAGATCGCCGAGGCGCGCGGAGATCCGGGGAAGGCCGCCGCGCTGCCGGATGCGGTGCAGCAGCGTCTGCGTGCCGTAGGTCCCCGCGGCCAGCACGACCTGCCCGCAGCGGATCACGGTCGGCTCGGCCTTACGGCGCTTGTCCGTGGGCACGACGTGCACCTCGTACTCGCCGCCGTCCAGGGCCCTGACGTCCACGACGCTCGACATCGGGCGGATCTCGGCCCCGGCCCGCTCGGCGAGGTAGAGGTAGTTCTCGGTGAGGGTGTTCTTCGCGCCGTGCCGGCAGCCGGTCATGCACTCGCCGCACTCGGTGCACGCGCGCCGGGTCGGCCCCGCGCCGCCGAAGTAGGGGTCCGCGGCCTCCTCGCCCGGCTTGGCGCGGCAGCCGTCGCCGTCCTGGCCGTCGCCGAAGAACACGCCGACCGGAGTGAGCGTGAAGGTGTGGCCCACGCCCATCTTCTCGCCGGTGGCCCTGAGGTACCCGTCCGCCTCGGTCGTCGTCGGGTTCTGCCGCACGCCGAGCATCTTCCGCGCCTGCCGGTAGAACGGCCGCAGCTCGTCCTCCCAGTCGGTGATGGCGCCCCACTGCGGGTCCTCGAAGAACGCGCGCGGCGGCACGTACAGCGTGTTGGCGTAGTTGAGCGAGCCGCCGCCGACTCCCGCGCCCGCGAGCACCATGACGTTGCCCAGCACGTGGATCCGCTGGATCCCGAAGAGCCCGAGGCGCGGGGCCCACAGGTAGTCCTTCGTCGCCCACGAGTTCCTGGGCAGCGTCTCCCGGGTGAACCGGCGGCCGGCCTCCAGGACCAGCACCCGGTACCCCTTCTCGCTCAGCCGCAGCGCCGCGACCGAGCCGCCGAACCCCGAGCCGACCACGACCACGTCGTACTCGGGCCCGGCGGCGCGAACCTCACCTTCCGGCATACAACTCCTCGATATCCTGGGCGTACGCGGCGGCCACCGCGTGCCGCTTCACCTTGAGCGACGGGGTCAGCAGCCCGTTCTCCTCGCTGAACTCGCCCTCGACCAGCTTGAAGGCGCGGATCGACTCGGCGCGGGAGACGGCCTGGTTCGCGTACGCGACGGCCGCCTGCACCTGCGCCACCAGCTCCGGATCGCGGGCCAGCTCGAGGAACGGGGTGTCGTAGGGGCGCCGGCGGACCATCAGCCAGTGCTCCTTCTCCTCCGGCTCCAGCGTGATCAGCGCGACCACGTAGGGCTTCCCGTCGCCGACGACCATGCACTGGCCGACGGGGGCGCGGCTGCGCAGCCGGTCCTCCAGCATGCTCGGCGAGACGTTCTTGCCGCCGCTGGTGATCAGGATGTCCTTCTTGCGCCCGGTGATCGTCAGGTAGCCGTGCTCGTCCAGGCTGCCGAGGTCGCCGGTGGAGAACCAGTCCCCGTGCATCGACCCGGCCGTCGCCTCCAGGTTGCGCCAGTAGCCGGAGAACAGCATCGGGCCCTTGAGCATGACCTCGCCGTCGTCGTCGATCCGCACGGACCCGCCCGGCAGCGGCACGCCCACGGTCCCGGGCCGCGGCTCGAGCGGCGGGTTCACGGTGGTGGCCGCGCTCGTCTCGGTCAGCCCGTAGCCCTCGTAGACCAGCACCCCGCAGCCGAAGAAGAACTGCGCCAGGTCGGAGTCCAGCCGGGAGCCGCCGCTGATCACGTAGCGGACCCGGCCGCCCATCGCGGCCCGCACCCGGCGGTAGACCAGCAGGTCGTAGAAGCGGTGCGCCAGCCGCAGGCCGAAGCCGGGCCGCTTGCCCTCGCCGAAGATCGAGCGCATCTGGGCGTTGCCGTAGCGCACGGCGATCCGGTCGGCGCGGTCGAAGGACGAGGCGCGGCCCATCTTCTCCGCCGTGCCGCGCGCGATGTCGTGGATCCGCTCGAAGAAGTAGGGCACCGCGGCGAGGAAGGTGGGCTTGAAGGCCTCGAGCTCGGGGCGCACCTCGTCGGGCTTGATCGTGGGCCACATGCCGATCGTGATGCCGCCCTGGATGCAGGCGATCGACATCGCGCGGCCCAGCACGTGCGCGAGCGGCAGGAACAGCAGCGTCGAAGGCTCCTGATGCGACCAGACCGCGCGGAAGGTCGGCACCATCAGCTCGACGATGTTGGCCGCCTCGGCGTGCAGCGCGGCGTGGGTCAGCACGCAGCCCTTCGGGCGCCCCGTGGTGCCCGAGGTGTAGATCAGGGTCGCGATGGTCTCCGGGGTCAGGGCCGCGCGGCGCTCCTGCAGCTCGTTGTCCGGCACGCCGAGGCTGAGCTCGGACAGCTGCTCCAGGCCCCCCTGGTCGATGACCCAGATCGGCAGCGCCAGATCGAGCACCGCCATGGCCTGCTTGGCGACCGCCGCGGTCTCCGCGTCCTCGACCACGAGCATCCGCACGCCGGAGTCCTCGAGGATCCACTCCAGCTGCACCGTGGACGAGGTCGGGTACACCGGCACGGTCTGCCCGCCGGCCGCCCAGATCGCGAAGTCGACGACGGACCACTCGTAGCGGGTCCGCGACATCAGCGCGACCCGGCCGCCGACCGGGAGCCCGGCGTGCACCAGGCCCTTCGCGGTCTCGGAGACGTGCTGGGCGAACTCGGCCGAGCTGACCGGCAGCCAGCCCTGCTCGGTGCGGCGGCGCAGCGCGATCCGCTTGGGGTGCTGCCTGGCGTTGTCGAAGGGTATGTCGGCGAGTGAGCCACGGGTGAGCGGCGACGCCAGCGGCTCCGTGTGGACCTCGCGTATTCTGCCGTTCTCCATGTTCAGGTGAACGCGGGTGCGGTCGGCGAGATCCTTGCGCCTGCGGGCGGCGCGCAGACCCCGGTAGAACGTCCGTGCCATGCGCGGGCTCCTTTGCCAGCTGGGGTGGGTGGTCGGCCGTCCTGTCCTGAACAGCTACTCCTCCTTACCTTTGAGTCAAGTTACCCATTGGTAAGCGGAAAATCCATGGCCTTCGCCGCCCGGTTCGGGAGCAACGGGGTCAAAACGGAGCACACTGGTGGGGGCAGTCGAGGACGGGATGATCGGATCGGTCAATGACGCCGCGAGGTTAGCCCGCGCCGCCGTATGGCAGAGGACTCCGACACGCCGACCTTGAAGGCTCTCTACCGCCTCTTTACCTTCCGTACCAAGGGCCGCAGGAGCACCGCTCAGGCCGCGTCCGGGCCCCGCGGCGGCACCCAGACCTCGCCGCCGAGCACCTGCCGCATGCCGACCCACATCATCCCCATCAGCCGCAGCGTGACCCGCTCGGGCGGCTCGCCGGGGTGCCGGTCCATCCAGTCGGTCAGCGAGTCCGCCGCGCCGACCAGCGCGTGCGCCACGAAGTCGGCGTCCGTGTCGCCGAGCCGCGCCGGGGTGGGGCTGAGCGCGATCCCCTCCAGCACCAGCGCGCGCACCTCCTCGAGGATCGCGTGCCGCGCCCTGCCGATCTCCTGCGCGATGGTCTCGCCGAGGTCCGGCGCCTGGCGGTGCAGCACGGCCCAGCTGTCCCGGTGGTCGGCGACGAAGCCGAAGAAGGCCTCGAGCCCGGCCCACAGCCGCAGCTCCGAGGTCCCGCCCCTCGCCGCGGCGGCCTGGAACGCGCCGACCAGCCGCCGCTCCTCCCGGCGCAGGCAGGCGAGGAACAGGCCCTCCTTGGACTCCAGGTACAGGTAGACCAGCGGCTTGGAGACCCCGGCCTGCTCGGCGATCTCGTCCACCGAGGCCGCGCTGTAGCCCCGCCGGGCGAAGACCTGGATCGCGCAGTCGATGATCTGCTGCTCGCGTTCCCCGCGGGGCAGCCGGCGCCGGGTCCGTTCCTCGTTCGTCGCGTGCACCTTGTCACCTTAGTGCCGGGCCGGGTACGTTACTGACCCGTCAACTTACTCTAAAGTCAGGAGTGCGGCACCCCATGACCGGATTCTCGCTGGAGCTGACCGAGGAGCAGCGGGAGCTGCGCGATTGGGTGCACGGCTTCGCCCAGGACGTCGTCAGGCCCGCCGCCGCCGAGTGGGACGAGCGCGAGGACACCCCGTGGCCGGTGATCCAGGAGGCCGCGAAGATCGGCCTCTACGGCTGGGAGTCGCTCGCCGAGCTGTACGGCGACCCGAGCGGCCTGTCGCTGCAGATCGCCAACGAGGAGCTGTTCTGGGGCGACGCGGGTATCGGGATGGCCCTGTTCGGCACCTCGCTCGCCGTCGCCGGGATCTTCGCCGCGGGCACCCAGGAGCAGCTGCTCGAATGGGTCCCGCAGTGCTTCGGCGACAAGGACGACCCCAAGGTCGGCGCGTTCTGCGTCTCCGAGCCGCAGGCCGGCTCCGACGTCAGCGGCCTGCGGACCCGGGCCCGGTACGACGAGGCCAAGGACGAGTGGATCATCTCCGGCCAGAAGGCCTGGATCACCAACGGCGGCATCGCGAACGTGCACGTGGTCGTGGCCAGCATCGAGCCCGAGCTCGGCGCCCGCGGCCAGGCGGCCTTCGTCGTCCCGCCGGGCACCAAGGGGCTGGAGGCGGGCCGCAAGATCAAGAAGCTCGGCCTGCGCGCCTCGCACACCGCCGACGTCTTCCTGGACGAGGTCCGCGTCCCCGGCGCCTGCCTGCTCGGCGGCAAGGAGCGCCTGGAGCGCCGAATCGCCAAGGCCCGCGAGCGGCTGGCCGCCGCCGAGGCCGCGGCCAGCGGGACCAAGGAGCAGCGCACCGCGCAGGCCCAGGGCCAGGCCCAGCAGGCCGCCATGGCCACGTTCGAGGTGAGCCGCCCCACCGTCGGCGCCCAGGCACTCGGCATCGCGCGGGCCGCCTACGAGTACGCCCTCGAATACGCCGGCGCCCGCGAGGCCTTCGGCCGCCCGATCATCGAGAACCAGGCCGTCGCCTTCTCCCTGGCCGACATCCGCACCGAGATCGAGATGGTCAGGCTCCTGATCTGGCAGGCGAGCTGGATGGCCCGCAACGGCAAGCCCTTCGACGCCGCCCAGGGCTCCATGTCCAAGCTCCGCGCCGGCGAACTCGCCGTCGCCGCCACCGAGAAGGCCGTCCAGATCCTCGGCGGCGCCGGCTACAGCCGCGAGCACCCGGTCGAGCGCATGTACCGCGACGCGAAGATCTACACCATCTTCGAAGGTACTAGTGAGATCCAACGCTTAGTTATTTCCAGAGCTATCTCTGGGCGGTATATCCGCTGATCGGAGACATTCTTTATAGTTTGATTTAGATTGGTGAATTGGGTAACGGGCTAAGTGACGTGCTGCCGGGTTGCACCCCTGCTGCGCTGCGCAGACAGGGTGAGACTGTCAGGCATCGCCGTGTACTCGCGTGAGTGCAGGTATGGAGATCGGTGGTGGTATCCAGGGTGCTGAGGGCCCGGTGGTGGAGCCGATATGCGGGGTCGATGCCCGGTCAACTTCGCAGGACGCGGTGCGCGCGCTGGGGTTCGCGCCGCACAGGCGTGGACCGCTCGGGCCGTGCCTAGCGGGCACGCAATTCGACCTGCGCCGCGGTCGGAACTCGGGCCCCTCCGGCGAGCGCGCGCAGTTCGTTTCGGGCGGCGTTTTCCACCAGCAGCGGAATGAAGTCGCGCACCTTGCTGCCATCGAATCCACGGTGGATCCGCGCAACCGTCTCGTGAATCTCGCGGTCGGGCACGGTCGGGGTGAATGCCTGGGTGAGTCGAGTCTCGAGCTGTTCTATCGCGGAGTGCTCGGTAACGTGGAAGTTCGCGGTCACAGCCGGTTCCTCCGGTCTGGTTGTCTCTCATCTTCCCCTTCACCCAGGGTGGTACAACGTGACCGCTCAGGCAAGGGTCATGCAACACATCATGATCGAGCATCGCCCCGGTGGTGGTGGTTCCCGCCGGGACCACGGCGGCGGCCGCCGCTGAACGGCGTGTCGTTCTGCTGGCCGGGGAACAGCTGTCCGAGCCCGCCGCGGACTTCGCGTTCGAGACCGCCCGCGAGCTGCGTGCCCAGGTGGAAGTGGTGCTGGAGGCGTCCGACGGCAGGGTGTTCTCGCGCTGGTCCCCGCGTAAGCGCAGGATCGCTCGCCTGCCTGCCGAGCCCGTGGCGGCCGCGATGCCGCGCGTGGTCGGCGAAGTGCTCGCTACGGCTCGCCGTCCCCGGTGACCAGGTACTCCAGGCGGTGCGCGACGGAGACTGCGTGGTCGGCGAACCGCTCGTAGTAGCGGCTGAGCAGCGTCACGTCGACGGCCTGCTCGACGGTGTACGGGTTCTGTGTCGAGAGCAGCGCGGTGAACACCGCGCGGTGCAGCCGGTCGACCACGTCGTCCTTCGCCTCCAGCGTGTGCGCGGCCTCGATGTCCTTGTCCTCGACGACGCGTGCGGCCCGCTGGGCCAGGTCGGCCCCGATCTCGCCCATCTTCTCGAAGGTCGGCCGCAGCTCATCGGGAATCGCGCACTGCGGGTAGCGCATCTGAGCGAGCTCGGCGACGTGCCTGGCCAACTCGCCCATCCGCTCGAGATCCGCGCTCATCCGCAGAGCGGCGACCAGGAAGCGCAGGTCGCCGGCCACCGGCTGCTGGCGGGCCATCAAATCGATGGTGCGCACGTCCAACTCGCGGTGCAGCGCGTCGACGGCGTCGTCCGCGGCGATCACCGCCTCGGCGGTCGGCAGATCCGACTCCAGCAGCGCCAGGGTGGCGCGCACGAGCGCCTGACCGACCAGTTCGGCCATCTCCACCAACGTGTGGCCGACGGAATCAAGCCCCCTGTGGTAGTCGTCACGCATCTCGACATCCTCCTCGACATCGCCCAGTACACGTCCACGTCACAACAGCGGCGCCGCCGCCTGCGAAACTGCTCTCACGAGGCCATCAGCGCCTCGTCGACCATGGCCCGCACCCGCCGGCGCTTGTCCTCGATGCGTGCCGACTCCTGCTTCCACGCGCGGTGCCGGGCCCGCTCGTAGCGCGGCGGTTCGTGCTCCGAGCAGTCGAGCAGCGCCAGGCGCCAGCACAGGTCCTCGACCGCGGCGACCATCAGGATCGGCGAGTCGCGCAGGATCGCTACCGGGACGTTCGCCTTGCAGGCGCCGAACAGCAGGTCGGACATGACGCGCGTGGAACGTTGTCCGCCGCGCGAGCCGCGCGCGGTCGGTGTGGATTCGCCGGGTCGGGACATGCTGGGCGCTCCTCGCGATCGGCACCGCCGCCGGACTCGCCGGCGCTCTGATGAAAACCGTCTCTCGCTACAGCCCGCGCCAGAAGGGCCGGAAGGCCTTCCTGCGCACGGCCTACCGCCCCGTCTGCATTCCCCACCCGCCTCATGCCGCACCGGCGCGGTGAGGCAACCCGTGCTCATCCGCGCGGAGCGGGAGTATGCGCGGCGAAGGTCCCCAGCCTTCAGGGCCTTAGGTCCTTGTCCGCGGGCGCGACGGCGGGCAGGGTTGTTCGTGTCCGAGCATCGCCGCCGCTGCAGGAACGGCGGGCCGAAGGCGGAGACCGGCGAGCGGAGGTGGTCACGATGACCAGCGCGTCAAATTACCGCGATCAGCGCGAGAGCCGGCCTGCCGGGACGCGGCGCATCCTGGTCCGGCCGCACCGCAGGCGTGAACTCGAGCCCCTCGACCTGCGCACCCCCTCAGGACGCCGCCTGCCGTACTGAAACGAAGAGAACAGAGCCGCTCAGGATGCGGCCATACGCCCGAGCATCGAGCGTCATGGAACACGCAAGTACCGGCTCCGGTCGGCCGCCGCGCGTTGGAAGTGCAACGTCGCTCCGCACGTCCACCGCGCAGGCCGCCCGCCTCCACAAGTTCCTGTGCCGGGTCTCACCAACCGCTGTGTGCGCGGGCGGCGGCGTGGATCGATCGGATCAGTCGCTGCTGGGCGGGGATCAGCCCGCACAACTCGGTGGCACCGGTGGCGTTGGCGATGGTACTGCCACAGATGCCGAGGATGCCGAGCCACTGGTCGTGTACGGGGCCGCCGAGTGCTGCGAGCATGGCGGCGGCCAGCGGGTTGGGCGGCGCTATCGGCCGGGTGATCGAGGTGATGCATCCGTGCATGCCGGGGCCGCCGATCGAGGCGGAGACGATCGTGAACTGGTGCGGCGCCGCGTTCCCGACGGTGACCTCGTCGAGCATCTGCTTCGGCTCCTCGAGTCGGAACACCAGCCTCCCGGTGGTGCCGACGAGCGCGTACGTCGCGTGCGTATCGGTCTCGGACACGGCCAAACCCCCTTGGCGTGGTCTGCGCGGGTGGGCGTACCGGGACGGTTCCGGAAGCGCCCGTCTGTTACTTCTCCGGTTCACATCCATATCGCGTCGCGGAATCGGTGATCCGCGTTTCCCGCAGGGCCTTCATGACGGCGCGAGATCCTTCGC
Organism: Actinospica sp.; assembly: GCA_035712985.1. Lineage (GTDB taxonomy): Bacteria > Actinomycetota > Actinomycetes > Streptomycetales > Catenulisporaceae > Actinospica. The sequence goes on from DASTAE010000318.1 coordinate 10,761, forward strand.
CGGACGGTCGGCGGCTCGGGCGAGTCGGTCGCCCGGCTGTTCGCTCGGATGTACGACCGCGAGCGCGCGATGCTCAAGGAACGCCGCCTCGGCCAGCCGCTTCGCGGCTTGCGGGTCGGCGACGATGGTGACGTCCACCCCGGCGCTTGCCTGCGCGAGCGCGGCGCCATGCCGATCGCCTCGACACGCATATCCGAATCACGCACGGTGAACCTCCCGACCACCGTGGCCACGACACCGAGGCGCCGAGACCCGGCGAACTCCTCCACAGCCACCATAAACCGCGGAGCGTGGGCACGAAACCGGATCCCGACACGACGCCGGTCACCGGGCCCAGGGTCGGAACGGGAGCGAAGAGGAACCGTTCCCGGTCCGCGGCCGCCGGGCATCGGCTCCGGTGCGGCATCGAGAGCGGCGAACTCGGCAACCTCGTGCTCGGACGGATGGCGCGCGATACGAGCCCCCGGCCAGGGGCTGCTAGGCCGCCGCCGTCCTGGCATAGCGGCACAGGCCGCCGATGCCCTGGGACGGCGCCGTCTCCGGGTCGGGGTCGATGACCCGGATCCCGGCTCCGCTCAACATCGCCGCCCGAACGGCCACGTCCACGAGCGCGCCGCGCATACGCGGCCCCGTCTCGGACGAGGCCTCGGTACGGCGGCGCGTGACATCCGCCGGGCCCGCGCCGAACCAGGCTGTGCGCCGCGCGTCCGGGGCATCGCTCACCAACAGGGTGCGAAGTCGACCGTGGGCCAGTGCCCGCAGCGTCGCGTATCCGCCTTCGACCGCGGTTCCGCTCGGCGACCGCTGCTCGGCGAATTCACTCATCACGGCCGCGGTCTCCTCATACCCGGCCCGGTTCGCCGCCTCCTCGACCTGGCCCGCTCGGCGCGCCCGTGCTCCGTCGGCGCTGCGGCCGCCGCTGACCGCCTGGACGGCCACGTGCTCACGTGCCCAGGTCGGCAGATGCTTGAGCAGGTACTGCCGCGCCCGGACGTCGCCGGCCAGCATCAGCGTGTGCGCATCCACCTTCCGCAGAGCGTCGGCCACGGCCTTCGCCACGGCGGCGGCGTTGTGTTCCCAGGAGTCCTCGGCACGGTGCTGATAGCGCATCTGCGACATGCCGCCGGGACGGTTGCGCTCGATCTCGTCGTCCGGACCCTCCACCCGTACCCGCTGCGCATCGGTGGCTCCAGCGCCGTAGAGCTCCAGGTCGGCGCCGGTGCGGTCGACCACGGCGACGACGTGCGCCGGATGCTGCTGCCGCCAGGCCAGCAGGGGGAGTAGGTGGGGGAGCGAGCCCCAGGTGGCCTGGTCCTCACGATTGTCGGCGTTCTCCGGCAGGACCACGGAGAGGATGACGGCTCCGTCGGCGGCGATCGCGACGAGTCGGCCGGCCTCGAGCCGGTGGGCCTCGTATTCGCGTGTCAACGCGGCGAGTTCCCGCTTGGCGCCGCGTTCGGCGAGCCGGTGGAGTAGGTCCTGCCAGCGCGCCTCGGTGGTCAGTTCCAGCTCGGGATGCGCCTGCAGAGCGAAGTAGACGGTCGCGAACGGCCCCCGCGCCGTGTACAGGGAACGCAGGGCGTCAGGCTCGATCTCCATGCCAGTGGTCATCTCGCGCTCACCTCGCCACGATCAGATGCTCCGTGCAAACCATGATTCTCGGCATCGCTCACCTGGTGAAGGGACGTTCGGCCTGATCTAACCCACTTGTGATACCAGGAAGTCGGCGCAGGTCGAGAGGGTGGTCAGCTTCGGGTAGTCGTCCTCGTCGATGCGTACACCGGTGCGTTTGGTCAACGTTTCGACGAGGGTGAGGAAGTCGAGGGAGTCGAGTTCGAGGGCGTCGCGGAACGGCTCGTCGAGCCCGACGGTGCCGAAGTCGGCGTCGGGGACGATGCGGCGGATCGCGTCGCAGACGAGGTCGAGTGCTTCGTCGCGGGTCATAGCTCCTCCGGTCTCTGCAGCAGGCGGTCGAGCGCGGTCAGGAAGCGCGCGCCGACCGCGCCGTCACTGGCACGGTGGTCGGCCGAGAGTGTCGCGGTCACGATCGGGTGAACGCCGAGCAGGCCGTCGACGGCGACGGGCCGTTCGGTGATCTTCCCGAGGCCCAGCAGGGCCACCTGGGGCGGGTAGATGACGCCGTACACCGTCTGCACGCCCTGCTCGCCGAGGTTCGTCACGGTCATGGTCGGGTCGGCGGTCTCCGTCGCGCGCAACCGACCCGCGCGCGCCCGGGTCGTCAGATCCTTGAGGTTCCTCATCAGCTCGGACAGCGGGAGCCGGTCCGCGTCGTGCAGGGCCGGGGCTATCAGCCCCCCGCCGCGCAGGGAGATCGCCACGCCCAGGTGCACGCCCGAGCCGGGGACGAACCGGTCGCCCCTCCAGAAGCCGTTGAGCTCGGGGACCTCGGTGAGTGCGCGGCCCGCGGCCTTGAGCATGAGCGCGGCGGGGACGAGCCGGTCGGACACCTCGAGGTGACGGTTGCGTTCCCGCATCCACGTCAGCGCGGCGTCCAGGTCGATCTCGGCCGCCAGGTAGTAGTGGGGGACTTCGTGCTTGGACCGGCTCATCAGGTCCGCGATGGATCTGCGCATCGCCGCGGCGCGATCCGGCTGCGCGGCGCGCGGTGCACGCGGCGGCTGCGGCGGGGGCGCGGCTTCCTCGGGGACCGCGGTGGACGGCGCCGCCGCGGTGGCGGCCGCGCGCACGTCCTCGGCCCTGATCACGCCGTTCTTCCCGGTGCCCCGGAGCCGGCCGAGTTCGACGTGCAGTTCCTCGGCCAGGTGGCGGGCCAGCGGCGAGGCGTGCGGGCGAGTGCCCTGGGCGTCGTGCGCGGCCTCTTCGATGTCGGCGTGCGTGAGTCTGCCGCCCGGCCCGCTGCCGGTGACCGTCGCGAGGTCGACGTGCAGATCGTGCGCGAGATGTCGCAGGATCGGGGAGACCTCGACATGTCCCGGTGCGGGTGGCGCAGGGGCGGGGGTGACCTCGCGTCGGGTGGTTTCTCGGCGCGTCACGCGTGAAGGAGTACCGGCCTGACCGTTGATGATGGCGAGCGGTGTGCCGACGGGTACGGTCGTGGCCGGTTCGACGAGGAGTCGGTCGATCGTGCCGGTGTCGAAGCATTCGATCTCGATGGTGGACTTCGCCGTTTCGACCACCGCGACGATGTCCCCGCGCTTGACGTGGTCGCCCGGGTGCACGAGCCATTCGATGAGGGTGCCCTCGTCCATGTCGGCGCCCAGCGAGGGCATGGTGAACTCGGCCATGGGGTCAACTCACCGCTTTCCGCACGGCGGCGACGATGTCGGAGGTCTGAGGAAGTGCGGCTTCCTCGAGTTGGTGGGCGTAAGGCATCGGCACTTCGGCGCTGCACACCCGTTCCACCGGCGCGTCGAGTTCGTAGAAGACCTGCTCGGTGATGCGCGCCGAGATCTCGGCGGCGAGGCTGCCGGTGCGCCAGGCCTCGTCGACGACGACCGCGTGATGGGTGCGCGTCACCGATGCCGTGATCGTCGCGTCGTCGAGCGGGCGCAGCGAGCGCAGGTCGATCACCTCGGCGCTCACCCCGAGCTTGGCGAGTTCGTCGGCGGCGTCGAGGGTCTTGGGCAGGCAGCCGCCGAAGGTGACGATCGTGGCGTCGGTGCCGGGCCGCCGGATCGCGGCGCTGCCGAGATCGCTCGGGCCCGCACCCGGATCCGGGTCGCCGGAGAGGTTGTACAGGCCTCCGTGCTCGAAGATCAGCACGGGGTCGGGGTCGGCGAGTGCCGCGGCGAGCATGGTGCGCGCGTCGGCCACGGTCGCGGGTGCCAGCACACGGATTCCCGGGATGTGCGCGTACCAGCCTTCGAGGCTGTGCGAATGCTGGGCCGCGACCTGTCGGCCGGCGCCGGTGGTCATCCGGATCACCAGCGGGACGGCCAGTTGGCCGCCGGACATGTGCAGCAGCGTCGCGGCGTTGTTGAGGATCTGGTCGAGGGCGAGCAGGCTGAAGTTGACCGTCATGATCTCGACGATCGGCCGCATCCCGGCGATGGCCGCGCCGATGCCCGCGCCGACGAATCCGGACTCGGACAGCGGCGTGTCGCGGATGCGTTCGGGCCCGAACTCCTCGAGCAGTCCGAGGCTCACCCCGAAGCAGCCGCCGTAGCGGCCGACGTCCTCGCCCATGAGGAACACGCGCTCGTCCGCCCGCAAGGCCTCGCGCAGCGCCTCCCGCATCGCTTCGCGGTAGGTGATCTGCGATACGGATGCGGGTGTCTCGGTGGTCATGAGGACTCCGTCGTGCTCGTGACATAGCGCAGCAGGCTCTCGACCGGTTCGATCGGCGCGTTCTCGGCGGCCTGCACCGCCTCGTCGATCTCGGCGCCCACCTTGTCGGCGATCTCGTCGGCGAAGCCTTCCGGCTCGCCGCCGGCGCGCAGGACGGCTTCGAGCGCGTCGATGGGATCGCGGGACTTCCAGTCTTCGACTTCGGCCTTGTCGCGGTACCGGTCCGGGTCGTACATCGAGTGCGCGCGGAAGCGGTAGGTGCGCGCCTCCAGGAAGTACGGGCCGCCCCCGGCACGTACCGCATCGGCGGCGCGATGCGCGGCGGCCGCCACGGCGAGTACGTCCATGCCGTCCACCGGCCAGGCGGGCATGCCGTAGGACGCCGCCCGCAGCGCGAGATCGGTCTGCCCGTGTTCCCGCGACAACCCCGTGCCCATCGCGTAGAGGTTGTTCTCGCACACCAACAGCAGCGGGAGCCGCCAGAGCACGGCCAGGTTCGCCACCTCGTGGAACTCGCCCTCCGCGAACGCCCCGTCGCCGAAGAAGCAGCAGGTCACCCGGTCCTCGCCACGCATCCGATCGGCCAGCGCGAGACCACAGGCCAGCGGTATTCCGCCGCCGACGATCGCGTTGCCGCCGTAGAAGCGTCGGGAGGCGTCGAACAGGTGCATCGAGCCGCCGCGCCCTCCGCTGCACCCGGTCGACCTGCCGAACATCTCACACATGATCGCCTCGGCGGGCACGCCCCGGGCGAGCGCGTGACCGTGCTCCCGGTAGGTGGCGACCACCGAGTCCTCGTCGGTCAGCGCCTGGTTCACGCCGACCGCCACGGCCTCCTCACCGATGTACAGGTGGACGAATCCGCGGATCTTCGCCGCGCTGTACAGCTCGACGCAGCGGTCCTCGAACCGGCGGATCAGCAGCATCTGCCGCAGCAGTTCGCGCCGGTGATCCACCGCCTCGCGCGCTACATCAGGGTACTGCTTCGTGGCGGCGGGCCCGCGGCGCGCGGGATGCGTCCGCTTCGCCCCGGAGGTGCCGCGTGCAGTGACGGTGCGATCCGCTTTCATGACCGAAGCTCCTCCATCGTCGAGACATCGCCCTCCGGCTGCCCGAGTTCGCGGGCGCGCAGCACGCGGCGCATGATCTTTCCGCTGCGGGTCTTGGGCAGGTTCTGGTCGAACGTGATCTCGCGCGGCGCGACGGCGGGCCCGAGCCTGCGTCGCGCGAACGCCAACAGGTCCGCCTCGAGGTCCGGCCCGGCGCTGAAGCCGCTCCGGAGCGATACCAGCGCCTTGACCACCTCGCCGGCCACCGGGTCGGGTCGGCCGATCACCCCGGCCTCGGCCACCGCCGGATGCTCCATCAGCGCGCTCTCCACCTCGAACGGCCCGATCAGATGCCCCGCCGACTTGATCACGTCGTCGCCACGGCCGACGAACCAGAACCAGCCGTCCGCATCCCGCGAGACGAGATCGCCGGTCAGATACCAGCCGTCGGCGAAACAGGCCTCGTACCTCGTCTTGTCGTGCAGATAGCCCCGGAACATCGACGGCCACCCGGGACGCAGCGCGAGTTCGCCCTCCGCCCCCGGCCCCAGCACCGTCGCACGGCCCTGCGCGTCGAGCAGCACGCGCCCGTCCTCGCCGCGCGCCAGCACCGCGGCCTCGACCCCGGGCAGCACCCGGCCCATCGAGCCTGGACGGATCTCGCACGCCGCGAAGTTGGCGATCATGATGGCGCCGGTCTCGGTCTGCCACCAGTTGTCGTGGACGGGCAGGCCGAGCACGTCGCGCCCCCAGACCACCGCCCGCGGATTGAGCGGCTCGCCGACGCTCGCGATGAACCGCAGCGCCGAGAGATCGAATCGGCTCGGCAGTTCGTCGGGACCGGCCTGCGGCGTCGCGCGCATCAGCATCCTGATGGCAGTCGGCGCGGTGTACCAGATGGTCACGTGCTGCTCGGCCAGGATCCGGTACCAGCGGCGCGCGTCGAACTCGCCCTCGTCGACCACGATCGTCACCCCGTGCGTGAGCGGCGCGATGATCCCGTACGAGGTACCGGTCACCCAGCCCGGATCGGCGGTGCACCAGTACACGTCATCCCGATGCAGGTCGAGCGCGAAGGCCGCAGTGGCATGATGCGCGACCACCGCCTCGTGCACGTGGACGGCGCCCTTCGGGGTTCCGGTCGTGCCACTGGTGAAATGCAGCAGCGCCATGTCCTGCGGATCGGTGGGCACGATCTCGAACCGGTCAGCGGCCGCCGCCATCGCCTCGTCGTACCGGACCGTGCCGGGATGCTCGCCGGTCACGGGCCCGACCAGCACCACGTACGCAAGGCCCGGCAGGCTCCCGCGGTTCTCCTTGATCCGGCGTACGTACAGCGTCTCGCTGGTCACCAGAACCTTCGCATCGCCCAGTTGCATGCGCTGGCGCACCGGTTCCGGCCCGAACGCGGCGAACAGCGGACAGAGCACGCTGCCGTTCTTCAACGTTCCCAGCGCGACCGCGTACAACTGAGGACACCGGCCGAGCAAGGTGAACACCCGCTCCGACCGCCCCACACCCAAGGTCTTGAGCACGTTGGCGAAACGCGCACTCTGCTCTGCCAGCCGTGCATAGGTGACCTCCACCACCGAGTCGTCGCGCCCGACGCACCGGAGCGCGACCCTCCCGCCGCGGCCCCGCTCCACATGCCGGTCGACCGCCTCATACGCGATGTTCAACCCGCCCCCGGGCAATCCCGTCAGCTGAGCACGCGCCCGCTGCCACGAGAACCCCCGGCGGGCCCGGTCGTACTCGCGCAGGTTCGCCGCTCGGGCGGTATCAAGGCTCTTGCGAATCACCTCGTAGGCCATCAGCCCGGCACCTCCTCGGGCTCCGCGCCGCCGCCTCCCGGCCGGCACGGAACACCTCCTCCCAGAATCCGACGCCACGCGCCGAGGGAAAGGGTCTAAAGTCCCTAGCCAGACAGGCGGGCCGCCCCGAGTGCCCGGGGGCGGCTGCGTCCGACCCGTGATCGGCACGGCGAACGGGACTTCGGCCCTCACCGACCCGGGGCACCCGGCGCATGGTGCCACCATGAACCAGCGATCCGCCGAAAGGCCGGCTCCCAGGCGGCGGCCGGGCGGCCCGGCTACGGGGAGCCGAACCGGTTCCGCCATCTGCGGGAATTTCCCCTCGCGAACTCGAAACACGCCGGCGTGTGCACCATGGCGGACTCCTGCTCCCCTCAGCTTCTCCGGGGAGCACACGGCACGCAAAGGCCTTTAGTCCCGCCACGCTGTGGACGAGTGGCACGTCCGGCAGACACCGAAGTCGGCCGAAGATGGATCGATGACCGACCTCGCCGCACTCATCAGAAACCGCCGCTCCCACCGCGGCGTCTACGATCCGCGTCGTCGGCCGCCGGACGAGGACGTGCGGGCGATCATCGACGCGGCCCAGTGGGCGCCGACCGCGCACAACATGCAGAACTTCGAGATCGTCGTCATCGACGACCCGGCGGTGCTCGCCGAGATCGGCCGCGTGCCCAGCGGCGTCTCGGCCGAGTTCATCCGGGAGAACTACGCCCAACTCTCCTTCAGCGAGGAGGAGCTCGTCGCCAAGGGCACCGGCCTGGCGGCCACCATGTTCCCCCCGGCCTGGCGCCGACCGGACTCCGAGCCGGTCGGGATGGACGCGCCGAGCGAATTCGAACACGGCTTCCTCGACCTGACGATGCGCTCCTGCCCGCTCGTGCTGATCGTCGTCTACGACACCCGCAAGCGCGCGCCCGCGTCCGAAGGAGACGTCCTCGGGCTGATCAGCCTGGGCTGTGTCCTGGAGAACATGTGGCTGACCGCCGAATCGCGCGGTATCGGGCTCCAGGTGATGAGCGTGTTCAGCAACACGGGGGTCGAGGAGCGCTTACACAAGATCCTCTCGATCCCCGCGCGCATGAAGATCGCCTACGCCTGCCGCCTTGGCTACGCCGGCACCGAACCCGACCGCTACCTGCGCGTCCGGCGACCCCGGGAGCGCTTCGTCCACCACAACTCCTTCAGACGGCACCCGGCGCCGCAACGGTGAGACCGCACATTCGGGCCGGGGGCGCTCACCGAGTGCGACTCGGCGGAGGGGCCGGGGCATTCAGCTTTCGG
>DASTAE010000319.1:0-7114 GCA_035712985.1 Actinospica sp.
AGGTCTCGCGCAGCGAGACCCGGTGCGGGACCGTGTCCACCGCGACGCCGTAGCGCCCGGACAGCCGGTCGAGCACGACGTCCCGGTGCGCCTCGCCCATGCACCACAGCACCAGCTGGTGCGTCTCCGGGTTGATCTCCAGGCGCAGCGTCGGGTCCTCGGCCACCAGCCGGCCCAACGCCTGCCCGAGCTTGTCCTCGTCCGACTTCGCCTTCGCCAGCACCGCCACCGGCAGCAGCGGATCGGGCATCACCCACGGCTCCATCAGCGCCGGGTCGTCCTTCGCCGAGAGCGTGTCGCCGGTCTCGGCGTGTGCCAGCTTCGCGACCGCCACGATGTCGCCCGCCACCGCCTGCTGGATCGTGCGCTGCACCTTGCCCAGCGGGCAGGAGAGCGCGCCGACCTTCTCGTCCACGTCGTGATCCGGGTGACCGCGTTCGGCCCGGCCGTGCCCCGACACGTGCACGGGCTGCTCCGGGTACAGCGTCCCGGAAAACACCCGCACCAGCGAGATCCGCCCGACGTACGGGTCCGAGGTGGTCTTGACCACCTCGGCCACCAGCGGCCCGTTCGCATCGCACTCCAGGGGCGACTTCGGCCCGCCGCTCGGCGTGGTGACCGCCGGGATCAGGTGCTCACCGGGCGCCGGGAACGCCTTCGTCACCAGCTCAAGCAACTCGATCGCGCCGACCCGGATCGCGCCGTCTTCCGCGCCCTCGTGCAGCACCGCGCCCAACGGCAGCACCGGGTAGAAGTGGCCGCGCGCCACCGCGGTCTCCAAGTCATCGATCAGTACCTTGACGTCGATCTGCTCGCCGCCCAGGTAACGGTCCATCAGGGACTCGTCCTCGCTCTCCGCGATGATCCCCTCGATCAGCGCGTTACGCGGCCCCTCGATCAGCTCCAGGTGCTCCGGGTCCGGTTCGTTCTCCACCCGCTGCCCGCCGGTGTAGTCGTAGATCCGCTCCGAAAGCAGGCCCATCACGCCGCCGACCTGCTCGTGGTCGTCCAGCAGCGGCAGATAGAGCGGCTGCACCCCGTCCCCGAAGACCCGCTGGCAGATCGCCACCGTCTCGTCGAAATCCGCCCGCGGGCTGTCCAGCTTCGTCACCACGACCGCGCGCGGCATGCCCACCGTCGCGCACTCCTCCCACAGCAGCTGCGTCGCGCCGTCCACGCCGTCCGCCGCCGAGACGACGAACAACGCGGCGTCCGCGGCCCGCAGCCCCGCCCGCAGATCGCCGACGAAATCCGCGTAACCCGGCGCGTCCAGCAGATTGACCTTGATCGCGCCGAACTCGAGCGGCGCCAGCCCCAGGCTGACCGAGCGGCCGAGCCGGTGTTCGATGTCGTCGCAGTCGGTGACCGTCGACCCGTCCTCCACCCGCCCGGGCCGCCCGATCGTCCCGGTCGCCGCGAGCAGCGACTCAACCAGGGTCGTCTTCCCGGCGCCGGTGTGCCCCACCAGGACCACGTTGCGGACGGACTCCGGCCGCTCGGCCACCGGCGCCTTCGCATCCCTGCCGCCGCGGTTGGCATCCTTCTTCTCGGACATCGCTATCCTCCCGGCGAGTACTGGCCCGCGTCCGCGCTGATCGGCGTGCCCGGCTTCGTCGCCGCGCCGTGCCGATCCGAATTCTCGCGCGTAACGCAGTGTTCAGGTTTTCCTTGCAGACAACTCCTCTTCGAAGCGCCCGACAAGTCCTCTTCAAGCCTTCCACCCGAGCGGGCGTCGCGCGATCCGCCACACCCGGGCGCGCGCCGCGGCGTCATCAGGACCTGCGGGCGCGGGCCGGGCACATTCGCGGGCCGCGTACCCAATACGATGGGCGCCGCGGTCCGCTGCCCGAACCGGGCTGCCCGGACCGCGCCGCCCTGGGCCGCGCCGCCCTGAACACTGCACCGTGCGCAGCGCCCTACGCGCTGCCGACGACGCTGGGACTTCGATGCTGAACCGCTACGCGCGGGCGTTCTTCACCCGCGTGCTCACCCCGACCGCGCAGTTCCTGCTGCGGCTCGGGGTCGGACCCGACACCGTCACCGTCGTCGGCACGCTCGGCGTGGTCGTCTCCGCGCTCGCGCTCTTCCCGCGCGGGGAGTTCTTCTGGGGCACCGTCGCGGTCAGCTCGTTCATCTTCTCCGACCTGCTCGACGGCACCATGGCCCGGCTGGCCGGGCGGGTGTCCAAGTGGGGCGGTTTCCTCGACGCCACCATGGACCGCTTCGGCGACGCGGCGATCTTCGGCGGCCTGGCCTATTACTTCGCCGGGGTGCGCGACCGGTGGATGTTCGTGCTCGCCCTGATCTGCCTGGTCTCCGGCGCGATCACCTCGTACGCGCGGGCCAAGGCCGAATCGCTCGGCTACGAGTGCTCGGTCGGCGTCGTCGAACGCGGCGAGCGGCTGGTCGGCTCGCTGGTGGCCACCGGTCTGGCCGGGCTCGGCGTGCCGTTCATCCAGGCGATCGCGCTGTGGGGGCTGGCGATCGGATCGACGGTCACCGTCGTGCAACGCATCCTGCACGTGCGCAAGCAGGCCACGGCCGGCAGCCCGGCCGGCCCTGACCGCCCCGCCGCACCGAGTGAGCCAATCGCGGAGGCAAGCGAATGAGCAAGCTGAAGGACGAGGCGACCTACCGCCTCTACGCATTCGGCTGGGGCGTGGTCAAGCGGCTGCCCGAGCGAACCGCATACCGGCTGTTCGAGCGAGTCGCCGACTTCGTCTGGGCCAAACAGGGCAAGGGCGTCACCCAGTTGGAGCGCAACCTGGCTCGCGTGCTCGGCCCCGAAGCGATCCCGGAGGACCTGCGCCGGGTCTCCAAGCAGGCGATGCGCAACTACTTGCGCTACTGGTGCGACACCTTCCGGCTGGAGACCTGGTCGCAGGAGCGGATCGACGCGACGTTCCTGCTCGACGGGCAGGACGTCCTGGACAAGGAGTTCGCTGCGGGTAAGGGCGTGGTCCTCGCCCTGCCGCATATGGGCAACTGGGACCACGCGGGAGCCTGGGCCGCCAACCACTTCGGCGGCTTCACCACGGTCGCCGAGCGGCTCAAGCCGGAGCGGCTGTTCGAGCGCTTCTTCGCCTACCGCGAGTCGATCGGCATGGAGGTACTGCCGCTCACCGGCGGCCAGAACGCCTTCCTCGGCCTGATCCGGCGGCTCAAGGCCGGCGGCGTGGTGTGCCTGGTGACCGAGCGCGACCTGACCGCCCGCGGCGTGCCGGTGCGCTTCTTCGGCGAGACCACCAAGCTGCCGGCCGGGTCCGCGGCGCTGGCCATCTCGACCGGGGCCCCGCTGATGCCGGTGACGCTCTGGTACGAGACCGGCTATCAGCAGGCGAAGGTCCACCCGAAGATCGAGGTCCCGGCGGAAGGCACCCGCGAGGAGAAGATCGCGGCGATGTGCCAGGCGCTGGTCGACGTCTTCGAGCAGGGCATCGCCGAGCACCCGGCCGACTGGCACATGCTGCAGAAGCTCTGGCTGGCCGACCTGGACCCGGCCAAGGCTCCCAAGCCCGCCGCCGAGTGAACTCGACCCCACGGCACCCGAGACGACCCTCGAGGCTGCGCACATGAAGATCGGGATCGTCTGCCCCTACGCCTGGGACGTGCCCGGCGGCGTGCAGTTCCACGTGCGCGACCTTGCCGCGCACCTCATCGGGCTCGGCCACGAGGTCTCCGTCCTCGCGCCCGCCGACGACGACACGCCTGTCCCGCCCTACGTCGTCTCGGCCGGACGCGCCGTGCCCGTGCCCTACAACGGCTCGGTCGCGCGCCTGAACTTCGGGTTCCTGTCCGCCGCGCGGGTCCGTCGCTGGCTGCACGACGGCGCGTTCGACGTCGTGCACCTGCACGAGCCCGGGACACCCTCGCTTTCCCTGCTCGCATGCTGGGCCGCCACGGTGCCGATGGTCGCCACCTTCCACACCGCCAATCCCCGCTCCCGCGCGATGACCGCGGCCTACCCGATCCTGCAACCCGCCCTGGAGAAGATCAACGCGCGGATCGCGGTCAGCGAGTACGCCCGCCGCACCCTCGTCGAACACCTCGGCGGCGACGCGGTGGTGATCCCGAACGGCGTGGACGTCGCCTACTTCGCCGACGCGCAGCCGAGGTCCGGGTGGACCACGCCGGAGGGCGACGACGGCCCGGACGGCAAGGGCGGCACGATCGGGTTCATCGGCCGCATCGACGAACCGCGCAAGGGCCTGCCGGTGCTGCTCGAAGCGTTTCCCGCGATCGTCGCCGCCCGGCCCGCCACGCGGCTGCTCGTCGCCGGCCGCGGCGACACCGAGGAGGCGGCGGAGGCGCTGCCCGACGACGTGCGCGACAACGTGACTTTCCTCGGCATGGTCAGCGACGAGGAGAAGGCCGAGCTGCTGCGCTCCGTGGACATCTACTGCGCGCCCAACACCGGCGGCGAGTCCTTCGGCATCATCCTGGTCGAGGCGATGAGCGCCGGCGCGCCGGTCCTGGCCACCGATCTGGACGCGTTCTCGCTGGTGCTCGAGGGCGGCTCGGCCGGCCAGATGTTCCCCAACGGCGACGCCGCGGCGCTGGCGCAGGCCGCGCTCGGGCTGCTGGCCGACCCGGGCCGCCGCATCGCGCTGCGGGAAGAGGCGACTCGGTGCGTACGCAAATACGACTGGTCGGTGGTCGCGGACGACATCCTCTCCGTCTACGAGATGGTCACCGAGTCCAATGCCGAAGTCAGCACTCGGGCCAGCCAAATCCGCGCCAGTCAGACCCGCACCGGGACCGCGCGCACCGGGACGGCGAGATTCGGACCGCTCGGGAACCTGGGCACGCGGCGCGATGAGCCGCAGGCCGACTCCGATCGGAGCCAGCGATGAAGCTCGTTCTGACCCAGTACACCGAGATCGCGGTCCTGATCGCGGTCCTCCTCCTGCTGTTCGGCCTCTACCTCAGCTGGACGGCGACCCGGCTCGACCGGCTGCACGTGCGCCTTGACGCGGCGCGGGTGGCCCTCGACGCTCAACTGGTGCGCCGATCCGCGGCCACCTTGGAGCTCGCCCGCTCCGGACTGCTCGACGTCGCGACCGCGGTCATCCTCGCCACCGCGGCGCGCAGCGCCCAGATCGCGACCGAGGACGAGCGCGAACCGGCCGAATCGGCGCTGACCCGCGACCTGCGCGCGGCGTTCGATGACCCCGAGGAACTGGCGCAGGTGCGCGAGACCCCGGAGGGCGCGGATCTGGTCCAGGAACTCGGCGGGGCCATGCGTAGGGTCCAGCTCGCGCGGCGCTTCCACAACGAATCGGTGCGTGCGGTACGGCAGATCCGCGGATACCGGCGGGTGCGGTACTTCCGGCTGGCCGGACGCGCCCCCGAGAAACCGACTTTCGAGATCGACGACGAGCCCCCCGCAGTCTTCTCCCGGTAAAACGCCGCCTTTTCCGGGTAAGAGGCACTACCTCCCACCACCCCGCACTGCGTAAGCCTGAGGTGGGACGCTTCTGACAAGCCGTGAGCCGGAATCATGCTCATCACGTCATAAGATGGATGCGTCACCATCACGCCCGAGTCACCCGCGAGCGAGGTCAGCTGTGTCCACCACCCCTACTCCCGGCCAGGCCGACGCGGCCCCGCAACTCGGGACGGCCCGCGTCAAGCGCGGCATGGCCGAGATGCTCAAGGGCGGCGTCATCATGGACGTGGTCACCCCCGAGCAGGCGAAGATCGCCGAGGACGCCGGCGCGGTCGCGGTCATGGCCCTCGAGCGCGTCCCCGCCGACATCCGCAAGGACGGCGGCGTGGCCCGCATGTCCGACCCGGACATGATCGACGGCATCATCGCCGCCGTCTCCATCCCGGTCATGGCCAAGGCCCGGATCGGCCACTTCGTCGAGGCCCAGGTGCTCCAGTCGCTCGGCGTCGACTACATCGACGAGTCCGAGGTGCTGACCCCCGCCGACGAGACCCACCACATCGACAAGTGGGCGTTCACCGTCCCGTTCGTGTGCGGGGCGACCAACCTCGGCGAGGCGCTGCGCCGGATCGCCGAGGGCGCCGCGATGATCCGCTCCAAGGGCGAGGCGGGCACCGGCAACGTGGTCGAGGCCACCCGGCACATGCGCCAGATCCGCGCCGACATCCGCCGGCTCACCACGCTCGACGAGTCCGAGCTGTTCCTGGCCGCCAAGAACCTCCAGGCGCCGTACGAGATCGTCAAGGAAGTCGCGGCCACCGGAAAGCTGCCGGTCGTGCTGTTCACCGCGGGCGGCCTGGCCACTCCCGCCGACGCCGCGATGATGATGCAGCTCGGCGCCGAGGGCGTCTTCGTCGGCTCCGGGATCTTCAAGTCCGGCGACCCGGCCAAGCGCGCCGCGGCGATCGTGAAGGCCACCACCTTCCACGACGACCCCGACGTCATCGCCAAGGTCTCCCGCGGGCTCGGCGAGCCGATGGTCGGCATCAACATCGACACCCTGCCCGAGTCGGAGCGCTACGCCGGGCGCGGCTGGTGACGGTGTCTCAGACCGTCCCGATCGGCGTGCTCGCCCTGCAAGGTGACGTGCGCGAACACCTGGCGATGCTCGAAGCGGCCGGCGCGCGCGCCGTTCCGGTCCGCCGGCCCTCCGAGCTCGACGCCGTGGAGGGCCTGGTCATCCCGGGCGGCGAGTCCACCGCGATGTGGAAGCTGGCCACGGCCTTCGAGCTGTTCGAGCCGGTGCGCAAGCGGATCGCCGACGGCATGCCCGCGTACGGTTCGTGCGCCGGGATGATCATGCTCGCGGACCGGGTGCTCGACGCGGTGGCCGGCCAGGAGACTTTCGGCGGCATCGCGATGACCGTGCGCCGCAACGCCTTCGGCCGGCAGGTCGACTCCTTCGAGGGCCCGATCGCGTTCGACGAGCCGGAGGGCGAGGAAGACGAGGCCGGCGCCGGGGGGACGCTGCACGGCGTCTTCATCCGCGCGCCGTGGGTCGAGCAGGTCGATCCGGCCGTGCGCGTCACGGCGCGGGTCACGGCGGGTCCCGGCGCGGGTAGGATCGTCGCCGTTCGGCAGGGCGTGCTGATGGCCACCTCGTTCCATCCGGAACTGACCGGGGATCCGCGCGTCCACGGGCGCTTCGTGCGGATCGCGCGGGCC
>DASTAE010000320.1:0-7535 GCA_035712985.1 Actinospica sp.
GGCCGCAGGTGTCGCAGTAGCCGTCGAGGATCGTTCCGCCGCAACCGGGCCGGGTACACCGCATGTCAGCCATCATTGCATCCCTCCCTCGAATAGTGCGTGACGAGATCCGCGGCAGCGCCGCATGCTGTGCCGGATCATGGTCCCACTCCCCCGTATCCGGGCCGCTATCGACCGCTCTGGTCGAGGGCGAGCACCGCCTTCTGGTACGCGCTGAGCGCGCGCGTGGCCGCGGCGAGGTCGCAGGGACGGGTCCACAGCAGCTCGCGGGCGGTCTGATAGTACGCCTCGAGCGGTTGGCTCTCCGCCGCCCCGCGGCGGGCCGCGCGCACCCGGTACGCCTGCAGCCGGCCGCGCAGCTCCTCGCGCCGTTCCAGCAGTCCGGACAGCAGCTGCTCGACCTTCGTGGCCGCGGCGAGGGCTGCGTCGAGGGTGTCGGCGAGTATCTCGGCCTCGCTCGTCAGCCGGCTCCACTGCCCCTGGTCGCGCAGCGCGTCGAGCGCGGCGAGCCGGGCGCGCAGCGCGGGCGCCTGCAGGGTGAACGCGGGCAGCGACTCGATCAGGATCTTCTCGCGCACGGTCTGCGCGCAGGTGCGCTGCGCCGCCTCGACCTCGTCCACCCGCGCGACGAGCTGGCGCAGGTGCTCGGTGCCGCGGGCGAAGTCGGCGCGCAGGTCCGCCTGGTGCGAGGCGGCCTCGGCGACCACGCCGATCTGCCGGTCGATCTCGGCGAGCCGGCCGGGGAACGCGGATCCGGCGGCGGTCATCCCGAGCGGATCGGCGAAGATCTCGCGGCGCAGCGCCGAATAGCTGTCGATCAGCCCGGCCACGGCCGTGCTCACCGAGCGGTCGCCGATGTCGCGGGCCGTCTCGCCGAGCCGCTTGAGCCGCTCGGCCACCGGATCGGCCGCCGCGAACAGGCCGTTCCAGGCCTCCTCGGCCTGCGCGATGAAGTCGGCGGCGAGCTGGTACTCGGTGTCCATCCGGCGCAGCGTCTGGGCCAGGGTCGCGGTCTCGGAGACCGCGGAGGGGCCGAGCAGCGTCCGCTCGGAGAGCGCGACGTTCTTGGTGGACAGCGTGACCGACGGGCCGTGCACCAGCTTGGTGATCGCGGCCAGGTCCTCGGGGCGCGGCTTGACCCGGCGGCCGCGGATCTCCCTGGCCCGGTTGAGTACGTCCTGGTAGGCGGTGTAGTCGTCCCACAGCGCCGCGATCTTCGCGCTGACCCGCTGCCAGCGCTGCGCCGTGGTGCCGGACAGCGGCGCGCTCTCCAGCAGCTTGTAGGAGTTGTACTCGGTCAGCTCGACGAGCGCGTCCGAGACCCGCCCGGCGTCCGCGTCGAGCCGAGCGAGCTCGGCGTCCACGTTGTCCCTGGTGAGCGGGGTGATCGGGTCGAATCCTCCGGTGTACTGCGGCATGCGTCCTCGGGCTCGTGCTGGCAGGTCGACGCTACTGGTTCGAGTATTGCGCACCGGGCGGTTCGGCCGCCTGGAGGCTGCCGAGGAACCAGCGGGCATAGGACCGGGCCCAGCCGCCGTCCGCCTCGTAGTGCGCGAGCACACCGTTGACATACCCCTCGAGATCCCGTTCACCGGCCGGGACCGCGATTCCGTAGGGCTCGGTCTCCAGCTTGGCCGGGAGCACCTCGAGGTTGGGGTCCTGCTGCGCGAGCCCGGCCAGGATGGTGTCGTCGGTGGAGATCGCCGAGACCTTGTTCTCCTCCAGCAGCACCAGGCAGTCGCTGATGTCGGTGACCTGGATCGCGATCGGCTTGGCCGCGGTCTGCTGGATCAGCGAGATCGAGGTCGAGCCGGTCTGCGCGCACACGTTCTTCCCGCCGAGCGCCGCCAGGCCCGTGTAGCCGGATCCCTTCTCCACCAGCAGTTTCTGGCTCGCGTTGTAGTAGACCGCCGAGAAGCCGACCTCGGTCAGGCGCTTGCAGGTGATGGTCATGGTGTCGATGACCATGTCCACAGTGTGCGCCTGCAGATCGGGAATGCGCTCGTCGGTGCTGATCACGACGAAGTGCACGGCGTTCGGGTCGCCGAACAGCGACTGCGCGATCTCGTGCGCGAGATCGATGTCGAAGCCCTGCTCCACGCCGTCCGCGCCGAGATAGCCGGTCAGGTACTGGTCCGCGGCGACCCCGACCTTCAGGTAGCCGCGCGCCTTGATCGTCGCGACGTCCGCACCGGTGACGTCGCCCGCGGACGGCGCCGCGGAGGACGCGTTGACGTCGCAGTTCCCGCCGCTCGCCGCCTGGCCTGCGGGCGGCGCCGTGCCCGCGAAGACGGCCGAGGGCACGCTCGGCTTCGCGGAGTTGAAGCCCGCTCCCGGGCTGGAGCACGCGCTCACCGCGACCGCGGCCACCGCCGCGACTCCGAGCGCCCGCGCTGTCCGCCGCATTCCCGTCCCCCTCAGAGCGATCACCGGAACTCCGCCAGCCGCCGATTGACGCCGTACGCCGCGGCCGCCGCGCCGAGGATCCCGATCGCGAGGGCCAGCGGGAGGGCGACCGAATCGGCGTACTGCGAACGGACGCCGTCCATGTCCTGGTCGAACTTCGATTGCGCGCTCGCGGCGATCTTCTGCAGGTCGCCGCGCAGCGTGCTGAACTTCGGTTCGCAGCCGCCGGTCCCGACCTGCGCGCCGCTGCCGACGGTCGCGTTGACCGCCGCCCGGTACTGCCCCCCGTCGGCGAGGCCGATCACGCCGTTCGCGCCGTTCACGCAGTTCTGGACCGCGAGGTACGCGGCGTGCGTGGAGGCGCCGCTGTCGGCCGGCGTCGTGGCGGCCAGCGCCGTGGTCGCGGCCTTCGCGTCCGCTCCCTGGTCCTCGCCGCGGTCGATCTGCTGCAGCGCGACGAAGGTCTCGGTGAGAGAGAGCTCTGATATCTCGGTCTGCGCTCCGGCGAGGCCGATGTAGTCCGTGCGCGCGTTGCTGCCCTGCAAACCGACGGCGCCGAAGGCGAACAGGCTCCAGACCAGCAGGGCGGCCACCGCGAGCAGCGCGCCGAGCAGGCCCGGGTTGAGCCGGCGGCGGGAGACCGCGGCGACGCGCCGCGAGACCGTCCACAGCGTGACGATCCCGAGGGCCGCCAGGCCGAACTCCCACCACGGGAACGAGGTGGACGAGCCGAGCCCGGCGGAGGTCGCGCTCTGCTGCTCGTCGACGACCCGCCAGGTCTCGACCAGCATCGAGCCGGTCAGCAGTTCGGAGGCCTGGCGCAGGAAGGCGCCCGCGACCGGGTAGCCGAGCCGGTTCTCGGCCATCGCCTGGCCGATCATGCCGGTGTACTGCGGGAGCTGTTCGGCCACGGACCTGAGCTGGGCCGAGGCGTACGCGTCGCCGGTGACCCGCTGCGAGGCCGCGGCGAGCTGGTCCTCGGCCTGGGTGATGTCCGTGTCGTAGCGCGTGGAGAACTCGGTCGGCGTCTCCGGGCCGATCAGCAGCGCCGTGGCCGCCGTCGCGTCGGCGTCGGCGAGGCTGTAGGAGAGGTTCTGCACCTCGCGGTAGAGCACCTCGGTGCCGCCCGCGGTGTGCGCCGCGCTGGTCTCCCGCCCGGCGAGGCTGAAGCCGGCGACCAGTCCGACCGTGAGGACCGCCGCCACGGCCGCCGCCAGCAGCAGCCACAGCCGGGTGGGAGTGTCGAGGCGGGAAGCCCGCCCTACCGTTGACGCCGCCACAGATAGCCCCCCGTATGAAAACTATTCACGCGGTGGACACTCTAGTCTCTACGCGGCGTGGATGGCGTGAATCACTCCTGCTCGCACAGGAGCGCGGGGAGCGCGGAGAGCGTGTCGAGCCGGAAATCGGCCTTCGCCAGCAGATCCGGGTGCTCCCCGTGCAGGTATCCCCACGGGCCGCGCCGGATGTGCGCGGTGCGCAGTCCGGCCTCCCAGGCGGGACGCATGTCGTTGTCCAGCCGGTCGCCGACGTAGCAGATCTGGCCGGCCTCGACGCCGGGACGCAGTTCGCGGCAGACCTCGACGACCTTGGCGAAGAACCGCGGGTCCGGCTTGCTGATACCCCAGGTGTCCGAGGTGGTCACCAGGTCGACCGGCAGGTCCATCGACTCGAGCCTGCGGTGCGACTGCCGGGTCTGGTTGGCCGCGATCAGCACGAGGTACCCGGCCGCGTGCAGCGCCGCGAGAGTGGGGCGCGCGTCCGGGTAGAAATCGCGCTCGCTGTAACCCTCGGGCCGACCGGCCTCGGCGCGGGCGAGCCGCTCCCGTTCCAGGTCGAAGCCCGGCCGGAAGTACTCGAAGGCCTCCAGATGGTCGCGCCCGGCGCCGACCACGCCGCCGAACACGGCGGAGAAGGTGTGCCGGGGCACGCCGAGCCAGTCGGCCCAGCCGTGGTACTCGACGGTCTCGTCGACCAGGGTCTCGCCGACGTCGAAGACGACGGCCTCGACGGTGCGCGATCGCGGCGGCGTCGCGGGTCTACCGGGGTCGTGTGTGGGGGTCACGGTGGTCTCCTTCCAACCGTGCACGTGCAAACGCACGTGCCGAAGAGCCGCTAGCAGCGTAACCACGGAAGAGGCCCGCTGTACGGCGGTTTCCCGAACGGGTGACACTTCGTTCGCCGAGCGGCGGTGTGGGTGCCCGCCCGTGGCCGACCCTATGCGAGGGGGCGCGCGATTCACCAGGCTTTTGCGCTGGTGTGCGCCCCCGAGACCGCGGAAACGTCAGGTCCCGGCGCGCGCTCGGCGGGCCGGGACCTGACGGGGTGTCACCTCACCTGCTGAAACGCAGGTGACTGGTGTTCAGTGTGAGGCGAGCGTGAGTTCAATCACCTTGACGATGACCAGCAGCGCCGAGATCACCAGGTATCCGCGCAGCGCCCCCATGCCGATCCGGGTGCCGCTGGACAGCTCCGCCCTGCCGAGCTCGGCCAGCGGCGGCATCCGCCAGTCCTCGGCTCCCGCGCGGTCGATCTCCCGCCGCGGGCCGCGGTTGGCCAGCGCGTAGCCGCCGACCGCGAGTCCCAGGACCGCGAAAGCGGCCATGATGCCGACAATCTGTCCGGCACTGATGCCCGGGAAGAGCACCGAGGCCGTGAGGATGACCGAGAGCATCACCAGCACGCCGAGCACGGCCGACGTGAACAGGTTCGTGCGGCGGCCGTTGACCCACGGTCCGAGCACGTGCTTGTCGTTGCACAGCAGCAGCAGGAAGACCGAGGCCGAGGGCAGCAGCACGCCGGCCATCGCCTGCACGCCGTTGGTGATCAGACCGAGCGGCGCGTTCGGGATCAGCACGATGCCCGCGGCGAGTCCGATGACGCCCACGTACACGCCGTAGAAGCCCTTGGCCTGCTTCACCCCGCGGTGCAGCGAGTGGTTGACGTGGAAGACGTCGCCGATCGCGTACGCGGTCGAGAGAGACACGGCGAACGCCCCGATGATCGACGCGTCGAGCAGCGCGATCGCGAACAGGACGCCGAGCAGGTGCCCGCCCTTCGCCGCGATCGCCGAGGCCAGGCCGGCGGCGTCGGTGAAGCCGCCGTGGGCCGCGGTGCCCGCGGTCGCGGCGCTGGCGAAGCCGATGATGGCGGCCGCGCCGACGACCACGATGACGATACCGATCCACAGGTCCGCCTTCTCGTACTTGAGGAAGCGGGTCGTGATGCGCTTGTCGATGACGTAGCTCTGCTGGAAGAACAGCTGCCAGGGCGCGACCGTCGTGCCGACCAGCCCGATGACCAGCAGCATCACCGTGGACAGCTGCGAGGCGCCGCCGGGCATGGTCGGGATCAGGAAGCCGGAGGCCATGCTGCCCGCGCTCGGGTGCAGCAGCAGCGCGATCGGGATGAGGATCAGGCTGCCGAAGCACAGCAGCATCGCGATCCGCTCGAAGCGCCGGAACGAGCCGGTCGACGCGGCGCCGATGACGACGGCCGCGGCCGCCAGGATCGAGGGCACCTTGGGCAGGCCGAGGTAGCCCACGGCGAGCGTGATCCCGATGAACTCGGTGACCAGTGTCAGGGCATTGAGCAGGAAGAGGTCGATGACGCTGAACGCGCCCCAGAACCTCCCGAAGCGCTCGATGATGAGCTTGCCGTGCCCGACCCCGGTGACGGCGCCGAGCCGGACGACCATCTCCTGGTTGACGTAGAGCACGGGGACGAGCAGCAGCAGCACCCAGAGCAGCGAGGTGCCGTAGTTCTGGCCGGTCTGGCCGTAGGTGGAGAACGCGCCGGCGTCGTTGTCCCCGCACATCACGATCAGGCCGGGGCCGACGACGGCGAGCAGCGTCTTGAGCTTGGGGCTCAGGCCGGAGCGCGGCGCGCTCTCGCCGAGCCGGATGGTGCCGAAGGCGCCCTTGATGTCGCCCACGTGGGCATCGTCGAGGACCGCGCTGCGGACGGGGGCGGTGATGAGGTCGGTCATGAGGACTCCTCTCCTCACGCCGCGCGCACGACCATGCCAGGGGGTGGCTTGCTCTTGGCATGATCGAACGTACGGGTGCGAACAGGCGGCATGGCGGGGTGGCGACCGGGAGGCCGTGCGGGCACGCGGGAGCGACAGCCTGAATCGGGCACACCTCCGTCGGCGGTCCCCGCATTGGGACGCCGAGCAATGACATCTACATCAAGGTATGAGGGTGCCGAGGCTGAGCTCGAATACTGATTCGGGTGCCGTGACGACGGGTCTCGGACGCGGTCGCGCGCACGCCGCAAACGGGTGGTGCCCCGAGTGGAGGTTTCAGCTTCCGGGGGCGATCAGGGGCTTGCGAACGCGTGCGGGCCGGAGTTTCGGGCGGCCCGTATCATGGCCGGGACTACTCGGTTCCATGGTTCGCCTCCCCTCGGCCGTGGCGCCTCGCGCGCCTCTCAACTCGTTAAAGGCCACTTCAGGGCCTGGCCGAGTATCCCACCGGGCGCGCGGCCGCGTCAAGCCGACCTGCACATGTGCACAGACGCGCAGCATAAGAATCCTTAAGTCAGTAGACCCTTGACGGCCTACTGGTCTACACCAATCATTAGGGGCGGCCCACAGAGGTCTAGTCCAGCATGCGAAGTACCCACCCACCGCACGGGCTCGACGAAGAGAACAGGTGAGAGAGTGCGTATTCGGGAACGAAGAAGAGCCGCGGCCGCCGCGGCCGCCACATGCGCCCTGGTGGCGGCCGGGCTGACGGTGCTCAGCGCCAACGCCCAGGCCGACACGGCGAACCTGCTGAGCAATCCGGGCTTCGAGGCGGGCGGCCTGACCGGCTGGACCTGCGACGCGGGCACCGGCTCCGTCGTGACCAGCCCCGTACACTCCGGTACGCACGCGCTCTCCGGCGCGGCCACGTCCTCGGACGACGCGCAGTGCACGCAGACCGTCTCGGTCCAGCCGAGCACCGCGTACACCCTCTCCGGCTACGTCGAGGGCGCCTACGTCTACCTGGGCGTGACCGGCGGCACCGACAGCTGGACCCCGTCCGCGACCGGCTGGCAGCAGCTCACGACGACGTTCACCACGACCGCGTCGCAGACCTCGATCCAGGTCTACACGCACGGCTGGTACGCGCAGGGCACCTACT
>DASTAE010000321.1:0-10715 GCA_035712985.1 Actinospica sp.
CTCCTCCGGGAGCATCGGCGACTTCCCGAAGACCGCGGCCTGGAAGTTCGCCTTCATCAACCACGTCACCACCAACTCCTTCTTCGCGCCCACCCAGAGCGGCATGAAGGACGCGGCCGCCCTGCTCGGGCTGCCCGCGCCGACCTGGACGGGCTCGGAGAACGGCGTGGTCTCCGAGATGGTCAGCGCCTTCGAGACCGCGATCACGGCCAACGTGGCCGGGATCGCGATCCCGCTGACCGACTCCAACGCCTTCGTCGCCCCCACCAAGGCGGCGCTGGCGGCGGGCATCCCGGTGATCGCGTACAACGCCAACGCCTCCGGCAACTACGCGCTCACCTACGTCGGACAGGACCTGTACCAGTCGGGCTACCAGATGGGCGAGAGGATCGCCACGGAGGTCCCCTCGGGCGACATCCTGGTCGGCATCTCGCAGCCGGGTTCCCTGAACGTGCAGCCGCGTCTCGACGGCATCAAGGCCGCGCTGGCGGCCAAGGCCCCCGGAGTGACCGTGCACACAGTGGACACCGGCGCCGCGCAGGCCGGGGAGCTCTCGGCCATGGAGTCGGCGTATCAGGGCCTGAAGTCGGCCAAGGGCATCTACGCGGTGGACGCGGGCTCGACCGCGTCGATCGCCGAGATGATCACCAAGTACGGCATCAAGGGCCAGGTGCACGCGGGCGGCTACGACCTGCTCGCCGACACCATCACCGGCGTCAGCTCCGGCGCACTGGACTTCACCATCGACCAGTCGGCGTACCTGCAGGGCTTCCTGCCGGTGATCTACCTGTTCATGTACCGGATGACCGGATCGCTCGTCTTCCCGCCGGCCACGGACACCGGCCTGACGTTCGTCACCTCCGACAACGTCAGCCCGTACGCGAGCTCCAAGAGCTGGATCGAGGGCGGCACCAACAAGGCGGTCGTGCCGATGCCGAGCTCGATCGGCCTGCCCGCGCCGTCCACCGTCCAGGGCTAGCCCCGCGCTAGCCCGCAGCACCGAGGCAAGGCCTGGGAGAACCATGGCACAGCAGATACCCCAGCTCACGCGCACGGAGCCGCAGCGGGCCGCGACCGGCGTCGGTCTCGGCATGGCCCTCTTGCGGCGCCGTGAGCTGAGCATCGTATTGGTGACGATCGCGGCGTTCGCGTACTTCTCGCTGGGAAGCTACGGCTCCGCGTTCAACACCACGAGCAACTACCACATCATCATGCAGTACTTCGCGCCCCTCGCGATCATCGGCGCGGGCGAGTCGCTGCTGCTCATCTGCGGTGAGATCGACCTTTCGGCCGGCTTCACCTACACCTTCGTCCCCTTCGTCATGATGGCCTTCTACAACCAGGGGCTCGACGTTCCGCTGTCCCTGGTGCTGGCGATCCTGGTGTCCATCGGCATCGGCGTCCTGAACGGCCTGATCCGCACCGTGTTCAACCTGCCCTCGTTCATCACGACGCTCGGCATGGGCTTCTTCCTGGAGGGCATGGCCTACATCGAGTCCGGCGCCGAGCCGACGACCCCGCCGCTGACCGGCACGCTCGGCAACCTGTTCGGCGGCTGGCGCTGGTCGGAGCTCGTCTGGGCCCTGGTCATCGTCGCCGTGATGCAGGTGGCGCTGTCGTACACCAAGTACGGCATCTACGCGCAGGCGGCGGGCGGCAATCCGCTGAGCGCGGCCGAGTCCGGCATCAAGGTCAATCGCGTCAAGGTCGCCACCTTCGCCCTGACCAGCCTCTTCGCCGGGCTGGCCGGGATCGTGGACCAGGTGCGGGTCGGCTCCTTCGACCCCACGAGCGGCGGATCGCAGACGATGTTCTTCTCGGTCGCCGCCGCGGTCATCGGCGGCACCGCACTGCTCGGCGGCTCCGGCACCGTGGTCGGCGTGCTGTTCGGCGCGCTGCTGCTGGGCATCATCCAGAACGGCTTCACCCTGAGCGGCGTCAACGCCTACGCGTTCGACGTCGCGATCGGCGTCGCCGTGGTCGCATCCATGCTGCTGGGCGTGTACATCTCGAATCTCCGAGGGAGGTTCCTGCGATGAGCGAGGAGGAACCGGACCAGACGGGCGCGACGGCGCTCGGCACCGTGGGCCCCGAGGCCCTGCGCGTGGAGAACATCTCCAAGCGCTTCGGCCCCGTCACCGCGCTGCGGGACATCAACCTGCACGTGCGGGCCGGCGAGGTGCTCGGCCTGCTCGGCGACAACGGGGCGGGCAAGTCCACGCTGATCAAGATCATCACCGGTTTCCACCGACCGGACACCGGCAGGATCCTGATCGGCGGCCAGGAGACCTCGCTGCGCTCGGTGGCGCACGCCCGCTCCCTGGGCATCGAGACCGTCTACCAGGACCTGGCCCTGGTCGACGAACTCCCGGTGTACCTGAACTTCTTCCTCAACAAGGAGCTGACGGCGGGCCCGTTCCTGCG
Source organism: Actinospica sp. (assembly GCA_035712985.1). Lineage (GTDB taxonomy): Bacteria > Actinomycetota > Actinomycetes > Streptomycetales > Catenulisporaceae > Actinospica. The sequence continues at coordinate 2,425 of DASTAE010000321.1, forward strand.
GCACGGCGCCATGAAGCGCCAAGCCGTCGAGGCGCTGGCCGAGGTCGGCATCAACATCCCCTCGGTGGGCGCGGAGGTCAGAGCCCTGTCCGGCGGCCAGCGCCAGGCCATCGCCGTGGCCCGCGCCGTGAACTCCGCCGCCAAGGTGCTCCTGCTCGACGAGCCCCTGGCGGCCATGGGCGCGCGAGAAGGCGGCCAGATCCTCCGCCTCATCGACCGCCTGCGGCAGCGCGGCGACCTGGCGATCATCCTGATCGCGCACAACTACAGCCAGGTCATGGACGTCTGCGACCGGGTGAACCTCCTGCAGCACGGGGAGATCACCTTCGACCGCGCCACGGCCGAGACCTCGGTCGCCGAACTGCTGGAACTCGTGCACGCGGAGTACCGGCAGGCGTGACCATCGAATAAGCCCCCTGAGGGGACACGAGCAGGACCGGGCCGGCGGAGCGGAGTGACCGGCCCGGTCCGTCGTGTCCGGGCCTACGAAACGGCGGATCTGAGCACGTCGAACTCGCAGCCCGGGGCGGCGGGGTCGAAGCCGTGCTCGATGAGCCAGCGGGCCGCGAGCAGGCTTCTCAGCGACCACCAGCCGCGGATCACCGCGAGATCGACGTCGGCGCCGTAGCCGACGAGGAGGTCGGCGAGGCGTTCCTCGTGTCCGAGAGTGAGGATGGCGAGGTCGAACATCGCGTCACCCGGGCCCGCCTCGGACCAGTCGATGATGCCGGTGACCTTGTCGTCGTCGACGAACACATGGTTGATCTGCAGGTCGCCGTGCGCGAATACCGGTGTCCAGGGGCGCAGTGCGGCCTCGGCGACTCGGCGGTTGAGCGCGACCAGGTCGGCGGGCAGGACCGCGTTGGCCACAAGCCATTCGCATTCGGCGTCCAGGCGCGATGCGACCTCATCCAGGCTCTTACCCGGCCACGGGGGCAGCGGCGCCTCGTGCAGCTCGCGGATGGCGGCTCCCGCCGCGGCCCAGGCCGCCGGCGACGCGCTCGACGGCTCGCCCAGCAGGCCCAGCGCCGTGCCCGGGAGCGCGGCCAGCGCCAGCGCGGGCGGCTTGCGCCACAGCACCTCCGGGGTCGGGACCGGCACCAGGGCCATCGCTTCGACCTCGACGTCGAGGCGGGCCTGGTCGGTGTCCACCTTCAGGAAGACGTCGCCGACGCGGAGGGTCGCGCGCTCGGAGTGTGCCACGACGACTTGGATCTCATCCATGGTGACCAGTATCCCGGCTGCTCGTGTCGCGGTTGGCGGCGATGAGGAGCGCTGCGACGAGGAGGATCGGGATGCCGAGCAGAAAGGGGGCGTGGAGGCCCAGGCGGTCGGCGGTGAGGCCGCCCAGGGCGGCGCCGAGGAGGGAGGCGGCGGTGATGACGGCGCGGTTGATGCTGATGACCCGGCCCAGCAGTTCGGCGGGTACGGCGCTCTGGATGGCGGTGCGGGCCTGCACGGTCCAGATGGCGAAGGCCATGCTGCTGGAGGCGAGGACGGCGGCGGTGGCGGCTGTCGAGCTGGTGGCGCCCAGGGCCAGCTGGCCGAGGGCGGCCAGGGCCAGGCAGGTCAGGGTCGTGAGTTTCGCGCCGATCCGCCGGGTGAGGGCGGCGGCGAGGAATCCGCCGCTCAGGCCGCCGACGGCTCCCACGGCCAGCAGGATTCCGTACCACGCGGAGCTCAGGTGCAGGACCTGCTGGACGTAGAGCACCAGGAGGGTGAACCAGGCGCTGTCGGTGACGGCCAGGGCGGCGCTGGTCGCCGGAACCGGCCAGAAGCCGCGGTGTTCGAGCAGCCAGTGGACGCCGGCGGCGGAGCGGGCGGGTCGGCGGCGCGGGGTGCCAGGGCCGGGGGCGGTATCAGGGGTCTGCAGGAGGGCGGGGATGGAGGCCACCAGCGCCACGGCCAGCGCCAGCGTGCCGCCGTTGACGGCGAACGGGAGCACCACCGCGAGGCCGAACAGCAGGCCGCCGAGGGGCGGCCCGATGAACTCGGTCCCCGCAATCTCGGCGGTGACCATGCGGCCGTTGGCGCGGTCGAGGTGTTCGAGCGGCACCAGGGAGGGGACCAGGGTTCCGGCGGCCGTGGCGCGGACCACGTCGGTGGCGCCGGAGACGAATACGACGACGAACAGGACGCTCATCGTCGCCCAGCCGGAGGCGATCAGGCAGACCAGGCCGAACAGGAAGGCGAGCCGGATCGCGTCGGCCACGACGACGATCCGGCGGCGGTCGAAGCGGTCGGCGAGCGATCCGGCAGGCAAGGCCAGCAGGACACCGGGGAGTTGAGTGGCGATGGCCACGCCGGAGATCAGGACGGGGTCGCGGGTCAGCGTCGCCGCCAGCAGGGGGAAGGCCGCCGCGCGGATGCCGTCGCCCAGGTTGGACAGCAACGTGGCCGACAGCAAACGTCGATACGGCGTGCCCAGCGCTACAGTCGCCATCCCCGGACCCCTCGCTTTTAGCACTCTCCCAGTGAGAGTGCCAACAAAAGCAGCGCTGGCACTCTCATGTCAAGAGTGCCAAGGGGTGCCGGGGCGAGGGGCGCGCGGCCGACCGGCAACGCCGGACTTGCGCGAGCTGTACGCTGGCCGGGGGCTCATCGGCTTTATGAAGGAGGACACGCGTGCGTGCCGGTCGGCGGATAGTGGTGCTCGCGGGGGTCGTCGCGCTGACGAGTCCGGCGGTCGCGTATGCCCGGGGTGGGGGCGGTAGCCACGGATTCAGCGGCGGAGGCGGCGGGGGCGGTGGAGGCGGCGGCTTCCACGGGTCCACCGGCGGCGGCTACGGCGGGGTCTACGTCGCCGGGGGCGGCGGGGCCGTCGGCCTGATCGTCCTGATCGCGATCGTCGTGCTGATCCTGTGGTTCAGGTCGCAGCGGCAGAAGGCCGCGGGCAAGCGCACGCTGAACACGCAGTCGGACCGGTCGGCGCACCGCGCGGACGAGCAGGCGCGGATGCGCGCGGCGCAGATCGAGGCGCGGGTGGACGGGCTGGCGCAATCCGATGCGTCGTTCGATCTCGAGACGCTCAAGCAGCGCGCCGCGGGCCTGTACGTCACCGCTCAGCGTGCGTGGACCGACCGGGACCACGGGACGCTGCGGCAGATCCTCTCCCCCGTGCTCTACGGCAAGTGGGCCGAGGAGCTGCGCGACTACGAGTCGCGCGGCGAGGTCAACGTCGTCGAGATCGTGTCAGGGCCCGAGGTCGAGTTGGTCGACGTCGCGAACCGCGCGGGCGAGGTGAACGACACCGTGACCTTCCGGATCACCGCCACGCTCAACGACTACGTGCGCCGCGACTTCGGCGGGACCGCCGGCCGCAGGGACGGCTCGACGAGGCCGGTCGAGTACTGGACGCTGCGCAAGAACGAGGCCGGGGCGTGGATCGTCTCGTCCATCGAGCAGGCGGCCGAGGGCGCGCACCACCTCACGGGCGCCATCGAGACGGACGGCTGGGATCAGAAGGCCGTCGCGCGCGAGGCCGTGCTCGAGGTGGCCGGGAACAACGCGGTCGAGGGCGGCGGCGACATCCTGGCGCTCACCGGCATCTCGTGGAGCACGGACGCGGACGCCGCCGTCGCCGACCTGAGCGTGCTCGACGGCCGCTTCGACAAGTCGGTCCTCGAGGTCGCCGTCGAGCAGTTCCTCGAGGAGTGGGTCATGAACGACGGCAGCCTCGACTTCACGTCCGTGCGCACGCCCGACCGCACCGTGATGCGCAACGCCGAGATCACCGCGATCAAGGTGCGGTCGCTGGTGTCCCGCGAGCCGATCGTCTTCCGGGTCGAGGTCGGCGCCGAGGGCGTGTACTACGAGGTGGACCGCCGGACCGAGGAGGTGCTCCGGGGCGACGCGCACAAGCGCCGGCCGGTCGGGTTCTCCTTCGACCTGCGGCTGGACGAGCCCTCGGCGAAGCAGTGGACGGTGATCGCCGCCGGCGCGGAGTAAGGCCGCTGACTCAGGACAGGCCGAGCGTGGCCTCCGCGGTCAGCCAGTCCGAGGCGATGGCCTGCTGCGCGGCGGCGAGGGTGACCTTCTTCGCGCACACCGCGCGGTGCAGGTCGTTCTCGACCTTGTCCTTCGGGTTGGGGATCGAGCCGACCTCGGGCCACAGGTTGGCGGCGTCGTTGGCGCCGCCGAGCTCCAGGGACACGAGGTGGTCGAGCTCGGAGGTCGTGCCGGACGCTATCCCGTACGACTTGTACTCCTGCTTCTTGAGCCGGTCGGTGGCCGACGCCGGGGGCCGCACCTTCGCCGTGTAGCCGGAGGTGCAGATCGTCGTGGCGATGTTCGCCTGGGTCACGGCCGGATCGATCGCGCCGGGGGTGCACGTCGGATCGGGGCGCGGGCCGGACAGCGCGTGGCAGGAGGCGGGCGCGGTGCCGGTCACCGCGCCGGGGTCGTGCACCTGGAGCAGCCCGGCCGCGCGCGCCTGGGGCGAGCCGCCCGCCGCCGTCGAGGCCGTCGAGCTTCCGGCGACCGTCTTGCATCCGGCGCAGCAGACTGCGATGAGCACGGCGGAAAGCAGGATTCTGCGCACGGGGACCCCTTCGAGGCTAACGGATTAAGGGGAATGTACTACGAACCGCAAGCCTCCCCGGGTGCCGTTCCGGCCCCGCGTGTCGGGCGCGTTCCGGCCGGAAGGCGCCGAACCGCCGCCGCGAATCCGACGACGCCTTAACAAGTTCTTATCGACTACTGGACTTGACCAGGTTTTCAGCCTTCATTAACTTCCTCGGTGCAGGCGAACGCCGGTTCGGGCCGACGGCGCGCCGCTCCCACACGCACCTCCCCGGCCCGGATTCACCCGCGCTCCCTTTTCGCCGCACCGCCCCGCCACACCACGACGCCCGTGCGCTCCGACCCGTCGCGGCAACCCCGCGCGCTCGGAAACCACGGCCGTACCCCAGCGCGCCGCTCCCCACCCGGGCACCGGCGCGATATCCACCATCGAGGGGATTCCCGTGATCCACATGTCCAGCACGGCCGGACGCCGCATCGCGCGCGCGTCTCTGGCCGGCGCTGCGGCGCTCGCCACCGCGTTGACGGTGACCGCGCTCAGCCCGGCCTCGGCCGCGACCCACCCCGGCGCCGCTGCCGCCGCGGGCGCCAACCCGTACTCCCCCGCCTATCAGCACCCGTACCGGCACGGGGTCATCCCGACCAGGGCGCAGCAGGCGAAGATGAACCAGTACTCCGCCAACCACCGCGTCTCCCCGCAGGTCGCGACCGGCCCGGAGACGCTGTCCTACGGCGGCGGCGTCAACGGCGTCGGCGTGAACAGCGGCAAGAACAAGGTCTACCTGGTCTTCTACGGAAACCAGTGGGGCACCGAGGGCACCGACTCCAACGGCAACGCCACCTTCTCCGGCGACCCGGACGGCGGCGCGCCCGTCGCGCAGCAGATGTTCAAGGGCATCGGAACCGGCAACGAGCTGTGGTCCGCCGACCTGACCCAGTGGTGCGACGGCCCGAACGTCTCGACCGGCGCCACCAGCTGCCCGTCGAACGCCGCGTTCATCCCCTACCAGTCCGGCGGCATCCTCTCCGGCGTCTGGTACGACAACTCCGGCGCCTCCCCGGGCACCGCGTCCGGCAACCAGCTCGGGCAGGAGGCGGTCAACGCGGCGGCGCACTTCGGCAACACCACCGCGGCCTCGAACCGCTACACGTACTACGTGATCCTCTCGCCGACCGGCACCAACCCGGACAGCTACCAGGGCTCGTACTGCGCCTGGCACGACTACACCGGTGACAGCTCCCTGACGGGCGGCGCGGTCAACTCGCCCTACGGCGACCTCGCGTTCAGCAACCAGCCGTACAACATGGACTCCGGCTCCGGCTGCGGCGTCGGCTTCGTCAACTCGCCCGGAACCCTCGACGGCTGGACGATGACGCTCGGCCACGAGTGGCACGAGATGATGTCCGACAAGAACCCGGCGGGCGGCTGGACCAACAACACCGGCAGCTCGTACAACGGCCAGGAGAACTCGGACGAGTGCGCCTGGATCAACCCCGGCACCACCGGCGGCGCGGCGAACGTGACGATGGGCAACGGCACCTACGCCGAGCAGGCCAGCTGGTCCAACGACACCAACGCCTGCTCCATCTCGCACCCGATCCTGACCCACAGCACCGGTAACACGGTGACCGTCGGCAGCCAGGGCGCGCAGTCCTGGACCGTGGGCACCGCGGCCTCGCTGCAGATGAGCGCGACCGACTCGGCCTCCGGCCAGACCTTCACCTGGTCCGCCTCCGGCCTGCCGGCCGGCCTGTCGATCAGCTCGAGCAGCGGCCTGATCTCCGGCACCCCGACCACCTCCGGCTCGGGCAGCGCCACGGTCACCGCCACCGACACCACCGGCGCCTCCGGCTCGACCACGGTCTCCTGGTCGGTCGCGGGCAGCGGCGGCGGGGGCGGCAACGCGGTCGTCAACGGCGGCTTCGAGACCGGCAGCCTCTCCGGCTGGACCCCCTCCGGCGTCTACTCGGTCGTCAGCTCCGGCGCCCACTCGGGCACGCACGCCGCGGAGCTGGGCAGCAGCAACCCGAGCAACACCTCCACGCTCGCCCAGACCTTCACGGCCGCGTCCGGGAACACGACCCTGACGTTCTGGTACGAGAACGTCTGCCCGGACACGGTGACCTACGACTGGGCCACGGCCACGTTGAAGGACAACACCAGCGGGACCACCACGACCGTGCTCCCGAAGACCTGCGCCGCCAGCGCCGCCTGGACGAAGGTCACCCACGCGATCACGGCCGGGCACTCCTACACCCTGACGCTGACCAGCAAGGACGACAACTACCCCGGCGACCCGACCTACACCCTGTACGACGACGTCGCCACGTCCTAGCACTCGGCACGCGATGACCGTCGGCCCCCGGACACCTCTCGGATCCGGGGGCCGACCCCTTTCCCTCCCCCTGCCGCTCCCCGGCCGCCACTCCTCGATGGTGAGCGTCGCCGAGCGGCCGGTCAGGCGCAGGAACAGCAGGATCCCGGCGCCGATCGCCAGCCAGACCAGGCCGCCGATCTTGGCGTGGATGTCGGCGTTGTAGAGGTCATCGCGATCCAGCCGATGACGTAGGTGAGCGCGACCATGCCGTGCGAGCCGTCGAACACCGACCCGAAGACGGCGAACGGCGCGATCGGCACCATGAAAACCAGGCCGTAGACGATCAGATCGCACAGGGTCATGCGGCGGTGCAGCCACCCGACCCGAGCGGCGGCCCGGCGCGCCTTATTCTCACAGCCGCGAAGCGGCGGTTTTCCGTACGCCAAGAGGACGGCGATCAACCTACCCGCTGAACACCTGCAGCTCAGACAGCTGACCCGCCGGCCAGCCCGTGTTCGCGGTGAACGTCAGCTTCAGGTACCTCACCGTTGCGGCCGTGAAGGTGGCGGTGGCGGTGTTTCCGGTGGACGGGTTGAAGGTGTAGCCCGTCGGACCGGCGAGGGTCGTGTACGTCGAGCCGTCGGTGCTGCCTTGGATGGTGATGGTCTGGGTGCGGGTGGCCCAGGCGGTGGACGGGGGGAGGTTGAGGACGAGTCTGGCCACGCTCAGCGCCTTGCCGAGGTCCACTTGGAACCACTGGGGGAAGGCGTTGTCGGTGCTCTCCCAGTAGGTGCTGGTGTTGCCGTCCACGGTGTTGGCGGGTGTGTAGATCTGCGTGTAGCCGCTCGCGGAGGTCGGCTTGCCGAGGGCCAGGTTGGTGCCGGGCGGCGGGTTGCCTCCACCGCTGAGTACGGGCTGGGTCGGGCGGACGTTGGTCAGGGGGATCTGGCCCTTGAGCATCCTTCCGCCGTCTCCGGTCAGGCGCAGGTAGTAGTCCGCGCTGCAGGCGGTGCCGTCCTCGTCGAGGGAGTGGAGGCCGGAGTTGCTCGGCACGTACGCCTGGGTGAGGGCGGTGTTGACGATCTGGTTGCCCTCGCCGAACTCGTCGAACATGGAGATGTAGATCCCCTGGGCGCCGACGCGGGTCATGTTGTAGAACTGCTCCCACATGAAGTCGCCGTGCGCGCGCTGGTTCGCGCTCAGGTCGCCGGGTAGGACGCAGGGCTGGTAGTCGATGCCGTTCGCGTTGCAGTAGGCCTGGTCGCCTACGTTCACGTTCGCGTAGAAGCTGTCTGAGTCGGCTGGGGTTCCGATGCGGCCGACCATCCAGGGCGAGATCATGTTGAAGGCCGAGTAGGTGCCGAGGTATCCGGCGCGGGAGTCGTTGACGCCGGTCCTCCAGTACGTCGGGACGCCGCCCATCACGTAGCAGCCCTGGCTCTGGAACCACTG
>DASTAE010000322.1:0-19717 GCA_035712985.1 Actinospica sp.
CCGCGACGACGTCGAGATCCACCTGGGCGAGGCCACCCACGACCACCACCCCGCCTCGGCCTACCTCTTCGTAGACGACGCCGACGCCTTCGCCGCCGAATGGCGCGCCGCCGGCGCCGAGGTCCACGGCCCCGAAGACACCGAGTGGCGCAAGCACGAAGGCGCCCTGGTGGACCCCGACGGCAACGTCATCCGCTTCGGCTCACCGATGAAGAGCGCTGAGTAGTAAACCGCGAGCCCGCTACCGCGGGCCGCCGACGCTCCGACGCCACGACGCGACTCGTGCGCCGGGCGGGTGGGTCGGGCGCGAGAACCTCGCCGGCCCACGAACCCCGACCCCGGCCCAACCAAGCACCGACCACCACACGACCGCGCCTGACGGGTTAACCGGCGCGCACCACACGCCGACCAGCCGCGCCGCCGCCCCGCCCCCCGACTACCCCTCCTGCATTCCGCCCACCGCGTGCTGCATGATGCCACGGCAGCCTTCGAGGTAGTCGGTGATCATGGCCAGTTCGGCGGGGCTGAACTTGGCGCAGAGTTGGTCGAGTTCGGCCATCATCGGGCCGAAGACGCCGCTGAAGGTCTCCATGTCCTTGCCGGTCAGCTCGACGAAGATCTTGCGGCGGTCGCTGGAGTCGCGGACTCGGCGGACGTAGCCGTCGCGCTCGAGGCGGTCGATGACGCCGGTGATGGCGCCGGTGGTGAGGCCGGTCAGCCTGGCCAGGTCGCCGGGGGTGCGCCTGGGCTCGCCGGGCATGGGCTGCAGGTGGGCGATGATCGCCACGTCGGTGGGGTGGATGCCGAGTGCTCGGGCGGTGGCGGTCTGCAGGGAGAGCAGGGCCAGCGCGAGGGCTCGGCCGGCGGTGGCCAGCCTGGGGATGCTCTCCAGCCAGGCCTCGCTTCCGGGCACCAGGGCCGCGGGCCGCGCCTCGGCCGCATCCGTCCCGCGCGCGCCGCCTCCGGCGTCCGTCACGCCCTCGCCGCCTCGGGCACCGGTCCCGGCCGTGCCCGCGCCGGCCGGATCGTCCTCCTCAGCCTTCCCGCCTGCGGCGGCCTCCGTCGTGCTTGACATCGGGCACTCTTCCTCTTACTCTCCGAATGTCTTAGTCACTAAGAAAACTTCCGGCTAAGACTCTTTGTACGGACCATAGCATCCCGGCAACGTGAAGGAAAGGCGACATGACTTCGCCGAACGAAACGTCCGCGCCGATCGCGTCCGCGTCCGAGGACTTCGGTCCGGTGGATCCCAAGCGCTGGCTCGCCCTCACCGTCGTGCTGGTCGCGGCGTTCATGGACCTGCTCGACGTCACCATCGTCAACGTCGCCATCCCGAGCATCCAGCGCGATCTGAACGCCGGGTACTCGGAGATCCAGTGGGTGGCCGCGGGGTACGCGCTGGCCTTCGCGGCCGGGCTGATCACCGGCGGCCGCCTCGGCGACATCTACGGCCGCAAGCTGGTCTTCGTGATCGGCATGTCCGGGTTCACGGTGGCCTCGGCACTGTCCGGCCTGGCCACGGACCCGCAGTTCCTGATCGGCGCGCGCATCTTCCAGGGCGCCATGGCGGCACTGATGGTGCCGCAGATCCTGGCGATCATCCACGTCAGCTTCCCGAAGGAGGAGCGCGGCAAGGTCTTCGGCATGTACGGCGGCATCGCCGGCTCCGCGACCGTGTTCGGGCCGATCCTCGGCGGACTGCTCGTGCAGTACGACATCTTCGGCTGGCACTGGCGGCCGATCTTCCTGGTCAACATCCCGGTCGGCATCCTCGGCGTGTTCGCGGCGCTCGTCTACATCCGCGAGTCGAAGTCGGAGAAGGCGCTGCGGCTCGACCTGATCGGCATGGCGCTGGTCACGATCGGGGTCCTGCTGCTGGTCTACCCGCTGACGGAGGGCCGCGACCTGGGCTGGCCGGGATGGACGTTCGCCATGCTCGGCGGCGCGGCGGTCGTGCTGATCGCGTTCGTGCTCTACAGCCGCACGGTGAACAACCGCGGCGGGTCCCCGCTGCTGCCGCTCACCCTGTTCAGCGCGCGCAGCTTCGCGAGCGGCTTCAGCGTCAACCTCGTGTTCAACCTGGCCACCGGCAGCTTCTTCCTGATGTGGACGCTCTACATGCAGGAGGGCCTCGGCTGGACCCCGCTGCACGCGGGCCTCAGCGGCATCCCGTGGTCGCTGGGCCTGGCCATCGCGGCCGGCCTCTCGGTGCAGTACCTGGCGCCGGCCCTCGGCAAGTACACGCTGATCATCGGCGGCGTGCTGCTCGCTCTCGGCGCGCTGCTGTTCATCGGCACCGCGGCCCGCTACACGGATCTGATCCACTCCTGGGAGATGATCCCGGCGCTGTTCGTGATGGGTCTCGGCGTCGGCCTGGTCGTCGCGCCGCTGATGGATTTCGCGCTCACCGACGTGCCCCACGAGTCGGCGGGTTCGGCGTCCGGGGCGATCAATATGACCTGGCAGCTCGGCACGACCGTGGGTATCGCGATCGTCGGCGTCATCTTCCTGTCCCCGCTCGGCGGCCAGGCGGGCCACGCGGTGGACACGCTCACGCCGCAGATCAGCCGGCAGCTGACCGCCGCCGGGGTGCCCGACGCCCTCGACGCCCCGATCCTCGCCGCCTACAAGCAGTGCGCGCAGGACCGGGCGAGCGAGACCGACCCGACCGTGACCCCGGCCAGTTGCAAGCAGGCTCCGCCGAGCGAACTGCCGCAGGCCACGGCCTCGAAGATCGAGCAGATCCTCGAGGGCAACGCGGCCGCCGTGGACGCCAAGGCGTTCTCGCGGGCCTTCCAGATCGGCCTGATCTACGTCATCGGCCTCGTGCTGGCGACCACCGCGATGATGCTCGCCCTGCCCAAGAAGGCCAAGCCGCAGGAGCTCTAGGAGGCCCCCGTGCTCACCAGGATCGACCATATCGGCATCGCCTGCCGCGACCTCGACGCGACCGTGGACTTCTACCGCAGGACCTTTGGATTCGAGGTCTTCCACGAAGAGGTCAACGAGGAGCAGGGCATCCGCGAGGCGATGCTGCGGATCAACGGCACCGACGACGGCGGGGCCTCCTACCTGCAGCTGATGGAGCCGATCCGGCCCGACAGCGTGGTCGCGAAGTACATCGAGAAGCGCGGCGAGGGCGTGCACCACGTCGCCTTCGGCTCCGCCGACGTGGCCTCGGTGCTGACCGAGGCCACCGAGGCGGGCGTCAGACCCATCATGGAGGGCCTGCGACGCGGTTCGATGGGCTCGCTCGTGACGTTCCTGCATCCGAAGGACTGCCACGGCGTGCTCACCGAGCTCGTGCAGGCCGCACCACACCAGGGCGCCCACGCCTCCCCCTCCCCTGACGAGGCGTAGGGCGCGCAGGGAAGGTGCCCCGCCGGGAGTCTCCCGGCGGGGCACCGCTGTTCCCGCCCGCTTCAGTCCTTCTCAACGGCGGTCTTGATCCGCTCGACCGTGGCGCGGATGTCGGCGTCGATCTTGGCGTTCCACTCGCGCACGAAGCGGCCGCGGTCCTCCTCGCCGAGCGGCGTCAGGATCTTCTCCAGGCCCTCGGTGAGCCTGCCGAGCCGATAGGAGTGCACGAGCAGGCAGTCGCCCTCGCCGACGGGCTCGAACTCGTAGCTCCAGGTGCTCTCCTGGCGGCCGCGCGCGCTGTTCAGGATGACCCAGCGGAAGACCTTGCCGGGCTCCGCCTCGATCACCTCGGCCTCGGTGTTCCAGGGCCCGCGGATCACCGGGGCCCAGGCGACGACGTCGGTGCCGCGCACGTTGTCGCCGCGGAAGATCGAGCCGATCCGCCCGGGCTCGCCGTGCACCCACCGCCCGCCGGTGCACTCGGCGCTCCAGTCGCCGCTGCGCGCGAGGTCGGTGACCACCTCGTACGCGTGCTCGGGCGTGGCGTGCACGAGGATCTCGGCGCGGGCCCGGAACGTGGTCCCCGGCTCGGGCTGATGCGGGGTCAGGTCGATGCTCATCCCAGCTCTCCATTCGTCGTGATGATCAGGCGGCGTCCGCGCAGCCGGCCGGCTTCCATCCGCCGGTGCGCCTCGGCCGCCTCCTCCAGCGGGCACAGCTCCACCGCGCGCGGCCGCAGCAGGCCGCGGGATACGAGGCGGTTGACGCCGACGGCGGCGTCGGCGAGTTCGGCGGTCGAGGCGTGCGAGATCACGAAGCCGTGGATCGACGCGTCCTTCATGTAGAAGGGCCCGACCGGCAGCACAGGCCGCGCGGCGACTCCGGCCAGCAGCACTATCCGGCCGCGCGCGGCGAGCGGTTCGACCGCCGCGGTCAGATCGTTGGTGCCGTAGGAGTCGATCCACAAGTCGTATCCGTCGGGTCGGGCCTCGCGCAGCCGCGCGGTCAGTTTCGGGTCGGCGTAGTCGAACACCTCGGTGGCGCCGAGCCCGCGGCAGTACTCGACATCGCGCGCCGAGCAAGTGGCCACGACCTCCGCCCCGGCCTGCACCGCCATCGTGACCAGCGCCGCGCCCACGTTGCCCGCGGCGCCCGCGACGAACACGGTCTCGCCGGGGCGCAGCCGTCCGTGCAGAAAGAGGGCCAGGTGCGCCGTGCCGCCGGGATGGACCACGCCGAGCAGGTCCAGCGGTGCGACGCCCGCGGGGATCCGGTACAGCCGGTCCGCGGGGACGACCGCGAGTTCGGCCGCGGCGCCCTGCCGGCCGGCGTGGCCGAGGCTGTTGCACCAGACCCGCTCGCCCGGCTCGAAGCCGGTGGCCGCGGATCCGGGCCGCACCACCTCGCCGACCAGGTCGCGGGCCAGGACGAAGGGGAAGGGGATCGGGGTGCGGAACACGCCCGAGCGCACGAAGGTGTCCACCGGGTTCACGGTCGTGGCCCAGACCCGCACGAGCACGTCGGTCGGACCGGGCTCCGGATCGGGCAGCACTCCGTGGCGGATCGCCTCGGGCGGGCCGAGTTCCTCGATATAGGCCGCTCGCATGGCGCCAGTATCCGAGCGCCCGCGCGGCGCGGACCAGGGCGGCGATCCGGCTCCGTCAAGTCCGCGGGCACGGCGCGTGACAGAGACCTGACGGACCCTCCGGCCGTGCGTGGCAGGCCGGGGCGGCGAGCGGCGAAGGTGTAGCCCGAGGACCCAGGAGGGAGCGTCGGATGGTAGACGACGGCACGGTGACGACGGTCTGCATCATCGGTGCGGGGCCGCGCGGTCTTTCAGTGCTCGAACGGCTCTGCGCGAACGAGCGCGCGCGGCCGGGCGCGCGGCGTCTTGTGGTGCACGTGGTGGATCCGGGGCGCCCGGGAGCCGGCGGCGTGTGGCGGGTGGACCAGTCCAGGCATCTGCTGATGAACACGGTGTCCTCCCAGGTCACGGTGTTCACGGACGCGAGCGCGCGGATCGAGGGGCCGATCGAGCCCGGACCGAGCCTGTACGACTGGGCCGCCGAGATGACCCTGCTCGGCGGCTTCGAGGGCTACGAGGACTGGGTGGTCGAGGAGGTCAAGAAGCTCGGCCCGGACACGTATCCGACGCGCGCGCTCTACGGCAGGTACCTGATCTACTGCTTCCACCGCATCGTGGCCCGCGCGCCGCGGCACATGACGGTGCACGTCCACCGCTCGCAGGCTGTTGCGATGTCCGACGTGCACGGCGTGTCCAACGGCCACCAGGGCGTGCGCCTGGAGAACGGCACGCGGCTCAACGAGCTGGACTCGATCGTGATGGCGCAGGGCCACGTCGGCGCCCGCCTCACGCCGCGCCAGGAGCGCACCGCCGCCCTCGCGCGCATCCACTTCCTGACGTACATCACGCCGTCCAACCCGGCCGACGTGAACCTGGACGTGATCGAGCCGGGCGAGACCGTGCTCGTGCGCGGGCTCGGGCTGAACTTCTTCGACTACATGGCGCTGCTCACGCTCGGGCGCGGCGGCCGGTTCATCGCCGAGGGCGAGCGGCTGCGCTACCGTCCGTCCGGCGCCGAGCCGGTGCTGTACGCGAGTTCGCGCCGCGGCGTGCCGTATCACGCGCGCGGCGAGAACCAGAAGGGCGCCTTCGGCCGCTACACGCCGCGGCTGCTGACGACGCCGTACATATCCGGCCTGCGGGAACGCGCGCTCGGCGGCGGCGATCGGCTGAACTTCGCCACCGACCTGTGGCCCCTGCTGTGCCGCGAGGTCGAGAGCGTGTACTACGAGACTCTGCTGCGCTCTCAGGGCCGAGACGAGGACGCCGAGCGCCTGGCCGAGGCGATCCTGAACTCGCCCGCGTCGACCGAGACCGCCGATGTCGCGCGCGGATTCGGGCTCGAAGACGGTGCCCTGTGGGACTGGAAGCGGCTGATGGACCCGTGCCGCGGCCGGCAGTTCGCCGACCGGGACGAGTTCCGCCGCTGGATCCTCGGCTACCTGGAGCAGGACGTGCGGCACGCCGAGGCCGGCAACCTGGAAGGGCCGGTCAAGGCGGCGCTCGACGTGCTGCGCGACATGCGCAACGAGGTGCGGCTCGCCGTGGACCACGGCGGTCTGGACGGCGGCTCGCACCGGGACGACCTCGAAGGCTGGTACACCCCGCTCAACGCCTTCCTGTCCATCGGTCCGCCGGTCTCGCGCATCCGGGAGATGATCGCGCTGATCGAGGCGGGTGTCCTGGAGCTGACCGGCCCCGGCACGCAGATCCGCTTCGACGCGGCGAACCCGTCCTTCGTGGGCGAGTCCCGCGCCGTGCCGGGACCGCCGATCCGCGCCAACGCCCTGATCGAGGCGCGGCTGCCCGAGCCCGACCTGCGGCGCACCGCGGACCCGCTGCTGCTGCACCTGATGAACACGGAGCAGGCCGCGCCGTTCCGCATCCCTTCGGAATCAGGGGACGAACACGTGACCGGCGGCCTGGCCGTGAGCGAGCGTCCGTACCACCTGCTCGACGCCGCGGGCCGCGCGCATCCGCGCCGCTTCGCGTTCGGCGTGCCGACGGAGGCCGTGCACTGGGCCACGGCCGCGGGCATCCGGCCCGGCGTCGACTCCGTGACCCTCGGCGACTCCGACGCGATCGCCCGCGCGATGCTCGCCCTGCCCACGGCCAGCACGCCGCCCGGCAACGTGGCCGGACCGACCGATGAGACCGACCTCAAGGAGCTGATCGTATGAGCGACGCAGCGCGGCACCTGGACGCCGGCCTCCTCTCCCCCGTCCGCGCGGGCACCCCGACCGAGGCGGCCACCTCGGACCCGGCGTACCTGCAGGCCATGCTCGACGCCGAGGCCGCGCTCGCCCGCGCGCAGGCCCGGCTCGGCGTCGTACCGAGGCCGGCCGCCGAGGCCATCACCCGCGCCGCCGACGCGGCGAACCTCGACCCCCGCGCGATCGCCCTGGCCGCGCGCGAGACCGCGAACCCCGTCGTCGGCCTGATCCGCGCCTTCACCGACGTCGTCGCGCGGAGCGACCCGGCCGCGGCCGAGTACGTGCACCGCGGCTCGACCAGCCAGGACGTCTTCGACACCGCCGAGATGCTGGTCGCGGCGCGCACCCTGAGCCTGATCAACGCAGACCTCGAACGGTCCATCGCGGCGCTCGGCAGGCTGGCCGAGCAGCACCGTGACACGGCGATGGCCGGACGCACTCTCGCGCTGCACGCGGTTCCGACGACGTTCGGGCTCAAGGCCGCCGGCTGGCGCCAGCTCCTGCAGGACGCGAACGCGCGGCTGACCGAGGTCGCGGACCGGCTGCCCGTCTCGCTCGGCGGCGCGGCCGGCACGCTCTCCGGCTACATCGAGTTCGCGCGCATCGACGGCTACTTCGCCGACCCGGCCAAGGTGTCCGACGACGACATATCCGAGTACGTACAGCGCCTGACCGAGGCCTTCGCGCAGGAGTGCGGGCTCGCCGAGCCGCGACTGCCCTGGCACACGCTCCGTGCCCCGATCGCGGATCTCGGCGGTGCGCTCTCCTTCGCGGCCGGCGCCCTCGGCAAGCTCGCCGTGGACGTGCAGACGCTCGCGCGCACCGAGGTCGCCGAGCTCGCGGAACCCGGCCCGAGCACGCGCGGCGCCTCCTCGGCGATGCCGCAGAAGCGCAACCCCGTTCTCAGCACCCTCATCCGCTCGGCCGCGTTGCAGGTCCCCGCGCTGGCCACGGCCCTGACGCAGTCGATGCTCGCCGAGGACGAGCGCTCGGCGGGCGGCTGGCAGGCCGAGTGGGCGCTGCTGCGCGAATGCCTGCGCCTGGCCGGCGGCGCCGCGCACACCGCGGTCGAGCTGACCAGCGGACTGCGCGTGCACCAGGACCGGATGCGCGAGAACCTGCGGCTCACCGACGGCCAGATCGTCGCCGAGCGTCTGGTCGCCGTCTTCACCCCGGTGCTGGGCAAGCCCGAGGCCCGGACGCTGCTGAACGCCGCCACCGCCGAGGTCCGCCGCACCGGCGCGCCGCTCAGCACGGTGCTCGCGGAGGCCGACGTGATGGACGTGGCGGAGCTCGACCTGCTCTGCGATCCGGCCGCGTTCACCGCCGCCGCGCCCGCCCTCGTGGACCGCGCGCTCGGCTGACCGCCGCGGCGGGCCCGATCAAGCGGCGGTCTCCGGGTCCTCGGACAGGCCGCCGCGCATGCGGGCGAGCTGCAGGGCGACCTGGATCTCCAGCATGCGCTGCGGGTGCTGCCAGTCCGCGCCGAGCAGCTCGCTGATGCGCTCGAGGCGGCGGGAGACGGTGTTGGGGTGCACGTGCAGGGCCTTGGCGGCGGCCGTCGCGTTGCCGCCGGACTCGAAGTAGGCGTCCAGGGTCTCGACGAGCGCGCCGCTGCGCTGGTCGTCGTAGTCGAAGACCGGGCCGACGACGGAGCCGACGAGCTGGGGCACGTCGCGCCCGCCGGCCAGCAGCAGACCGAGGAAACCGAGCTCGCCGGGCGCGGCCGAGCGGCCGATCATGCCCAGCGTGACCATCGCGGACAGGCAGCGGCGCGCCTCCGCGTACGCGGCTCTGACCTGCTCGCCGGGCTGGTTCGCCGGGCCGCCGGCGGCGACGGTCACCGGGGAGTTCAGGGCGGCGGAGAGCTCCTCGCGGACCGCGTCGGAGGCCGTCGCTGGGTCGGTGCCGGGGATCAGCAGGGTGATCTCCTCGGCGTGGGCGAGGTAGAGGCCGCTCAGCCGGTGCGTGTAGGCCTCGGCCCACGGCTCGGCCTTGGCGCGCAGCCCCGGCTCGACGCGGACGATGACGATCAGGTGCGGGGTGTCGGGGTCGACGCCGAGCTCGCGCAGGCGGGCCAGGAAGGCGGGGGACGGGGACGGCGCGTCGGAGCGCAGCAGCTGGGCGAGCAGCGTGTCGCGCTGGCGGTCCCCCGAGGCGGACGGATGCCCGGGGCCCCGCCCCAGGCACGCGGCCAGGACCCGCACGGCCAGGCGCAGCACCATCGCGTCCCGCTCGCTGAGCGGCTGCCGGGGCCGGGCGACGAGCGTGCCGAGGTGCTCGGAGCCCAGCCGGATCGAGACGACGCTGCGTCCGTCGCCGAGCGGCACCAGGTCGGCGGCGGCGCGGGCGACGGCCGCCTCCCCGGCCGGCAGCATTCCGGGGTCGCCGGGCCTGGTCGCGGAGGCGCCGAGCAGCCGGTCGTCGCGCCCGTAGACGACGAGGTCGAAGCCGAGGGCCCGCGCCCAGCGGTCCGCGTGCGCGGCGCAGGAGTCGTCCGACGGGCACTCCTCGAGCATCGAGTGGCAGAGCTCGATGATGCCGCGCAGGTCGGCGAGGTCCGCGTCCGCGCGCTCCAGCGAGCGTTCCCCGCTCACGAAGGCGCCGACCAGCTCCGCGTACCGCTCGATCAGCGAGACCTCGGCGGCGGTGAACCGGCGCATGCCGCGGCTGCCGCCGTAGAGCACCGCGAAACGCTCGTCGTCGGCGTACAAGGGCACTGCGATCAGGCCGCGCAGACCCTCCTCGGCGATCATCCGGTCGGTGTCGTTGGTGTGCTCGAACCCGGTGTCCGCCAGGTAGTCCGGCGTCCACACCGGGGTACGGCCGAGACCCCGGTCGCCGCCGAAGCCGCGCTGCCCGCCGGGGAGCAGGGTGCCGACGGTGGCGGTCGTGACGTGCCCGTCGGCGGCGACGATGCGGTACCGGCCCGGCTCCTCGTCCGGGACGCTGACGAACGCCGTGTCCAGCAGCAGCAGGTGTCTGGCCTGACGGGCCGCGGTGCCGAGCAGCGCGGCTATGCCGCTCGCCTGAGAAAGCTCCCTGATATAATCGAACAGAGAAAGCAGCACGGCCTCGCCGCGCCGCAGCTGCGCGAAGTTCGCGTGTATCCGGGCGTAGAGTTCGCGCGCGTACTCCGCCTCGTCGGCGAACTGCCCGCGGTCCCGCGCGCCCTGCGGCCCGCCGGAGACCGTCTCGTGCGCGAGCAGTTCGAGTACGTCCAAGCCCGCCGGTTCCGCGCGCTCCTGCGCCATGCCCCGTCCCTCCCTGCCGAAAGCCGTACCGACGCCGGGCCGCGGCTCCGCAGCAGAGTCGCGCCGTTGCTCGTACGTGGTGGTGGGGCCACCGGAATCAGGGCGCGTGCCGCGGCGCCGGAGGGTCCTCGACTGCCCGCCCGACGCGGCTACCCCGATCGCGACGGCGCACGCGCAGCACGGGGTCGCCCGAGTCCCGTGCTCCGTCGCCCACCGACGGTGGCCCGACGCCCGGCGGCTTCGCGTTCCACCCACCAGACCGGTCGAACCGTCGGCGAGCCGCAGGGCGCCACGGGCGGCGGCGCCGCCCGCTGCGAACGATTATGGGGCATCCGCCCGGTCAGCGGAACGCCGAATCAGCTCACCCGGACCGCTTCCCAGCGCCCCCGGCCGCGGCCTCCCGCTGGTGCTTCTCCTTGATCCGCACGTTCTCCCGGCGCACTTCGGCCTGCGTCTCGCGCTCCCGCCGCAACCAGTCGGGCATCTCGTCCTTGAGCGCCTCGATCTGCTCGGTCGTCAGCGCCTCGCCGACCCCGCCGCGCGCGAGCCCCGCGATCGACACGCCGAGCTTCGCCGCCGCCACCTGCCGCGGATGCGGCCCGTCCGCGCGCAGGACCCGCAGCCATTCCGGCGGCTCGGCCTGGAGCCGGGCCAGCTCGTCGCGCGAGACGACGCCTTCCTGGAACTCGGCGGGCGCGGCCTGGAGGTGGATCCCCAGCTTCTTCGCCGCGGTCGCGGGCTTCATCGTCTGGGTGGTCTTCTGCGACTTCATGGTCCAACATTAGCGAGCGTGACCGGCTCAGAAGCAATTGTCCCCTTCCGCCTCGCCTACGTCCCCGGCGTCACGCCCGGGAAATGGGCCCGGACCTGGGCGGAGAGGCTGCCCGAGGTGCCGCTGGAGTTGCTGGCCCTGGCGAACGAGGCGGCGTGCGCGGGCCTGGACGAGGAGTCGGCGGACGCGGCGCTGGTGCGGCTGCCGATCGACCGTTCGGGTAAGCACGCGATTCCGCTGTACACCGAGGCGACGGTGGTCGTGGTGCCGAAGGACCACGAGATCGCGGCGGTCGAGGAGGTGGCGGCGGCCGATCTGGCGGACTACGTGGTGCTGCATCCGCTGGACGACCGTCTCGGCTGGGAGAAGCCGCCCGGCACGCCCGCGAAGGAGCGGGCGGAGACGACGGCGGACGCGATCGAGCTGGTCGCGGCCGGGGTGGGGCTGCTGGCCGTGCCGCAGTCGCTGGCCCGGCTGCATCATCGCAAGGATCTGACGTACCGGACGCTGACGGACGCGCCGCGGTCCGAGGTGGCGCTGGTCTGGCTGGAGGAGCGGACGACGGACCTGATGGAGGAGTTCATCGGGATCGTGCGCGGCCGGACGGCGAACAGCTCGCGGGGCCGCCGGCAGCAGCCCGACGAGGAGAAGAAGCCCGCGGAGAAGAAGCCCCCGAAGAGGAAGCCCGCTGCCGCGAAGAAGGCGGCGCCGTCGAACCCGAAGGCTCGACGGCGCCGGTAGCGCGCCGGACGAGGGGGCGTCAGCAGGCTCCGTCGTTGTTCCAGGCGCCCGAGGCGCCGCCGGGCACCTCGTTGTAGTTCCACTGGTTGGCGGTCCAGTCGTCGCCGCTGTAGGAGACCTCGTCCCCGGACACGTACGTGGACGAACTGCTCCAGGCCGCCGCGCAGGAGCCGCCCGAGCCGCCGGTGGAGCCGGTGGTCGGGCTGGCGCTGGCCGTCGGCGAGCTGCTGCCGGTGGACGGGGCGCCGCCGCTGAAGGCCTGGAAGGCCTGGGTGAACGCGCCGGCGTTCTGGCTCAGACCGCTGCAGGTCGAGCTGGCCGAGGTCTGCCCCGGGCAGCCGCCGTTGTCGCGGCCCTCGGCCCAGAAGGAGAGCTCCGCGATGCCCTTGGATGCCGCGTAGGACTCGACGGTGGAGGCGTCTGCGAGCGTGAAGATCTCGCCGGAACTGTCGTTCTGGCCGATCATCGGGGTGTTGCCGAGCATCCCGTACGCGGCCGAGGTGGAGACGCCGAACGCGCCGGCCACCTGCGGGGCCGTGGCGTCGAGCGCCTGGTCCGCGGCGGTGCCCATCTCGGTGCCGGAACTGCCGTAGTCCATCGTCATGATATTGACGATGTTCGGGGTGAAGCCGCTTGAGGCCGCCGCGGCGAGCACCGCGGTGCCGTCCGAGGTCAGACCGCTGGGCAGCACGGGGACGGTGTACGAGATCGACAGCGACTCGCCGTTCGACGAGCCCCAGGAGCGGACCAGGGCCAGCGCCTGCGCGGTGCGGGTGTAGTCCGTGGAGTTGGTGAGCTCGCTGGACTCGATGTCGAAGTCGAGGTGGGTGACGCCGAGTGTGGTGACCACGGACTCGACCTGCGCGGCCATCGCACCGGCCGAGGAGCAGGTGCTGCCGAGGTCGGTTCCGTCGGTGTCGGTGGTGTAGCCGCCGAACGAGATGCTCACATCGCCGCCCTCGGCCTGCAGCGATGAGATCTGCGACTGCCAGCCGCTCTCGTTGGGCAGCGACCACTGACAGCCGGAGCCGTCCACGAAGGCGAGCGTGAAGTACTTCGTTCCGTAGTCGGCGGCGACGGTGGTGAGCGTGGTGTTGCCGAGGCCGGTGTCCACGTAGGGCGCGAAGACCTGGGCGGGCCAGGCGGCCGCGGCCTGCGCGGGGCCGGCCAGGGTGACGGCGAGTCCGGCCGCGAGGCCCGCGGCGCCGACGATCGCGAACGACGAGTGAAGGAGGGCTTTTCTGCGCATGCTGAAGTGCTCCCGGTCAGGCGTGGTGGGGCCCGCGTCCGCGGGGTGACGGACGCGTCGGGGTGCACGGGTTCCGTTCGGACCGTGGGTGGAATTGGTCTGAACCATGGGCCGCAGTGGTAGAGACAACTCTGGTCGGCCAGGGCTGTCAAGAGCACTTTAAGCGTTCATTGCCCGGCGAGTTCCTCCACCACGGGCGCCAGCGCTTCCAGATCGTCGATCAGGAATGAGGTGATGCCGAAGCGCTCGCGCAACTCCAGGAACTTGCGCCTGAGGTCACTCGGGGTGCCGATGAACACGTGGGGCGACTCCAGCACCTCCTCGACCGTCAGCTCGACGCCGGTCCGCGCGCGCAGCTCGTCCACCCGGCGTCGCGCCGCCCCGAGGGGATCGGCGGTGACGACCGTGGGCCCGCCGGTCGGGTAGGTGTTGAGTTCGATCTCGGCGAAGCGGTCCCCGGCGGCCTCGCGCACCCAGCCGATCTTCTCCTCGGTGGCAGCGGCCGTGATGCTCGGGGCGTCCAGGTGCGGCGCGTCGGTGCCGACCAGGCGCGGCGCCAGTCCGATGATCTGCGCCTCACGCCCGGCGAAGCTCAGCAGCCGCTTCCCGCCGCCGCCCACGAAGAAGGGCGGATGCGGCTGCCGGGCCGGCTTCGGCTGACCGTCCAGGTCGGTGACGGTGTAGTGCTTTCCGGACAGCGAGAAGGCGCCCGGCGCGAAGCAGCCCTTGAGGATCGCGACCGCCTCGGCCAGCCGCTCGAGCCGCACGCCGACCGGCTCGAAGGGGATGCCGATCGCGTCGTGCTCCGGCTTGTTCCACCCCGCTCCGATGCCGACGTCCAGCCGGCCGCCCGAGAGCCGGTCGATCGTGGCGAGCTCCTGCGCGAGCACGGCCGGGTTGCGCAGGCAGACGTTGAGCACGAACGTGCCCACCCGGAGCCGCTCGGTGGCCGCGGCGACCATGGCCAGCAGGGGCAGCGGCGCGTTCGCGCCGATGTGGTCCGGCCAGATGAAGCCGGAGCAGCCGACGGCCTCGGCCCGGCGCGCCTGGGCTGCGAGCTCGGCGTAGCCGTAATCATTGCCTTCGATGGTGGCGAGGAAGTGGAAGGGGCGCATGGGGGAATCGTGCACGATCGCCGTGGACTACGGGGTGACCGCCGGCGGCGTGTGGGAGGATCGGCGGGTGCGCGCCCGGCCGATCTCCCCCGACCTGCTGGTCGCGCACGTGGCCGAGGCGATCGACCGGCTCCCGCGTGACCGGCGGCCGGCCGTGGCGATCGACGGCGCGCCGCCGACCCGCACCGGCGAGCTGACCGAAGCGCTGGTCGAGGAGCTGCGGCTGCGCGGCAGGGCGGCGATCCACGTGGCCGCGAGGGACTTCCTGCGCCCCGCATCGCTGCGGCTGGAGCTGGGCCGCGAGGATCCGGACGCGTTCTACACGGACTGGCTCGACCTCAAGGCGATCGGGCGCGAGGTCCTGAGTGGCGACGGCCGGGTGCTGCCGAGGCTGTGGGACCCGGAGGCGGATCGGGCGTACCGAGCGCCGTACGCGGAGCTCGAGGTCGGCGGCGTCGTGCTGCTCGAAGGCTCGTTCCTGCTGGGCGCGGGCCTCGACTTCGACCTGACCGTGCACCTGGCGATGTCGGCGGCCGCCCTCGCCCGCCGCACGCCTCCCGAGGAAGCGTGGACGCTACCCGCGTATCAGCGCTATGACGAGGAGATGGACCCGCCGGGCTTCGCGGACATCGCAGCCCGCTGCGACGATCCGCGACATCCGGCGCTGGTCACGCGGGAGTAGTCAGTTCAGAGCGCAGATCTGATCGACGGCCGCCCGATCACCGTCGAAGGTGGAGATGTCCGCCTGGAGCGTCGATTGGGAGACAGGGGTGCCCCCGCCGACCACCTCGTCCTTCGTCGCATCCGATTCCACCGCTTGGCTGGCGTCGCGCAAGGCGATCATTGCCCTGGTGACCTGGTCGTTCTGCGCGTGGTCCACGGCGTAGGCGGCGGGGAAGTAGTAGGCGCCGTAGTACTTAGCGTAGTCCTCGTAGTCGGTGTAGCCGGTCGGCGGCGTGGTGAGGAATCCGGTCAGCTGGCTGCTGTACTCCTTGCAGCCCGGATCGTTCGAGACGGCGTCGTCGCCGTGCTTCACCGTCGCCACCGTGATGACGACTCCGGCCACGATGACCACACCGAGCGACACGAGGGCGACGGTGATTCGCCGACGCCGACGCCTCAGCCCCACCGGCTGCGGCTCTGGCTGCGGCTGCTCGGCTTCCTGTTCTCGCGGTTCTGACGGGTCGGCCACGGCGGTCTCCTCCCTCAACCGCAGTTTAACGAAGACTACTGATACGTCGAGAGTCTGCTCACTGCTGCGCGAGGAAGGCCAAGAGGCGCGGCCAGGACTGGGCTTCGGCCTGCTCGTCGGCCAGCTCGGTGCCGCCGCTCCCGCTGAGGGTGGCCGTCGGGCTGTCCTCGTCGGCGAAGGGCATGAAGGGGATCAGATCGCCGCCGAAGTGGCCCGCTGCCGGGTAGTGCAGAGCCGTGACCGGATAAGGGAAGTGATTCCGGGCGAGTCGCGCGGAGATGGCGTCGGTATACGGGCACGAAGACCAGACCTGGTCCTGACCGCCGCAGACCAGGAAGACCGGGCCGCGGATCTGCTCGACGGGGATGATCGCGTTCTGCGCGTCGGCGGGGTCGGGGTCGTTCCAGTCGCGCAGGGGCGCGCTGGGCACCGGGTTGCCGCCGAGGGTCCAGGCGGCGTCGCCGCGGCTGGGGTAGCTGCCCCAGACCACAGCGCTCGGCACACCGGCGATGACGCCGTGCACCAGGTTCGGGAAGTGCGCGCCCAGCAGCAGCGCGGCCTCGCTGCCCCGCGACGTGCCCCAGACCAGCAGGTGGTTCCGATCGACGCCCGGCTGCTTGGCGAGGAGATTCAGCGCTTTGACGAAATACTCCAGCGGCACGTTCTCCAGCCCGGTGGTCAGGCCGGGCTCGTCGAAGTAGGCGACCACGAGCGCCGGGTACCCCTGGGCCGCCAACGCTTCGCCCTGCTCGGCGACGGTTCTGCCGATGCCGCCCTCGGACCCGCCGAACACGAGCACCGCGGGCTTCGGTCCGGTCGGATGCGCGGGCAGGAAGAGCTCGCCGTAGACGCCGGTGGCGGCCGGCGTCTCCGTCACCGGCTTGACCGTGCCGCGCTCGCGGGTCATCGTCCCGGTGCCGACCACGTGCCCGTTCACGCCGGCGCTCAGCCGGATCGTGAAAGCGCCGGTCCCGGGCGGGCTGAAGAACTCCCCGTACTCGCTCGTCAGCTGCGACGGGGCGAGGGCCTCGACGAGCCCCATCGCGTCGGACCCCTGATAGCTACCGCCGACAGAGGGCTGCGACAGCGACACGACCCCGGCGGCGTCGGACTCGAACTGCGCGGTCGAGCTCCAGGTGCCGGTGCTCCCGCCGTCCGCGCTCGCCGACACCGTCACCCGGGTGTTCGCGGGCAGCCCGCTGATCACCGTCGACACGGAGTCGTAGAACATCGCGCTCGACGGCGTGACTACGATCCGCGCCTTGATCGAACTCTCCGGATCGCTCTGCCCGCCGCAGCCCGCCAGCGCCGCGAGTATCCCCGTCACGGCCGCGATCGTCGCGGTCCTCTTCATGAGTGCCATGGTGAACCCCACCCCCGGTTTTCACGATAGCGCGGGCTCAGCGCAGGGCGACGGTCGGGGTGCGCGGGGGCGGGATGGAGCCGGAGGCGGGCTGCGGCCGGCCGGGGACGACCAGGCCCGATTCGTAGGCCAGGACGACGACCTGGGCGCGGGAGGAGAGGCTGAGCTTGGCCATGGAGCGGTTCAGGTGCGTCTTCACGGTGCCCTCGCTGACCACGAGCCGCTCCGCGATCTCGCTGTTGGACAGGCCGGTGGCGACCAGGCGGAGCACGTCGGTCTCCCGGGCGGTGAGGGTCGCGAGGGCGGCGCGGTCGGCGGGGGCGAGGGTGTTCGCGGCGGCGCCGGGCTGGCCGCCGGTGGCGGCGGTGCCGTCGGGGGACGCGTCGGCCACGGCGACGAAGGCCTGGATCAGCCGGGCCGTGACGGTCGGGGAGAACAGCGTGTCGCCGTCCGCCACCGCCTTGAGGGCGGCGAGCAGGCGCTCGGGCGGGGTGTCCTTCAGGATGAAGCCGCTGGCCCCGGCGCGCAGCGCCTTGTAGACGTACTCGTCCAGGTCGAACGTGGTCAGGATGAGCACGCGCGGCGGGTTCGGCTTGCCGGAGGTGAGGATCCGGCGGGTGGCCGCGATGCCGTCGAGCTCCGGCATCCGGATGTCCATCAGCACCACGTCGGGCTCGGTCAGCGCGGCCATCTTGACGGCCTGCTCGCCGTCGCAGGCCTCGCCGACCACCTCGTAGCCCGGCGCGGCGCGGAGTATCGCGGCCATCCCGGCGCGGATCAGGACTTGATCATCGACGATCAGTACCCGGACCATCGGCTCGTCGTCTCCCTCGGCTCCCGGCATCAGGCGCGGCCGGTTTCGATCGAACCTACCGGCGCGCCGTACGCAGGCGTCGGTGACACGCCCGGGGAAATCCCGTTGTTCACGGAAGTCAGCTCTGCTGCCAGAGATCGGCCGAGTCGCTGGAGCTGCAGGACCCCGTCGCGACTCCGGAACCCGACGCGACCAGGCACTCGCTGTCACCGGCGCTGCGCACCTCCTCGCCCGAGCCCTGCGCGGCGGTCGACCACAGCTGCGCGGTGCTGCCGTCGCAGGCGGCCGTGCCGACGGAACCGCCGGACTCGACGAGGCAGTCGCCGGTCGCCTTGTTGACGAGCTCGTAGTCGCCCGCGAGGGAGTCGAGCAGCCCCGTCACCGGCTCGGAGAACTGCCAGCCCTGGGAGGAGCCGGCGCCGCAGGACTGGGCCGCGGCGGAGGAGCCGGACTCGGTCAGGCAGGTGCCGCCGCCCACGTTCTTGAACTGGTGGTACGTGCCGAGGCCGAGCAGTCCGCCGCCCGAGGAGCCGGTCGAGGACGAGGTGGCCGAGGAGGCCGCGGAGGGCGTGGCCGTGTGCGTGGTCCTCGTCGCCGTGGGCTGCGCGGTGTGCGTCGGCGTGCGCGACGCGCTCGGCGAGGCGCTCGCGGAGGCCGAGCGGCCGGCGCTCGCCGAGGCCGTCACCTGGAGCACGGTGTGCGAGGAGGCCTCGGCCTTCGGACCCGTCGAAGAGTTCTGCGTGTCCAGCACGACCCAGACGGCCGCGCCGAGCAGGCAGAACGCCGTGAGCAGGATCAGCGGGGTGCGGGCGCGGCGCCGGCCGCGCGGCTCGCCGTCGACCGCGCCGAGCCCCGCCGCGGCTCCCCCGCCCGCGCCGCTGCCGCCGCGCTTCTTCTTGGCCTTGGGGCCCGGCTCGGGGTCGACGCGGTCGGGGCGGACCATCGTCTCGTCCCCGCCGCGCGACCTGCCGCCGCCGGTCTCGTCGGGGTCGAACGGGGACTCGTAGAGCGAGGTGCTGTGCGAGCCGGTCTCGTCGTCCTGCGCGACCAGCATGGTGTTCGCGGCCGCGGACGCGGCGGCCGGGGCGAGCACGGTCATCGCGAGGGTGGCCGAGGAGCCCTCCGGTATCAGGGCACGGAGGGTCTTGGCGAAGTCGCCGGCGTCCGGGAAGCGGTCCTCCGGGTCCTTGGCCATGGCGCGCACGACGGCGTCGGACAGGCCGGGCAGCTCGGGGCAGTCCGGGTGCGGCGCGGGCTCGCTCATCACCCGCCACATGATCGCGCGCACGTCCCGGCTGTCCGCGCCGAACGGCGGCTTGCCGGTCAGCAGCTCGTACAGCGTCGAGCCGAGGGCGTAGATGTCCGAGGACACGCTCGGCACGCCGCGGGTCATCAGCTCGGGCGCGGCGTGCTGCGGGGAGAACACGTCGAGCACGGACGCGGAGGTGTTCGAGTCGAGCAGGCAGGAAACGCCGAAATCGGCGAGCGCCGGCTCGCCGAAGCGGGAAACGAGGATGTTGTTCGGTTTGACGTCCCGGTGCAGCACGCCGAGCTTGTGCGCGGCCGCGAGCGCCTCGGCGATCTTCGCGCCGACCAGCGCCACCTCGGCCGGTTCCAGCGGCCCGCTGCGCCTGAGCCGCTCCTTCATCGAGCCGCCGTCGTACAGGTCCATCGCCAGGTAGGGCCGGCCCGAGTCGGTGGTGCCGGTGTCCAGCACCGTGACCACGTGCGGGTGCCCGCTCAGCTTGCTGGCCAGCCGCACCTCGCGCAGGAAGCGCCGCTGCGAGTCCTCGTCCCCGCCGACGGTCAGCACCTTGAGCGCCACGTCGCGTTCGAAGGACTCCTGCACCGCCCGGTAGACGACGCTGAACCCCCCGTGGCCTATTCGGGACAGGTCCCGGTAGCCGGGGACGGACTCGGCCGCCTCGGCACTCGGGGTGGATTCCGCTTCGCCGCTCTGCGAGTCACTTCGGACTGTCATTGCCCTTGCGTTTCCGTCCGTATCCGTGCAACCTCGGCTAGGCGGTGGCGCAGCGGCACGCTAGATCCGTGCCGCTGC
>DASTAE010000323.1:0-4267 GCA_035712985.1 Actinospica sp.
TGTTGGTGTTGCCGCCGGCACCGAACACGATCAGGCTGCCGGTGTTGGCCTGGAAAGCCTCTTCGAATGCGCCGTTGGGCAGCGCGGCGATGGCGGGACTGGTGCCGGCGAGCATGCCCTGCCCGGTGTTGGTGTTGCCGCCGGAACCCCACACGATGAGGCTTCCCGTGTTGGCCTGGAACGCCTCTTCGTAGCCTCCCGTGGTCAGCGCCGTGATCGCGGGGCTGGTGCCGGTCTTCATGCCCTGCGACGTGGTCACGGTATTGGTCGACGGCGACCAGGTGAACAGGTAGCCCGTGTTGGTCTGGAACGCGACCTGGTATCCGCCGCCGGACGACGCCGCGATGCTCGGGCTGGTCCCGGCCATCATGCCGTCCTGGGTGTCGACCAGGCTCGAGGGCGACCAGGTGAACAGGTTGCCGGTGTTGGCCTGGAACGCGACCACGTACCCGCCGCCGGCCGGCGCGGCGACGCTCGGGCTGGTGCCCTTCATCATGCCCTCGCTCGTGTCGACCAGGCTGGACGGCGACCACGTGAACAGGTCGCCGGTGTTGGCCTGGAAGGCGACCTCGTACCCGCCGCCGGGAGCGGCCGCTATCGACGGGCTGGTGCCCGCCATCATGCCTTCCTGCGTGTTGATCAGACCGCTGGGCCCGTCCACGTACAGGTTCCCGTTGTTGGCCTGGAACGCCAGCTCGTAGCCACCGCCGGCGAGCGCGGCGATGCTCGGGCTGGTGCCCTTCATCATGCCCTCGCTGGTGTCGGCCGGGCCGGAGGATGACGAGTAGGTCAGCATGTTCGAGGTGTTCGCCTGGAACACGGCCTCGAACCCGGAGCTCGAGGTCAGGCCGACGGGCGAGACGTAGGCGCTGATGGTCATGCCGATGCCGGCGGGGGTGGAGCCGACGGAACGCTCCGAGGCGCCGATGGTCACGGCGGCGACCGTGGAGCTTTCGGCGAAGGAAGCCTGGGAACCGCCGCCGGTGCCGCCCCAGTCGCCGTTCGCGGTTCGCAGGGAGCCGTCGGAGTTGACGGCGGTGACGAGTCCGACGTGGTCGGCGACGCCGCCGCCCGCGTAGTCGTACACGATGGCGTCGCCGACCTTCGGCACATACGAGGGGGAGGTGTGCAGGGTGCCGTGGTTGGAACCGTAGGTGTAGAAGCTGCCGGACGCGGCGGTCAGGCCGCTGGTGTCGATGGTGCCGCCGTTCGCGTTCTGCCAGACCCACTTGGCGAAGTCGGCGCACCAGTACTCGCCGTACCCGCTGTCGCTGTAGGCGCAACTGTTGTCGAAGGCGTTGCCGCCGAGGCTGTTGTTGGAGCTGTTGACCTTCGAGCACCAACCCGCCCCCTTGCCGATGTTGGCGGAGGCCAGGTTGGCGATGTCGGTGGCGGACGTGGCCGAGGCAGGGGCCGCCGTCACGAAGGCGACGGCGGGGGCGAGGATCACTGCGGCCACGGCAGCTGCGGCGGCGCGGCGAACGGTAAACGACATGGGAATACTCCTATATTGAGTAAGATGTAAGGACCGTGCTGTGCGTGGAAGACGAGCCGGTGTCCGTCAGGCGATTGCCTGGGGCGTCGCAGGACGCTCCTTCACGAGGTTCTCTGTTCGCGGGTTCCCTCGAGAAGACTGAACCCGGCGCCTAACAATCGCCCAACAACCGAGCAACGGCAGCGGCCGACCGAGGTGATGGCCGCAATTCCGGCCGTTACGGCAGGTCGTCCGGGCCGGTGGCCGTACCCCTGGCGGCGGCGCGGCAGCGGGCGATGCCGGCCTCGGCGGCGGCCTCGTCGACCGGGCTGTGTGCGGCTCGCGCGCATTTCAGCGCCTGTTGGAAGCATTCCTGCGCCGACCGCGGGCCGTCCACGTCGTAGACCAGCGCCGCCGTGCTGTTAAGCGCCTCGGCCTCACCTTGCGGGTCGCCCACGGCGCGGAAGCCGGCCACCGCGAGGGCGAAGTGTTCGGCCGCCTCGTCGAAGTCCGCGGTAGCGTGGCACACCCGGCCGAGTTCGAGTTCGATGTTGGCCGTGGAGTGCTGGTCGCCGGTCGCCCAGCTGATCGCCTCGGCCTGCCGGAGCAGGTCGGTCGCCCCGGCATGGTCGCCGAGGGCCCGACCGACGGCGCCTAGGGCGTGGAGTGCCTGGCTCTCGCCGAACCGGTCGTCGAGGTCGCGGAAAATGCGCAGCGCACGGGTGAGCGCCTCGCGCGCGGCCTCGTGCTCGCACAGCAGGATCCGCACCCGGCCCAGGGCGACGAGCGCGTTCGCCTCCCCCACCCGATTGCCCAGAGCGCGGAACACCTCGACGGACGCCGCCCCGGCCGCCACCGCCTCGGGGTAAGTGCCCTGCGTTCCCAGGACTCGGCACAGGTCGCACAGGACGTTCGCCTCACCGAGCCGGTCCCCTGACGCGCGGTGGATCTCCTGCGCTAGCTCCAACCGGCGTACGGCACGTGCGCACTCGCCGTACGCGTAGTCCACCCGGGCGAGATCCCACAGCGCGTTGGCTTCCCCGATCCGGTCGCCCAACACCGCGTAGACCTCGGCGGCACGCTCGTGCAACGGTGCGGCGAGGGCGTACTCGCCGACCGCCTGCCGGACCCGGCCGAGCCCTTGCAGTGCGGCGCCCTCCCCGCGCAGGTCGCCGGACGAGCGGTAGTACGCCAACGCCTCCTCGAACTCGGCGATCGCCGGTTTCCGGTCATTCGTCAGGTAGTGGACGAGGCCGAGGTCGCACCTCGCGTTCGCCTCACCGAGCTCGTCATCCATGCCTTGATAGATCAGCAGGGCCTGCTCGAGCAGCCCCGAGGCGCTCGGGTAGTCTCCGGCCACCCGGCGCAGACGGCCGAGCGCGGCGAGGGCCGCGGCGCGGGCGGCCGGATCTCCCGCGCGCACGGCGGCCTGCGCGGCCGACTCCTGGAGCGCCTCGGCCAGCGGCCACGGCCCCTCCTGTTGCAGGTAGGCCGCGCACGCCCCGGCCAACGCGGTGACCCGCGCGTCCTCGCCCCGCGCGGCGGCCAGATCACGCGCGGCGAGCAGATTGGCGCGCTCGTCGCGCATCCACGCGATGGCGGACGGCTGGTCGATCAGCTCCGGCAGCGCGGGCGAGGTGGTGCCGACCTCCCCGGTGTGCTGAGAACCCGGGGCCTGATAGCGGGCGATACGCGCGTCCGCCTGCCACGCTGCCTGCTGGTAGTAGTCGAACAGTCGGGCGAGCGCGGCCACGTTCGACGGGGCGTCATCGGCGCCGGCGCACCGCTGGGCGAAGAATCTGACCAGATCGTGCAGGCGGTACCGGCCGGCCGCCTGCTGCATCACGAGGTTGTGATCGACGAGGGACTCGAGCAGCGAGCCGGCGGCGCCGAGGTCGCTGTCGAGGAGGGCCGCCGCGGCGTACGCGTCGAACTCGGGTCCAGGTGCCAGGCCGAGGCGACGCAGCAGCAGCTGCTCGTCCTCACCCAGCACCGCGTATGAGGACTCGAACACCGAGATCAGGCTGCGGTCGCTGTCGTGCAGGCGGGCCAGCCGGGAACTCTCGTCGCGCAGTCGCAGCACCAGCTCGTCGAGTCCGGCGGCGCGGCGGCCGCGCAGCCGGGAACCCGCGATCCGCAGGGCCAGCGGCATGTGCCCGCACAACTCTGCCAGTTCCCCGGCGACATCCGGCGCGGCGGCGGCCAGCGGTTCCGGACCGGCCACCCGGCGCAGCAGTTCCACCGCCTCGGAGGCCGCGAAGGGGTCGAGGCCGAGGGTGTACGCGTCGTCCAGTCCGAGGAGCCGCCTGCGGCTGGTGACGAGGACCAGGCAGCCAGGGTCCGGGGGCAGCAGCGGACGTACCTGGGCGTCGCCGAGGGCGTTGTCGAGCACGATGAGCGTGCGGGTGCCGGTGAGCCGGTCGCGGTAGAAGGCGGAACGCGCCTGCGGATCCGGCGGGATCAGCTGCGGCGGAACGCCGAGGCAGCGCAGGAAGTAGTCGAGTGCCGCGGCGGGGTCCAGCGGGGTGAGCCCCGGGGAATGCCCGCGCAGATCGAGGAACATCCGGCCGTCCGGGAAGCGCTCGGCCATGCGGTGCGCGGCGTGCAGGGCGAGCGCCGTCTTGCCGATTCCCGCCATCCCGTCGATCGCCACGACCGCCGCCGCCCCCGAGCCCAGCCGCCGTGCCGCGTCTTCGAACTCGTACAGTTCCGCCAGCTCTCGTTCGCGGCCGGTGAACGCCGAGGTGTCGGGCGGCAGGTTGAAGCGCGCACCATGGCCGCCGGCCCACGGCC